>NC_007614.1:2865818-3184243 GCF_000196355.1 Nitrosospira multiformis ATCC 25196
TCTCTCCCTTCCCACTCGGGCAGGAGCGCATCGTTCAAGCGCCATTGCGCAAAAGCAGTCGCCCAGTAAAAACCTGCTCCCAGGAAAAGGCAAACCCAAAGCATTTTGCCGATCCGAGCAAAAACAGGGGCACGGCAGGAAAGCAGCAGAATTCCACACGCCATGCCGGGGAAGAGAGCCCACGCACCTGCAAGCGCTGGCAGCACTGGCTGCTGTTGCAGCAGCACCACCCCGGCAACAAATGCCAGAATACAAAGTCGCATCAGCGATTTCCTGCCATCAGCAGAGCATACCGGCGGCCATGGTAGCCGGGATAAAAATCGTCGGAGAAGCCAGAGAAAACAGACAAGGCGGCTGACAGAGGCGCGTCCACAAATGCCTTTTTCATTGCACGCAGAATTTCATATGCCCATAGCTTCAGCTGAGCAAGTGGTGTATGTTTGTATCAAGGACCCTGTCGCTGGGTAAACTGGAGGATTTATTGGAGTTCCCTAGCTCCTGTCCCTGTATATATTTCATGCCACCCCTGTGTTTCGAAAATTTTTCAAAAAATACCTGCCTTCCCACGAAACCATCCGGCGCAACCGGTTTGTTGCCCTTTTCGGCGAGCGACTGCAACACCACAATCTCTGGCATCTGCATCGGAGGTCGGTCGCTGGCGGCTTTGCCGTCGGATTGTTCACCGGGCTCATCCCCGGCAGCAATCCCGTGCAATTCTTTTTTGCCGCGTTATTCGCCGTTGCCTTCAAGGTCAACCTTCCCGTAGCAGTCATAACGACGCTTTATTCCAATCCCTTTACCATCCTGCCGATCTATGTGGCTGCCTACGAAATCGGCACTTTTGTAACGGGAGGCACGTCGAACGGCATGCCCGAAGTGGGATTGCATCTAATGGATAAAAGTATCGGCGAGTGGGGGCCTGCCCTGATCGAGTGGGTGGTATCACTCGGCAAGCCTTTGCTGGTCGGAATGTTTCTGCTGGCTTTATTACTTTCTTCAACAGGCTATTTTGCGGTGCGCGCGGGGTGGCGTTTGTTCGCGATTTATGAATGGCGCAAGCGCGCAAAGCGACGCAGACAAAAGAATGAGCAGAATATGGATGAAATGGATGGAGATAGCGGATAGAACAAGTCTTTACCGCTATCGACCGATACCGGAATGAAGCCTGATAGAGCTGTGGACCCTCCTGGAAGCTGCCGGACAGGAGCAATCAACCCAACCCCGGTGCCTGGCCTCACACGGTCAGGAGGCCATCCTCCAGATGCAGGGTTCGGCCGGCCTTTCTGGCGAGATCGGGATCATGTGTGACAATGACAAGGCTCGCGCCAGCATCATGATTGAGCTCGAGCATCAGATCGAACACTTCTCCCGCGGTGCGCCGGTCGAGATTGCCCGTAGGTTCGTCCGCAAGCACGCAGGCTGGACGGGTCACCAATGCACGCGCCACGGCAGCCCGCTGCCGCTCGCCTCCCGAAAGCTCGCCAGGAGTGTGCGTCAGCCGATGTCCCAGACCCACCTGCTGCAGGACTTCGCGGGCGCTTTCGTAGGCCTTGGCCTTGGCCATACGACGGATCAGAAGCGGCATGGCCACGTTTTCCAACGCGGTAAACTCGGGCAGCAGATGATGGAACTGATAAACGAAACCGAGTGACCTGTTACGCAACTCGCATCTCTCTGCTTCACCCATGCCAGCAATTTCATGGCTCAGGATGCGAATTTCCCCGCCGGTAGGAACATCGAGACCTCCGAGCAGGTGCAGTAGCGTGCTCTTTCCCGAGCCGGACGCGCCGACGATGGCGACGGTATCTCCCTTTCCCACCTTCAGGTCTATTCCCATCAGGACCGGCACCTCGATCTGGCCTTGATAATAGCTCTTCCGCAGGTTGCGGCAGGAAATGATATTGTCACTCATACCGCAGCGCCTCGGCCGGATTGATCTTTGAAGCGCGATAGCTCGGGTAGAGTGTTGCCAGCAGTGTCAACACGAAGGAAACGATGGCGACGGCAATCACGTCATCGAACTGGAGGTCGGAGGGAATTTCGCTGATGACGTAGACTTCGCTGGACAGGAACTGCACGCTGAACAACCGCTCTATCATCGCAATGACCGCCTCCACATTGTAGGCAAGCAACACGCCGCCGATGACCCCCAATGCGGTACCGACCACCCCGATCCAGGTTCCCTGCACGATAAAGATTTTCATGATGCTGCGCGGACTCGCACCCAGGGTGCGCAATATCGCAATATCCGATTGCTTGTCCGTCACGGCCATCACCAATGTGGAGACAATATTGAACGCCGCCACTGCGATGATCAGTGCAAGAATGAGAGACAGCATGCGTTTCTCGATCTGTATGGCCCGAAAATAATTGGCGTGTTGGCGAGTCCAGTCGCTGATATAGACATCGCTGGAAATCAGCGGCACGAGCTCACGCGCGACTTGCGGCGCCTTGAAAAGATCATGCAACTTGAGGCGCACGCCTGATACCTGGTTTTCCATGCGATACAGCTTTTGTGCATCTGCCAGATGGATGAGCACGAGCCCGGAGTCGTATTCGAAATGGCCCGCTTCGAATATCCCGATAATCGTGAACTGCTTGAGGCGCGGAATGATCCCTGCAGGCGTCACCTGTCCCTGTGGCGAGATCAATACGATCCTGTCACCCGTAAAAACCCCCAGCGAGCGTGCCAGCTCGCGGCCGATGACTATACCGAACTCTCCCGGCGCCAGATTTTCCAGTCTGCCGTCTATCATCATCCGTCCGAGATCTGCCACGTGATCCTCCATGCCAGGCAGGATGCCTCGCACGGCCACACCGCTCACGGCCTGATCGAACGACACCATCCCCTGTGCGCTGATGTAGGGTGCAGCGGCCTCCACCTCGGGATGCCTGCGCGCTTCTTCGGCAACTTTTCGCCAATCCGTCAGCGTACCCTCCACGCCGCTCACCTGGATATGGGACGCGACACCGAGGATGCGCGAGCGGACTTCCTTCTGAAATCCGTTCATAACCGACATAACGGTAATGAGCGCTGTCATCCCAAGCGTAATACCGAGCAAGGAAATGAGGGAAATGAACGAGATGAAGTGATTGCGGCGCTTGGCGCGGGTGTAACGCAAACCGATGAAGAGTTCGTACGAGGACACGGATCGATATAGCCTGATTAGGACGTAACTGCGAAGTTTGCCACATTCTGCTCAGGGTTAACAGGAGAGCTTGAGCATTGCGGTCAAAGACCCCACGCGCGCTCCCCTGCATGACGTCGCACCGTCCTGCGCCGGATCTGACCTCCTCCGAAACTGCTCTGCCTGCTAAAACTCCCCTCTCAGCCCAGCGACGAGCGCCCTGCCCGGTAGCGGTGCGAAATTCTTCAGGAAAGAGGTATGAACACGCATTTCTTCATCGAGCAGGTTTCTGCCCTGGAGGAAGATTCGAATGCCGTTGGAGCGCGTCTTCTTGATGCGGTAACTTACCTCCATGTTCACCATCGTATACCCGGGCGTGCTTGTCTCCAGTTCCGCCAGATCGTTCTGGCGCATCACCCGAGTGGCACTTATATTCGACGTCCAGGGGCCGGTTCTGTGATTGAATTCCAGGCCGAAGCGTAACGGCGTGATGCGCGGCACATTCCCTCCGTTATCAAGTTTTCCCCTTACGTAATCCGCGAACAGGCGCAGGTCGATTTCGTCCGGCTTCAACGTGAGAACGGTTTCTGCTTCGGCACCGTAAAATCTGGCTCCGCCTTGTGCAAAGTTCTGTACCAGAAACTCACCCGTGGGCTCCAGCATCCCTTCCTGATTCACGCGATCGGCCACACCGTCTCCATTCGTGTCCGCACTTTGGACGAAAATATAATTGTCGATCCAGTTATGGAATATATTGATCTTCCACGTCACCATACCACTGGTCTTGCGCAGTGCCAGATCGAGATTGTTTGTGGTCTCGCTTCTCAATCCATTATTTCCGCTCTGGAAGGTGGCGGTTCCACGGTGTGCGCCATGGATATACAGTTCCTCTGTCGAGGGCGCGCGCTGACCGCGAATGCCAGTCAATGACAATCCGTAGCCATCCAGGAATTTCCATAAAATCCCGGCGGAGACATTGTAGAGACCAAAGGAACGTGAGGGATGACCGTCTTTGGGATTCTGGGCGGCGTACTCGCCGCGACCGCCCAGTTCCAGGCGCCATCGATTCCAATTGCGTTCTTCCACCAGGAACACACCTACCGAATGGGAATTGGTGACGGGTACCACGGTCTCTTCGCCCAAGGCGGAAAAATGTCGGTTACGAAACTGCACACCGAATACGCCGTTCCAGTTTGCCACAGTAGCATGCGTGAGTTCGGCGCGGCTCTCCAGTCCCTGGTTCTTGAAACGGGTCGCAACTTCACCCGTGCTTTCGATCTCGTTGTGCTTGTAATCGTTGTAACCCATGCGCACCTTGAGCTTCTCGAGACCGGCCATGGGTTTGTCCAGTTCACCCGCCAGATCATAGCGCGTCTGCTTGAGATCGATCTTCGAACCTTCCGGTCCGGGAATGCCATATTCGTTGTCCATTCGGGAGATCGAGCCGCCTACAAAACCTCTTTCCCCGACATACGAGCCCCCCCCGGACAAGCCGCCGGAATTGATGGCGCTGTTCCCGACAATTCCTTTCCGGCTGCCGGGATCACTCTCATTCGCCCGTCCCGGGATATGGTAATCGTCGGTTTTGCGCTTGAACCCCCCGACGCTCCAGGATGCTTGCCCGATACTTCCGCTTGCATTGAAGGCGCCGGCACGCTCCTCGGTCGCGGTATTCCCACGCGCTTCGATATTGCCTTTTATCGACTTGAACAGTTGTTTTGGAATACGGCCGTTCACGACGTTGACCACGCCACCCGACGCGCCGCTGCCGTAGAGAAGAGTTGATGGACCCCGGAGGATTTCGATTTGCGACGCATTGAGAGATTCGGCAGTAACGGCATGGTCTGGACTGATTGAAGAGATATCGAGCGTACCGATGCCGTTCTCCAACACCCTGACGCGTGGCCCATCGAGACCGCGAATAATGGGACGACCGGCGCCCGGTCCGAAAAAACTTGATGTCACGCCCAGTTCATGGGAAAGGGTATCCCCCAGGCTGGCTTCGCGTTTCCTCCGCAAATCATCTCCCTTCAATACGGAGACGGGCTGGGCTATATCCAGCTCAGTGCGGTCCTCAAAAGGGGTTGCGGTGACAACTACGGGATTGAGTAGCTCAATTTTTTCCGCTTTTTGAGCCTGGACGGAGGATGCATTGAGCGCGAGCAGCGTTGCCATCGCCAATGCAGCGTATGAACTCGACCCTTCATGCGCACGGAGAACAGGTCCGCACGCAAAATCACAATTTGTACAACTCATGTTGATTGCATAAATCCGGCAGGAAAACGGGTAATCGAAGCGACACAACTTTACTGCCGCAAGGGGGCGGCAGATATGGTCGGATGCCGGTCACCCTGGATAAATTTCGATTTACTGGATTACGGAATATCTGTCCGATCGACCGTAAACACCTGACGATCTCGATCAGAATCTCCTCGCTAAATAACGCTCAGTGGCCGTGCATGGCCTATGCGCGCCAAGCTTGCACGGGAGGGCCGCGCGTGGAGTAGGAGGTATAAGAATTGAAGAAAAGAGGCTGTGATTTTCGATAAAGACGCGCCTGCCGCCTTGTCTGACTCGAAAATACAATTACAAGGATAGAGAAAATAACGCTGAAACCTGTCAGCGCAAGGCAGTCGAGACAAAGCCGGTCGTTGTCGGCTTCACCCTCCGCCTCGTCAGCCACAGGAGGGATTACATCTTTGACTGCAGCGTCCTCCATCGTTTCCACCTCGGAAACGATGTCGCCTGCGGTGGTTTCCCCGACGTGAGTCAGCGCATGCGCCGCCTGAAGGACGGGCACCCATGCCAGCGCGAGCGCCAGCAGAACCAGAAATGATTGCTTACGCAACATTATCGACCAACCGCTATTCATTCCGGTGTCTTTACTGCATCAGCAACGATTCATCAATCAGACACATTCGGCACACAAGCCTTTAACAGTCAACTCAACTTCCCGGGAACGATAACCCGCCGGCAGGACAAATTCGTGCGTAGTCTCGACCTCATTGAGACAAACCACCTTTGTGCAACGCAAGCATTCAAAGTGGGCATGTTGCTGCGAATGTTCGTGAAGGTTGGCACGAAAACGCCAGACTCTATCCGCACTCACCACCCGATGCACAAAGCCTTTCTCATTCAGCCACTCCAGCACCCGATAGAGCGTAACCCGATCAAACCGATGTTCGCCCTTCAATCGCTCTTCAATTTCGTGATGCGTGACAGCTCGCCGCTCCGACAGTAGCATGGCAAGGATATGAATCCGTCCGGGAGTGATACGCTCCCCGCGGTGACGGATCATCTCTTCGGCTTTTTTCTGAAGATCAATCAAAAAATGCATTTGTGGTGTAGTTTGCAACAGAGTTGCATTTACTATAACTGAAAAGGCAAGCATTTGCAATCGCGTGCGTCGAGATCCGCATGCATGGCATTGCCTTTGCAGTGCATTGGTGGCAGGACAGTTGTAACAGGTAACGATGAAACCAGGACGCGTCCTTTTTTTACTGCTTGCGGGCATGCTCGCCTATATCATTTCTGGATGCTCGCCCGCTTCCGCAGCGCCAACGCATAAGGGAACGCCCTCCAATTATCGAGGACTACTGAAGGAACTCAAGCCGGGCGACCACCTGCAACTCGCGCCAGGAGATTATAAGGAGGGATTGCCAGTCCACCATCTTCATGGAACCCCGGATGCACCCATCACGATTAGCGGAGCCAGTGAAAAAAATCCCCCAGCCTTCCGGGCGCGACCGGGTCACAACACCATCAGCATCCTCAATTCCGGTTACATCGTCCTTCGTGATCTGGACATCGAGGGCAACAACTTACCGGTGGACGGGGTAAAATGCGAGGGACATGCCGACTGGGCACATCACATTACCCTTGAGGGGTTACGCGTGCGCGGTCATGGCAACAACCAGCAGACCGTGGCCATCTCCACCAAATGTCCCGCCTGGAACTGGATAATACGCAAAAATATCATCGAAGGCGCAGGCACTGGGCTCTATCTCGGCAACTCGGACGGCCGCGCGCCGTTTGTGGCCGGTTTGATCGAGCACAATCTGATCGTTGACACGATAGGCTACAACTTGCAGATCAAGCATCAGGCACCTCGTCCCGCGCTGCCGGGAATGCCGCACGAACCTGGCACAACGATTATTCGCCATAATGTTTTCAGCAAGGTAAATGGGGGAGCGAGAGAGTGGACCCGACCGAATGTACTGGTCGGCCACTGGCCTCTTACCGGCCCGGGATCAAATGATCTTTATCTCATCTATGGCAATTTCTTTTATCAGAATCCGCACGAATCATTGTTCCAAGGCGAGGGAAACATTGCTTTGTACAATAACGTGTTTGTAAATCACTCTGGCGATGCAGTGCGCATCCAGCCTCACAATGGTACTCCTCGCGTAATCAGCGTGTTTTACAATACAGTGATTGCGCGACATACCGGTATCACTTTGTCGACTGGAAAAGAAGACTTAACTGATCAGCACTGGATGGAAGGTAATGCCATTTTTGCCCGGATACCTTTAGCGGGCTACCCGACCAGGCGAAATCTTGTTGGCAGATATCAGGCTGCGAGCGAATCTCTTATCAAGCCATTCGCGCCCCTGGGACAAATGAATCTTGCCCTGCTACCCGGCAAATGGCGCTTTCCTTCCATTGATTCCGGTCGGTTACGTCTATACCCGGACTCGGAAAAAGATTTCGACGGCGCGGTGGAAGATGTTCGTTTTGGTGCTTACGCTAATATAAAAAATAAGCCGGAACGCTGGATGCCGAAGCTGGAAATAAAGCCTGAATTTTACAGTGCCAAAAAACTTATGCAGAGGTAGACTTTAGCCCTACAGCATCGAACACGTCGAACAAAAATACCTCTCTCTGAGCCACATCATTGACTAACGCCACGAACTCGACAGCGCAATATCAGCTCAACACGTCATCGCTTGTTGGCCCTGTCCTGATCTATCTGGCGATTATCGTATATGGAAGCTTGCTTCCATTCCACTGGAATGGCCTCTCGCTTTCCGCCGCATGGTCGAATTTCCAGCATATCCCGCTGTTGAAACTGGGAGTAGCCAGCCGTGCAGACCTGGTAGCCAACCTGCTTTTATATATCCCTTTCGGGCTGCTGCTCTGCGGTTGGCTGGTGGGAGAAAATCGGCAACCCCGGTTGATGTCGACCGGCATGCTGTTGTCGCTGCTGCTTTCATTGACAGTTGCGCTAGGCGTGGAATTTATCCAGCAATTCTTTGCTCCTCGCACCGTCTCGCTGAACGATATTTTTGCGGAGATTGCCGGCTCGATATTAGGGATTGCGCTCTGGCCTGTTATTGGGAAACACCTGACGCGTCTGCCCCAAACCATTGGCAATGGAGGAACACAGGCACGAGAGGGCATACTGGTCGCGTACGCCCTGTTGTATGCAGTACTCAGCTTATTTCCTTATGATTTTCTACTGTCCTTCGACGAGTGGCGGGACAAATTGGCCTCCGGTGCCGCCGGGTGGGTATTTGCGCCGAACTGCGGTGAAAAGTGCTTTTTACGACTCATCCCGGAGGCACTTCTGGTCGCGCCGCTGGCCGCGCTGATCTTTCGACAGCCCAGGCAACCCCCCCTGCCTTCCCTACTTCTTTCCGCAACAATTACGGGCGCAATACTGGGAGTTTTGATCGAAAGCCTGCAATTGACGATTGCGTCCGGCATCAGTCAGGGAGCTTCAGTCATCTCACGTGCAGCAGGCCTGGCGCTTGGAGCCGGACTGATACCGGTTGCCACGGGGGTGGATTGGCCCGCGCTGCGCCGGTACATCAACCCTGTACTGGCCCTGTGTATCCTCCCCTACCTGGGGGCGCTTGCGTGGTTGAACGGCTGGTTTTCGGGCGATCGACTGGGAGTATCCGAGGGTTTGGAGAAGCTTGGAGACATACACTTCGCACCGTTTTACTATCACTATTTCAGTACTGAAACAGTCGCGCTTGCAAGCCTGTTATTTCAAGCTGCGCTCTATCTACCTATCGGGGCAGGCTTATGGCTCTGGCACTGGAGCAGTTTCCGGAGCGAGTGGCAACAAGACCGTCAACGGAGAACAGTCGTTGCTGGACTGGTTGCAGGAATAGTTGCATGTATTATTGAAGCCGGTAAGCTCTTCATTACGGCGAAGCATCCAGACCCGACCAATATCCTGATAGCGGTGGCGGCAGCGATGGGAGCCTATCGGGTGCTCCATGCACTCTCTATCCCTCAGACTGACACGCCGGCATCATCTGCGCGATTCAAGCCTGAGGAAATTGCGTCCCGCCATTATTTGACCCCGATTCTGGAGAAGTTTGCGGAAATCCCTCGGGCTGAGCAGCTTCTCTCGAAGGAACGTCCTCGCTGGACAGTGGCCGCCGGTGTCCTTGCTATCGTTTTCGCGACCTGGGCTGTGGTGACGACTCCGCTCAGCACAGGGTGGGTTTTTTTATCTCTTATCATATATGCAACATTGCTCTGGCGGCAGCCCGGTCTATGGCTCGTCTGCGTGCCCGCCTTGTTACCGCTACTTGATCTAACGCATTGGACCGGCCGATTGTTCTGGACCGAGTTTGATACAGTGCTCCTGGTCACCCTGGGGGTAGGATATCTAAGGCTCGGCTCCAGATTGCCTCCGCAACGTTCGTTGAGGAGATTCGGGCGCCTGCTGTTCTTCCTTTTTGTACTATCCGCAGCGATCAGCTTCGTCATCGGCTTATTCCCACTGGCGATACTCGACCATAACGCCTTCTCGAGCTACATCAGTTCTTATAATGCGTTACGGGCGGGCAAAGGTTTGCTATTTGTTCTGGCTTTTATGCCTCTGCTTGCACTTCAATGGGAAGAGCCGCTGCGCGCCACGAACCGTCTCGCTCTGGGAATGACATTGGGACTGGCAGGAACGGTGGCTTATGTATTATGGGAACGCGCTACATTTCCGGGACTTTTCAATTTTGAGGACGACTACCGCATCACCGGACCTTTCCCGGGCATGCATGTCGGTGGAGCTTATATCGAAGCCTTTCTGACCGCCACATTGCCATTCGTGGCACTTCTTGCATGGGAGCAACGCCGTGCCTGGGTTACGTTATTGGCGGTGGGTCTGTATGGCTTGGGAGGATATAGTGTGATGGTGACGTTCTCCCGGGGTGGCCAGGCGGCTTTTGCCTTGGGGAGCCTGGTTCTGCTGCTCGGCTTCTTGAAGCTTGCAGCCCGCGGGAATTCGCACCGCTTTTCCAACATGGTTGCAGTGATTCTGATTGCCGGCGTTGCGACAGTCATTACATGGCCCATCTTCAGTGGGCAGTATAGCCAGACACGCTGGGCAATAGCCGAGCGGGACATGGACGTGCGCGCTGCCCATTGGGATGATGTCGTGAGCATTATTCAGAGGCAAAATGCGTCGCTTTTTGGCATGGGCCTGGGCTCGTTTCCAGCAGCCTATTTCTGGAACTCAAACGCACCCTCCCGCCCGGCCACTTATGGGTTCGTCAACGAAAACGGGAACAGCCTGTTACGACTCGGTAGTGGCGATCCTCTCTATTTTGAGCAAACCGTGGCAGTTGTGGCAGAACAATCGTATACGCTTGCAATGGATTTGCGCACGAAGACTGGAAATCCCATCCTGATTCCGGTGGTCTGCGAAAAAGCAATGCTTTATTCTTATACTTGCGCGAACCCGCCGCTACGAATTAATGCACCCGATAGGAACTGGTTTCATTTGGAGGTGCAAATTCATGCCAAGAATTTCGGACCACCGGGAAGCCGACTCCCAAGGCCCGTAATATTATCCCTCTACAATGGTGAACCTGGCACGGTAGTGGATGTGGACAACGTAAGGCTGCTGGATATCTCCGGAAAAAATCTGGTACGTAATGGCGATTTTTCGGATGGCATGCATCACTGGTTTTTTTCGACAGATAACTACTGGCCATGGCACGTGGAAAATCTTTACCTGAGCGTTTTCTTTGAACAGGGCTGGTTCGGACTGCTCTGTTTCCTTGCGCTCATTGGCTATGCAATCGTACGATGGTTGCCGCGCGCCTGGAGAGATGATCCGCTGAGCCTGGTACTATGCGCATCGTTCACGGCCTTCCTCGCCGTTGGCGTCTTGAACAGCTGGTCAGACGAACCCCGCCTCAGTTTCCTGTTTTACCTGTTACTGATCGCGGGATTGATCGCCGAGGCGCCTTTTGTTCAGACAAGGCAGCACTCTGCCATGATGCGGAACAACCCATGATATCGTCGCCGCATTTATATTCGGCGCGTCCAGTTCACTCGAATCGAGCAGGGATTGTCACTGAACACCAAGGATCATCAAATCTGATCTCTCATGACCGCTGCGGAACTCACCGAAATAAAGTCGCACTTGAACGACTGGGTGTTGAGATCAACCCTCAGTCCGTTATCAGGTGAGCACGAGACGAAATTCAGGCTTTCAAGCACCTGCTGGGCCGGAATATTGCGCCCTGTGGGTCTGAAATTAACCCACAAACTCTGGGGCTTTTGCTCACGCGGTCTGTTCACCAGATAATTGAAGAAAGCCTGCTCAATGAATCTCCCCTGCACCCGGCAGGAGAGCATGAAATCTTCAATGCGTATCTCCTTCTCTTCGATTCGAACAATACAGAATCCAACAGCACCATAAGAACCGTAGTTATCCGAACAACGCAGCACGTATTTCTCTACTTCCTGATTCGCCAGAATAGGCAGAATCTCGCTCCTCTGGTACTTGCGCCCTGAGAAATTCAATTGGTTCGTGCGCTGGACAAGTTCGGACACACGTTCCAGATCATCATCCGTATAAAGATCGACAAAGAGCTTTATTTCGCATGCTGCCAGGAATCCGAGATAATCTGACCCAAACTGGGTCGCACTTTTCCTGCGCACGAATTCTTCGCGATAAAACTGGCTGCGTTTTCTCGCATCCTCATTGGTGGACCCCTGATAGCGCGGATTCGAGAAAAGATCGGCGATCTTCTCTGCATTCACGCAGGTGACCCCCTTCAAGGCCCGTGATACTTCTTCCAGTTCGAATGGATTGTCGTCGATGAAAGCAAAGGTATCGAGTCCTATATTGAGTTGCTCCGCTATTGCCTTGATATTTTCGCTCTTGGGAAGCCAGTTGATCTGAGGATATAGAAAATAATCCGCCATACCCAATTCTTCCAGCCGGCGCCAGGCGCTGGATTCATCGTTCTTGCTTGCGATACTGAGCAGGATTCCCCGTTCGTCGAAGAAGCGCAGCAACTCGAGTACCTTTGGCCGCAAACCAACCCCTTCATTCTCGAGCAATATCCCGTCCCATAAGGTATTGTCGAGGTCCCACACCACGCACTTGATTTTCGGCTGACTGGAAATGTCTATCCTTGCGGCCTCGGCTCGAACTACGAAATCGGCAGTCAGAAATACCAGGCGTGCAGTACCCTCCCCATCCGGGATAATGGCGATGTCAAACGGAAGGCCGCATTCCGTGATCCTCGAGAATTGTTCCCGCTGGAACTCGTGACGGGAATAACCGGGAGGCAATGTGACCGATGCCCGGAATGGGAGTGGAAGCTGAGCCGAGGAAAATTTGCCCCCTGGGCTGGCGACTGACATGCCCAGCTGCATGCGAACGGGAACATTCATCGGATTGTATACTTCCAGCAGGAAAAGATTCGGCTGCTGTCTGGAATTGGAATCATTCCTTCGATGCAGCCAGCGCCCGAGCCGTTCGAGGAGCGTATGCTCCAGATATGACCAGCGGCTGTCCCGCGTAACGCGCTGGACGAAGGCCCCGACAATATTAATCAGCGGTGCGGATAAATCGACCATGCGTTCGGTCCACAGGGCCACGCCGGAGGGCAGTAGCAGTGTATTACCCCGGGCCTCGATCTTGCCCCATTTCTTGAATGAAACCTCTGCGCCGTAGCCCCGCGCCGATGGAAAACGGGGATTGCGATACATCCCATACGTCAGGCGACGGCATCGCGTATCGGGCCGGCTCTGATATAGATCGCAACTTGCAAAGCAGCTCGGGGCTGCACATTCCACGCAGTGCTCACCCCACATGAGCAAGGACATTTGCTCGATATCGCGAACCGCTTCGTAAGACGATCGAGGAGCCAGCTCGCGATCCTCGTGCAACTGCTTTTCGTATTTATCGAACTCGAACATGACGCCGATTTACCCCAATCATCCGTTACGTCGCTGAGAATGCGAAATCATGTCCGGCGGCAAATGAATGACTTTCCCAAGGGCGCGTATGCCATATAAGGAATGAAGCATATGCCGCTCTCCTTCCGCAAAAAATCTGAAAGGGCTTTCTGCTCGCCCTGCTCCGGATCAGCCTTGTAGTTATAGAAATCGTCAAAGCAGACGATGGAGCCATTTACAAGGTACGGCTGGATAAAATCGAGTACCTCGACCGTGGAATCATAGAGGTCGCAATCGATATAGACGATCGCCGCTTTGCGTCCCGCGAGCCGCCGGCGCGTTGCGTCATTCAGACTCTCTCTGTAAAAACCTTCGACCAGCTCGTACTCGCAAGAACGAATGCCTCGCGATTTCAGAATCGACTCGAATTCGGGGCGACTGCAGGCAAACTGTCCTTTGTACCAGATGTTATCTGGATGGGCTCCGGTATCAGGTAATCCCTGAAAGGAGTCAAACCCCCATAATTTCATATCCTGCCTGCGATAGCGATGCTTCATCCTGTGCGCATAGCCAAAGGTTTTTCCTCTCCATAATCCGAATTCGAGGTAATCTCCGCAGACTTCATTGATCTTGATGAACTCAAAAGCCTGGCTCAACATTCCAAGCTCAGTCATACGATTATCGGACCGGTGATCCAGCACCTCCATCATGCGCGCGAACCACTCCATGTCTATAATTTTTTTTACAGCATTTTTTATCATGATCTGAACAACGTCGATTTATAGCGTGAACTTTAAATTCAATAGAACGGCGGAATTGGATGGTATCTCACTTATTTTTCCGGAGAACATGCATACCACCCGCATTTGCATGCTGCGCCAATGAGCGTCGGCAGTTATGAGATCATTAAGCGTCGAAGCATATAAAGAGCACATTTCCGTCCCCTGTAAAACTACCTTCCTGATCGCATCAGCCGTTTCAGGGACGCCTTGACACCTAGCTGTTCCAATTTGTCACCCGTGAATTTACTGAAATGATCAACTGCCCTTTGCGACTGGAGCAGACATATATTGCGCATATTAGCTAGAACAAAAAAAACGTTGGCGCACTGAACACTGTCAGTGGCAAACAGTTTTTTATGCTCTGATTGGCCCTCGGTGAAATCAAACAAGCGGAAAATTTTTTCGTCGAACAGGTACTCCAAAGCCAGCCATTGCAGAATCGTGCCTACTGAAAAATTCATATAGTCCGGATGGTATCCGAGATATGCGTAGAGGACGATTCCATTTGATATCGGACAGTAAAGATATGAGACGGGCCTATCTCGATGGAAAAGAAGGAACGCGCGAACGCGACCCTGTTGAGCCAGCCGCTCCATCTGCTCGCAGAATTCTGCGGAATCAGGCAGCCCCGCGTCGAGCAATCTTTCCTGGTAAGTTGTACTGGACACAGTGCGGGCCAGCCGAAAGAATTCGGCCATTTCGCCAGGAGACTTGTAGACTCTCCAAGAGATACTGCCACCGCAATGCTCTGTGTACTTCCGTATTTTGCGACTGATAGTCGAGCGTGTCTTGGAGGAAAACTTGCTCTTGTATTCCGCAAACGACTGCTGCATATCAATGTAATAGCGGGGATACTGCGCGGGCACATAACACAGATAAGCGCCCTGCCTCCGTAGCACGGGCTGTGGTCCGGCGATGCGCAGCGATCTGAGCAGGAAGCCCTGGCTTCCTTCATGGAGGGGATCAGCGGGCGCCATTGGCTCGGCCACGGGGGGTGTTTCATCGTCAAGTCCCGCTTCCCGCACCTGTAACCACAACCTGGGGGCTAGCAAGGTCTTGTCACCCAGTTGTATCTTTATCGGCACCTGTTGACAATGCCATGCCTGATTCAACGAAGCCTCCTGAGCAAACCCTGCTCGAGGATCCTGAATCCCGTTTTCCAGACCGGTGAGGTGAGTGGAGCGGGTTGCAGGGGAACAGACACAGGCATCAGGCCATGAAAACCCCGTACGCGAAAACAATCCCGATGCCGATCAAGGAAAGAACAGAGTTTATGAAAACGCTCTATTACAATTTCGTCCGGACGATCCATCGACGGGTTGAGCAATTCGAAATTGTGCGACAGGATAACAAAAGCTTTACGTCCGGACTCCAGCGACTGCCAGAGAAGACCCTCCATCTCCTGATAAGAACATGCAGTCAACTGGGCATGCCGCAATCCGCCCACGCCCCCGTCGAAGACCGTCATCGGATATTCGTACACACCTTCGCATTCGACGGGCTCCACCAAGGGCATTTCAGGACTGACACCGCTATCCTGTCCGAGCATGCTCGCGTTGTAACTGCTATCGAAAGCGATCTGGTTTACATTCAGGGCGCGCAACGTATCCCGGTTGAAGCCAAAACCTCCCGCACGAAATGCATTTACGCGCGGCGCTCCCGCTGATTCGATCAACAGCACTCCTGTCTGTATCAGGATTGTTTGTTCTTCCAGTGAAAAATAGCGCAGATACTGTCTTTTGCGGCTCACATTGTCGAGCAATGGCTGGTTTGATTCGTCTACCCATTCGGTATGGAGATGAAGCTGTATTTCATGACCTTCTTCCCGAATGAGGCCGAGAATTTCCACCAGCGGATCAGGGCCAAACCGCGTCGAGAACAGGGGTTCAACAAAAAATACTCCGGTCAATCCATAGTCCCGCAACTGGCGCAACTGGTACGGCAGGCCATAATCTCCTTTACGGGTAGGACCATAGATATATCTCCGGAACGCTGCCGGGAATTTGGCGTCGAGGTCCTCCCAGCCATTGCACCATACCTCGACATCAACAGTAAGGAATACATCCAGCATCGGACCACTCGCGGAATTTAACGGCTATCGACTACCGGATCAGGATGAGCCGGCGGGTGAAAAGACCTGGAACGCTTGGGCCCCAGGATTTCGCCCTCCGCCCCGATCTGCCGACGAATCTCGATTCCGCCACAATCTGCTCACGCAAAATGAACCAGCCTCAGCCCTTCCCCGGAAGCGTGCACTTGCTCGGCATTAAGCACGTGGCGCAAAAACGATTCAAACATCAACAACGACCACAGGGAAGCGCTATAGTCGCGCCGCCCCGATTGGTGTTGGTCCAGCATTTCCCTCAGAAATGCGCCATTGAAGAATCCCGTATCCACCAGAACGGGTCCCAGCAGTGCATCATTTATCCGCTGACGCAGGGGGCCGCGAAACCAGCTTGCGAGCGGAACCGAGAATCCCATCTTGTCGCGATAAAGAATGTCGTCTGACAGGTAGGGTTCCAGGGCTTTCTTGAATACATATTTGCCTTCATGCCCGCGCAGTTTGATGGATGCGGGAAGCCCCGATATCCATTCGACCAGCTCGTGATCCAGGAGAGGCACGCGTACTTCCAGGGAATGCGCCATGCTTGCGCGGTCTACCTTGGTAAGAATATCACCCACCAGGTATGTTTTCATATCCAGATATTGAACACGAGAAAGAGGATCTGTCACCGGACATTTATCCGCATGCCTGCGCAGGATCTCTACTGCCCCATACCCCTGAAGCTCACGCCTGAAGGACTCGCTGAACAACCGGCGCCTCATGCCGTCTTTCATGATCGAAACACTGTGAAAATAGCCTTCCACAGAATCTCTCGCGAGAGCTTCAAGGGTAGATTTCGCACGCAATACTTTCGGCGCCCAATCCGCCTTGGGATACAGATTCCCGAGCAGGCCGAACAAGGGTTTGCGAAGTCCCAACGGCAAAATGGATCGCATTCTCTCTTCATAGAGGTGCCATCGGTAACGACGATAGCCCCCAAGGTTTTCGTCCCCCCCATCCCCTGATAAGACAACAGTGACCCGTTTCCTGGCCAGTTGACAAACCCGGTAGGTAGGCATGGCCGAACTATCCGCGAAGGGCTCGTCGTACAGTGAAGCCAACTGGTCTATGAGGTCGAAATCGTCCTGGTCAACCTGGCCTACCTGATGATGCGTATGATAGCGGTCCGCCACCTTTTGCGCATATTGAGATTCGTTGAAAGCAGGATCCCCAAAAGAAATGGAGCAGGTATTGACGGGTTCGTTCATGAGGCCCGCCATCATTGCCACCACCGCGCTCGAATCCACGCCTCCGGACAGAAAAGCGCCCAAGGGCACTTCGGTCATCAAATGTACCTTCACCGACTCACGCAGTCGGGCAATCAACTCTTTCCGGGCTTCCTCCAGGCTCAGGGGAGAATGCGCCGTAAACGGAACATCCCAGTAGGATTGAGGTTGAAGTACGGTTCGTCCCCGGCTGAGCTTCAGAGTATGCGCCGGGGGAAGCTTATATGCCTGCTTGAAGATGGTTTTTGGCTCCGGCACATATCCATAAGCAAAATAATCTTCTATGGCATGAACGTCCATATCCCGGATAAAACCGGGATGGGCAAGGATTCCCTTGAGCTCTGATGCAAAAACGAAAGTCCCATCATCCAGCAGGCTGTAGTAGAGTGGCTTGATGCCCAGCCGGTCTCGCGCGAGAAACAGGACCTCCTGGTTGCGATCCCACAAGGCGAATGCGAACATGCCGCGGAAGCGGTTTACACAGCGTTCACCCCACTCTTCCCAGGCATGAACAATGACTTCGGTATCACAATGTGTCCGGAAGGTGTGACCCCGGCTGGAAAGTTCTTTGGCAAGCGTCTCGAAGTTATAGATCTCGCCATTGAAAACCACCACCACACTACCATCTTCATTGAAAAGCGGTTGCTGTCCACTGGAAACATCCATAATCGAGAGACGACGATGACCGAAACCCAGTCCTGGCTCGGTGTAAACTTCTCCTTCATCCGGACCGCGGTGTACCTGAACCTGATTTATTCCCAGAAGCAATTGCCGGTCGATTGATCTTTTGCCGCGAGTATCGAACAGGCCCACAATTCCGCACATGTTATTTTTCCTTCCGCCCGTTATACCCTACGTAACACTCGGTCATAGACTTCAAGATATCCGGACATCATGGCTTCCATACTGAACCTTGCCTCGACCTGCTTTCGGGCAGCGCGGCCGTGTTCTATCAACAGCTCCGGATTTCTGTAATACTCCTGTATGGCTCCTGCCAGCGCAGTTGCCGATCCCGGCGGAACCAGCATTCCTGTCATGCCTTCCTCAACCAGTTCCGCATTTCCTCCCACCCGGGTGGCGACGACGGGCAAGCCGGTAGACATAGCCTCGAGAATGGTGTTGGAAATGCCCTCTCCAAGCGAAGGAAGCACAAACAGATCCATGCTGCGCATGAGTTCAGGAATGTCGTCCCGTTCACCGGGAAACCAGACAAGTCCTTCGATTCCCGCTTCACGCACCTTTTCAATGCAGCGCTGCCGGGTACTCCCCGCCCCGACAATCAATAACCGAAGTCTTTCGTGAGCCGCAGGCATTTCCTTCAGCAAAAGTAAAAATGCTTCTATCAGGCCGAGGTAATTCTTCACATCTGCCATGCGGCCGACACTGCCAATGACAAAGGCATCTTCCCTGAAAAATCCCGGAATCGCTCCCTGAACCCTATTGTTCTTCAAGGATGTGCTTTTACGCGGATAAAAGCGTCGGCTGTCTACGCCATTGTAGATTTGATTGATGCGATGCGGCGCTGCCCGTACCGTATCGACAAGCCAGCTTTCGAGATCCCTGCTGACGGTGATGAAATGGTTTATAAACGGACGAATCGCTTTTCTCAATAAATTATATTTACGGTTTTTACCATGCAGGTCGAACATATCCCGCCCATGCTCGCCATGGACTCTTGCCCGCGCCCCCGCAAGAGCTGCAATCACCTGACCTTCCATGGCAGCCAGATTACGGGTATGCACGATGTCGGGCTTCAAGCGCCTGAGCGCTCTGAAAAGATCGATATATAGCTTGAAATCATGTCCATCGCGCTTGTTCAACGCGATAACCTCCACGTCTTCGCTGACAATCCTGCTCCTGAAGTCCGAATACCCCTTCAGGCAAACTATGGCATGCCGGTAGCGATCGGGTGGAATATGATTGATGAGATTGACTACGCCATTTTCCAGTCCCCCCACCCCCAGATGATAAATCACATGAGCAATGAGAGGCGGCTGCTTGACGTGTTCCGCGGGACTCAACCGCAGCCTGTCACTAACGGTTGGCTGCATTTCGAAGTGCGCCCGTTATTGCAGGCGCCCTATCCATAATAAAATCCTGAAGCACTGAAGCTGCTTCATCGAGGCTGTCCTCGTATCGTGTTGCCACAATGAGCTCAGCCGCATCGTCGCCTCTTCCCAGGAGCTTATTCCTGGCCAGCAGGAACTTTGCCCAATACGGATTTGCGGTCTCCTCACCTCCTATCCAATACCATCGCCACACAAGCAGCGATGCCGAAGAGGAGTGCAACCGGTTCTGTTTGACGATTTCTTCCTGCGAACCCAGGAGGATTCTGCGCATATCTTCGCCAGCCTCATGCCATTTTGATCCCTTTCCCGCTACAAGCACATTTTCGGAATTGATCAATTCAGCACCCTGCTTCTGGTCGCGGTAATAACTGATGTAAAGATCTACCGACTGTCCGTTATTCCGGTAATTTCTCAGAAACTGAGCAGTCGAACCCGTGTATATGGGTTTCCAATCGGAAAGGGGTTCCGGGCTACCTTGCCACTTGCCGGATGTATCTAAGATATGGATTTCCACTTCTTCCGTACCGTAGGAAATCTTCCTTTCCAGCCACTCCGCGTATATCGGCCAGATGACGGCTATGCTTAAAGCCGCGACAGCAGTGAAAATTGTCCTTATCAAGGTGGAATCACCTCCAGGAGCGCGGTTATTTCCTGTCGAGCTCTGCGCTGTAAAGCCGGCCTCAAACCTGTTCTCATCTTCGCGCCAGAAGGATCCGATCCAGAATAGCACCAGCATTACAAAGCCAAAGAATACCCATCCGTAAATCAGGTGGTCGATGCCCACCGCGAGCTGCATATCGCTCAGGTGGCCGGTCATTACAATCAGATAGGCGCGGATACCGTTGGCAAGGATCGGCACGATCAGAGACAGGGCAATAAATATCAGCCGACGGCTGAGGCTCCGATAGGTCAGGTATGCATAAAGGGTTCCGAGCGTAAAGGATGCAATCAGGTAGCGCAGCCCGCTGCAGGCTTCAACCACCGACCAATTGCCGCTGGGAATGGTAAAAAAATTGCCTTCGCGATAGACAGGAATTCCGGTCAGCTGAAGTGCTGTCACGGTAAAGTCCGCGGTAAAGTTTATCAGCGGCGGTATGAATGCATCGCCAAAAGGTACGGCGAGCAGGAGGTAGGCTAATGGAAAGGCCAGTGCCCATGCTATCTGATTTCCCAGGATTGCCCAGACGGCGGCGGAAATCATCGCTATCACCATGAATTGCGCAAATACCTGCACACTTGCCAAGGTTCCCAGAAGCCAGCTGAAACCGAGAATCGCAAGCACGAACAGAACTTTGGGATTGGGACGCGCAAAAAGAGTGGCGAGATGCTTGCGCTCTCCCCAGATCAGATAGCCGCTGAACGGAAAGATCAGAAAGCCATGAGCAAACGTATCCGATCTGGCCCAGGTGGAAATCATGGACCAGGTTGTCTCATGATAAGCAAGGAGAATTCCCGCAATGACCCCGAGCGCAAGCAGAGCGCCTGCTTTCAACCCCTCATGCTCCAGTGCCAGTGAGGGGTCCGGGGCGATGCCCTGGCGGACTCCTGCATTCATATGCCTCGCTCCACTCGAAATTGTCTCCGCCAATGGTAGTACAAGGAATTCTGCCTAAACTGCCTGGGGTTGTGACAGGAGTCTGTCGATACGTCCCAAACCATTTTTCCAGCTGTAATCTTCCAGCACGCGCACTCTTGCAGCTCGACAGATTCCAGGATGCTCGCCGTTCTGGAGAAAGGAGATAACCCGATGGGCGAAGTCCTGTTCATCAAGGGCAACCACCAGTTCCTCCTCCCTTCGCGCGCGAATGCCTTCCGCAGCCGACGGAGAAGCTATGACGATTTTCTCCATGGCCATTGCCTCCAGGACTTTGTTCTGTATTCCACGCGCAATGCGTAGCGGCGCAACCACCAGCGAGGCATGCGCCAGATAGGGCCGGATGTCGGACACGAACCCCGTTACCCTGATGCCCGGAAATGCCGAGAGAGCTGCTACGGTATCGGATGGGCGTGCTCCGACAATATAGAATTCGACTTCCGGTAGCTTCGCGCGGATCGCCGGAAAAACAGCCCTTGCAAACCAGGCAACTGCGTCAACATTGGCCCGATAATCCATCGCGCCAGTGAACACAAGAATGCGCTTCCCCTCCGGATACGGATTGGGATAGCTATTTTGCGGTGAAAAATAATTGGCATCGACGCCGTTATTGAAGTGAGTCACTTTTGCAGCAGCTTCGGGTAGCAATCTGTGAAACAGGTCGGCTTCTGTCTCGGAGACGAAAGTGGCGCTGTCGAATGCGCGCGCGATCTCCTTTTCATAGCCCAGCAGCAATCTCGATTCTCTTCGGTATATCCAGTTCATCGGCCAGCCTGCTGATGTCGAATATTGCATCCACTTGTCCGAATCAATGTCGACAAAATCGATAATCCGGCGGATATGCTGCACCCGACTTACATATTGCGCCATTCCTGAGGAAAAGATCAGGATATTCTCAACAGGTCTTGTGCCAAGTACATGATTTACCCATGCTTGCAGGCGCGGGTTCCAGTAGTAGGGAAGGGTAAGGGGCTTCCCGCAAAGCAATCCCGAAAGGCTGCGCCCCCTGGCCATCCCTGGATGGAGGTTGATGAAACAGGTTTCCCCGCAGAGGCTTCTTACCTTCTCGATATATTTCCAGTCCCCCTCGTCGTCGATAAAGGTGCCAAGATGGACGCGGTGGTGTTGTGCCAGATGTTCCAGCAGATGATAGGACCGGATCTTGTCCCCCTTATTCGGGGGATAAGGAATTCGATGGACCAGATAAAGCAATTCGCGCATGAATCTAGCCCAGATTTCTTACGATGTGCGGACCGACGAGGTTTGCCAGACCCAGCGGCAGCTTTTGCCAAGCCTTGATGAAGATCTGATACCTGGGATTGAGGGGATTATGGTCCGGCACTTCCTTTGCCTGATGGAGTTGGTACTCATAGTGCAAAGGCTGCGGTTCAAATCCCCAGTTCTTCTTGAAATCGAAAGAACCCGACCCGCGTTTGCTGCGTCCGAAATCAAAAACCTTGCACCCCTTTTCGCATGCCCGCCGCATCAGTTCCCAATACATGAAATCATTTCCCGCTACCTCGCGCGCTTCCCCGGTCCCACCTCCATAGTAGGGCAAGACTTCGTCCCGAAAATAAAAGCTCATCACGGCGGAGATGGTGCGGTTATCCTTCACGATTATCATCAGCTCGCAATCTTCCGCAAACACTTCTTTGAGCAGGCGGAAATACTTCCTCGAAAAAACCGGGGTGCCAAGGCGATGCACGCTGGCAGAATAAGCTGAAAAAAAACGTTCTATATCCTGATCAACGACACTTTCCAGTCCTGCCTTGATACCTTTTCGCACCATTGCCCGTTGCTTGCGTGGAATGGCGCTCATGTTTTGTTCGATCTCGGACGCTATCTCCTTGCGAAAGGTGACATAAAGGTCCTTTCCGTGCCAGTCGGCGTGATGGGGTTTCAGATTCCTGTATTCGAGATAGTCTACTTGCAACTCTTGGGCCAGCTTTTGGGCGGATCTGTCCAGTGCATCCCGGACAGTTTGCGAATCCGCAGCAATTCCTCCATACACGCAGAAAGGCAGGGAACTCAGTGAATGACCAAACAAACGGCTATTGATCTCCGCCAGGGGAAGCACCCCCTGAATTTCCCCTTCGCATTCCGCGTAAAGGAACCAGGTTTTATGACCAAAGGCACGTTCAATGACGGTTTGCCAACCTGCCCGATGAAAGAAGGTCGCTTCCCGGCAGCACGATACGAAATCATCCCATCGCCTAACATCCCTCCCGGAAAGCAGGTTTACCGACAACGCGCCAGTTGGATGCGAAGACTCCAAATTCACATTTGCAACCGAATACGCCAGTGGACTCATGCACCTTCCAGAAAAATTCTATCCATCCGATCCCACCTGAAGTCGCGAACCAACGCCCGGAGTCGGTTTTCCATTCGATGGAGGTTGTGATAATGGCGAAAACGTGTTTTCATGCTGATCCCCTTCTGGCGCGGTTGCTGGTGATCTATTTCCCATGGGTGGAAATAGAAGATTGCAGGACGCTCCTCGAAATGATTCAGCCTCTGCAGAAACCAGCGGGAGACAGGATAGGGCCATAACCGGAAATAACCCCCACCACCTGCAGGGAAATTTCTCTGGAACAGTCGTACCGTTGTAATCGGGACTTCCAGCAGGGTGTTGTTGCGGGGGTAATAAGCGAACCGCGGAGCATCGGGAACTCCATAGTGATCATGCCGGATTGGGTAGATACTGGAACTATAACGGTAGCCCGCATCCCCGAGCAGATCCAGCGCCCATTCATTCTGGTGTCCTATGGAGAAACTCGGCGCCCGATACCCGAGTACGGGTTGCCCGGAAATATCTTCTAGGAGCGCCTTGCTGCGAACAATGTCCTCCCTGAATTCGTCAGCATCCAGTTCCCAAACCCGATGATGGCCCCACCCGTGACTTGCCAGCTCATGGCCCTCTGCAACCAGCCGCCTCACCATTGCGGGATAACGCTCTGCAATCCACCCCAAAGTAAAGAAGGTTGCTTTTACCTCCCTCTCGTCCAGCAATGAAAGAATCCGATCGATATTATTTTCTACACGGCAGGAGATGGAGTTCCATGAGTCTCTCGGAATATGAGCCGCAAAGGCGGAAACCTGGAAATAATCCTCGACGTCGATCGTCATTGCATTTCGAATAGGGTCAGGACTCATTTTAAAAATCTCGTATAACTCGAATAGCAATACCTGCGCCGGACGCGGCTTCCTCGTAATCTCGCCCTCATGCTCATCGGTATTTCTTGACCGACCTTGTTGGACTGCGCATGGCAGACGTACTTCTAGCGGAGCCGCTTGTTCACGTCAGCCAGAGAGAGTATCTGCTTGAGCAGACCCATCAGGGAAACAACGGTTTCCTCCAGCTTCGCAATCCGGTTGCTCATCTCCTCCAGGCCGATAGCGAACTGCTCTTCCTTCAAGGGGGAAGTTTTATCTCCCGACAATAGTCCAGCCTCGACTTCAACCGCGTCAAACTCCTGCTGGATATCCCGGATGACCTCGTTCACTTCAGATACTCCGAAATGCTGCAGCTTTTCGAGATAGCCCATCAGCAGGAGGCGATCGCACAACGCATTGATCCTTCTCGGAATACCTCCTGTATACTGATGTATGGCGTCAAAAGCCTCCTCATCAAATCCGGGATTCCCCCCCCAGCCCACAGTCTTTAATCTGTGCTCAATATAGGATTTCGTTTCCGCCCGATCCATGGGACCGAGGTGATAGGTTGCAGTGATTCTTTGCCGCAACTGCTGCATATCATTACCAAGGAGGGTTTTCCTGAACTCCGGCTGCCCGAGAAGAAATGTTTGCAGCAAAGACTTGTTATCTCCCTGAAAATTGGAAAGCATCCTCAGTTCTTCCACAGTTTGGGGGGAGAGATTTTGCGCCTCGTCCACCACTAAAAGCGCGCGCTTACCCTGTTGCTCGCATTGTCGGAAGAATTTTTCGAGTGCGACGAGCACAGGTGTCTTCCCCGGATTCCCCTGTGCCAGGGGTAACCCAAACGCCGCCGCGACCATCCTCAATGTGTCATCAGAATCCAGACTGGTATTGACGATTTGAGCAGCAACGATCTTTTCCGGCTCCAGTTGTCGAAACAGATTACGGACCAACGTGGTTTTCCCCGCGCCCACTTCTCCCGTAACGACAATGAATCCCTCCGCTTGCGCCAGCCCATATTCAAGGTAGGCCATTGCACGGTTATGTCCTTTGCTGCCGAAAAAGAAACTGGGATCCGGGCTCAGTTGAAATGGCTTGGCCTTGAACCCATAAAATGATGTATACACTTCTTCTGTTCTGCTAAAAAGTCATGTTCACAAAGGCTATTGCGGCGTTCTCACGGTAATCTCCCCCTTGATTGGAATCTCTCTCATTGCGCCGGTATTGAATGGTGGCGCTCAAGTTAGGCAATATCTGCGGGAATTGCCGGGTCAGACTGGTACTGATAAGCCTGACATCATCTTTCCTTTCCGAATTGGGAAAAGTGAAGCGCGTGTACCCAAAGGTGAGATTGGCCGTTGTGAACTGCGAAACCCGGTAACTCCACAGCGCATTGCCGCCCGTTTGTATTGTATGGTTGAGAAGCGCCGCATTTGCCGCGCCGAGGAGGTCGAGATCCACATCTTCAGGTGAGTAGGCTTTGCGTGACATATTGAATCCTCTCAATACCAGAGTATTCCTGACACCATTGAGGGCAACAGAAGCCTCCAGTCGCTTCTGTAGAAAGAGCCGGTTTGTAAAAAAATTACTGGGAACAAGAAAAGAACCGGAGAAATTGGGACCTAGCAAGAGGCCGACATTTTGTTGAATGATCTCGGGAGAGAAATTGGGAAACTGTGCCCCAAGCAACTGATTCAGGGAATTCGCGACGCCAAATGCACTGCCTGCGCTGCCGAGCTGCGACTGCTGATTGAACGTCGTAATTTCCTCGATGTAGTTAAAATTCCAAATAGTCAAGCGGGTACGATGTATGGCTTGCGCAAAATAAGTAGCGCCATAAAACCTTTGCCCGGCATTCGCTACGATGTTTGTCCTTTCGTTCGGCGTCCATACGAAACCTGCTGTCCATGTCGGACTCGAAGGGTTTCCCCTGATCGACAGAAAGCTGTTCCTCTCATAACCTCCCATTCCGGTCAAACCGAACCGGGGTGTAAACATGTAGCGCAAATTGCCAACGGAGCGCTCCAATTCGACGGTTCGATCCGTCCTGTCGAAATGAATCCTACTGTGACTGTAGCTCAAACCCCAATGCAGCTTCCCGAAATCGGTGCCGCTATTCACAAGCGCAGAAAAGTTGTCGGCCTGGCTATTCTGAAGCAAGTTTGCGTTTGAGGTTACTATGTTATGGCCATAGCGTAATTCGGCTGAAGCAAAATCCTTGAAACGGTGGCGGATATAGGGACTGACATTAAATGTCCTAACATCGGCCCTGTTGCCTGTGACATTCACATTATTTAGCGCTTGGGGTCCAAGCAACGAGATGTTCTGCTGAGCAATGATGGCGGTTCCATCCACGAAAAAAAAATCTTCCATCAGCTCGGCAGTTCCCTTCGCGCTTAGTTGCTGTCTTATTCTCGTCAGGTCGGAGTTCTGCGCATAGATGAGGTTATTCATCGTATAGTCGGCGGTTAGGTTGAAGCGCCGGCCAGTGCCGTTCAGCAAAATACCCGGATTGATTTGAGTAACGAAATCTCCCCTCCCAGATCCTCCCGAACTTAGCCTCAAATTGTCGGAATACGTCTCTATCAAACTCAGCCGCGGAAGAATTTTCCACTCCTCCGCTCTGGAGCAAGGAGAATAAGACAAAAGCAATAGAATGATTCCGGCTACAGCGCAAGCTGGAGAAGACAAGATGTCATGCCGACACTTGTTCTCAGGCGCTCTCATGGTAATAGTAGCCGTAATATTCTCCGCCAGAAAATGTCTTGGTCTTGTTGTAGATCAGGTTTACCACGTCACACGACTCAATTTACCGCAGCGTTTCCTTGACGGCCTGCTGCGACGTCGTTTCCGCCTCAACCACCAGAACAATCTGCCCCATCTGGCTTGCCAGTACCCGTGCCTCGCTTGTCAGCAACAAGGGGGGAGAATCAAAAATAACGACACGGTCAGCATAACGTTCTGCAAGTTCCTTCAACAATTCTCCCATATTCCGGCTAGCAAGAAGTTCGGTGGAGTGTGAATGCCGCCTTCCTGCGGTAAGGAGCGTGAGTTTCTCGACATCAGTCTTGATTAGTACATCCGGCAGGCGCAGATCTTCCTCTACAAGAAGATCCAGCAAACCCCTTTCTGTTCCTACACCCAGGATTTTTGGGATCGAGGGCCGCGCAACATCCGCATC
Organism: Nitrosospira multiformis ATCC 25196; assembly: GCF_000196355.1. NCBI lineage: Bacteria > Pseudomonadati > Pseudomonadota > Betaproteobacteria > Nitrosomonadales > Nitrosomonadaceae > Nitrosospira > Nitrosospira multiformis. The sequence continues at coordinate 2,893,211 of NC_007614.1, forward strand.
AACCAGTAAAACCGTGCGATCCATCTCCATCGCGATACTCATTGCAAGGTTGACAGTACAAAAACTCTTTCCTTCGCCGGCGAGCGCGCTGGTAACCATGATGAGATTGCCGTTCTTGATCATGCCCGGGCCTTTATTGAAGGCATTGGTCAGTAACGGTCGCTTGATCACGCGAAACTGCTCCGCTATTTGCGTTCTCCCCTGATCGGGGGTGACGATACCGTACTGGCGCATCTTGACCAGATCAAGGTTCACCCGATTGGATGTGAGAGCCGTATTTGGCGGGACTTTTTTTTCGCCCCCTTTTGCCTCGGGTATATCGCTATCGAGCTTCTGATCAGGATTTACCGAAACCGATGGAGGTACTTGTGCGCTCGACAGTACCCCTTTTTCCAATTTGCCTACAGCCTTTTCAATTATGCTCACGTGCTCTCCCGTTCTGTTCCGAGGTCCCCTGCGTCCGGTTTTATAGAATTACTGCACCTAACGGGGAATTGTGACAGGAATGGTGGTTAAAGAGATATTAATTAAATGATTCTGCCACACTGCTGAACTCTGAATTGATTCAGTCGCCGGCCTGAAGTATTAATGAAAAAAATTGGGCTGAAGCAATACAAACTTCATCAAAACAGATTTCAAGGCAACGATCAGAGAGATGTAGACCATGCGCCGGAACAGGTTTCCGTCATCAAATTTCCAGCATCGACTCGATGATCTTTCAGAGTATGAATCACGCTATCTTCAGCATAAGGATGCCATACAGGCCTAACAAGGACAGCAAGGATAATCCGAATGCATAGAGGCGCTTTCTGCGCTTTACCTTTTCCTTATCTGTCCAGATCATCGGAATTGACCCCAGTATCGGCTTACCCGAAATTTCCCGCAGACTGGTCTGGCTGTGGAAGGTAGGCCTAACCTGGCTGATAACGAAGGCTATACCGATCCCCGCCAGCAAAGAACCCAGGAAAATGATGGAGAAGAATTTTCCCCGGTCCGGGCCAACGGGCCTGTCAGAAACTGTCGGGGGATCAATGACACGGAACGAAACCAGGTCTGTGGTGGAACCCAGATCTCCCGATATTTTGGCTGATTCGCGCCGCTCGAGAAGTTTTTCGTAGTTTGCCTTGTTTACCTGATAATCCCGGTTGAGCTGGGCCAGTTCAGCTTCAACCTGCGGCACTGCATTGCTCAAGGACTTGAGGCGCTCGTAACGAGCGCTATATTCTTCCACCCGGGCATTCATGGATGCCACGTCAGCTTCCGCATCCGCCAGTGCCACATTGAGTTGCTGCAACATCGGACTATAGTTTTTGCCCGGATCCGAGCCGTTCCTGGTCAGTTTGGCCTCTTCGATCTTGCGTTCCTCAAGCTGGGCAATGAGCCGTTTCGCTGCAATGATATCCGGGTGCAACTCCGTGTAGTTTAGCCTGAGTGCGTCGAGATTCTTGTTCAAAGCCTGGATTCGAGAATCAAGTTCCACATTGACTATCGATGAAGCCGATCCGCTTTCACCCTGATCCACGAGGAGAACAGGTTCATCACCGGTGATCTGGCGTTTGATCGCATCTCTCGCCTGCTGGGCCTCGCGCAGTTCCAGCTTGGTTTTATTGAGATCGTCCATCGCCTGCGACAACTGTGAATAGTAATCATTGCCTTGTTGCGGCATTATTCCGATGTTTTTCTGTTTGAATGCCTTGAGATTATTTTCCCCTGCGATCAGCTTCTCCTCATAGGATTTGATTTGCTCATCAATGAAGCGTATGGCCGATGAAGAATCCTGGCTCTTGTTCCCAAGTCCCCCTTCAACAAAAAGGGTCAATAAAGATTGGACAATCTCTTTGGCGAGCCTTGGATTCTGGTTGTTATAGGAAATAGTGAAGAGGTTATCCCGTCCCGTGGTCCCCAGTTTGATTTTATCCATGAGCTCCTTCACGAGCCTTTCCTGATCCTTGGTGTCTTTTGCCTTGATATCCAGATCCACCATGCGAATGACTCTCTCCACATTGGGACGGCTGATCAGGGTACGGCTCATGATCGAAATCTGTTGCTGCGTATCTGGGGAAACCGTCATGCCCTGCAACAACGGCTTCAACACATTTTGCGTATCGACATAAATCCTGGCGGACGCCTGGTAATCATCAGGGAGTTTATAAACGATGACCCAGCCGATCACCGCGACGACCCAGGCTGCCGCCACAGCAGCCCAACGATATTTCCATATCCCTTTCAGGTAAACCAGCAGTTGGGTTGTCAGCTCCTCCATATTGTCAAACGGTCCTCAGAGATGCGGTCAATGATGGGGAGAATAAACACACTCCCGTTGTCTTGGAATAGTTTTCGGCCAGGATTTTCATTATCCCTGGCATTAGTACCTGCTGCTTCATTGAGCTGAAAAATAATATATTGCGCTTATCGAATAGGATGAATGTCTTGTCTCATTGTAACCGCTGGAGGAATAGAAACCGGAATGGAACAAGCCGCTGTTTCTATCCCTATTCCTAGAATGATTTTCTTCTTCTTCATTTCAACTTACCGGGCAATGAAAACCTTATCGAAATGCCATTACAGGAAGATTAAGCCGCCGCAGTGGAATTCGCTCGATCAGAAATAACTTTCCGGTATGACAAGTACATCTCCCTGCTTCATGGGTACGTTGGCCGTCACATCCCCATCCCGGATCAGGTCGTCCAACCGCACGCTGAACTGATGTTGTTTCCCATCCACGTTACGTACTATCCTAGCGCGATTACCCGCGGCAAAATCAGTCATACCACCTACCGCAATCAGGACGTCCATCAGCGTCATCTCCTCCCGATAAGGCAATGCCTGAGGTTCGGCTGCTTCCCCTATCACCCGGATCTGCTCGGAATATGGACCTACAAATTCTGTCACCACAACCGTCACGACCGGTTGCTGGATGTACTTCGACAATGCCTCCTCGATATCTCGCGCAAGCTGCGTCGAGGTCTTTCCACTTGCCGACAGATCCTCTACCAGAGGGGTGGTAATCTTGCCATCAGGCCGAACGGGCACCGCCATGGAAACTTCGGGATTGCGCCAGACAATGATATCGACATTATCTCCCGGGCCGATCAGGTAATCGTGTGCAACGGGTTTTTCATCTGGATTCAAGGAGGGGTAGGTTTTGCAACCCCCAAGGGAAAGAAGGGGAAGTACAACAGCAAAACAAGAGAACCATGTTGCGGTACGGATACGAAGGGGGTTCACCGAATTTCCTTTTTTGTTGATTAGAAAATGCCTGAGTCGAAGAGGGTTATTGACCTTTAATGTAAAATAAAGATGCTATAAGTCAATACACCTGTCAAGACAGTATTCATGTGCCCGCAAACAGCAATATAACTGTGTACCGTACCGCATTTCAGCAACGCCACCTGGAAGAATGCCTGCAACCTCAATGGCCGACAATCCAAGCCTCCCGACTCGGCCGTGCAACGTCCCTCCGGTTCATCCATACGCTGGAACATGCCTCGCATCCTATCAACTTGAGGAGCGGGAGCGAATTGGACTTTAGTACACCCTTATGGCACAGTATGTTAAATTCCGTACAAAACTCAAATTATTTTTTCGGGATCGCCGCATCTTCGATAAAAAACGATAAAGGACGCTCCTGCTGATGCAACGCCCAGCGTACGTGTTCGCGTATCAGAGGGGAAGCATCATCGAGTCGCGCTCGCAGCGCCTGAACGACAGATTGGGAGAACGGCGCATTCCCCAAGCCGACGGCCAGGTTGCGCAGCCATTGCTCATGTCCGATTCGCCGAATCGGACTTCCGGCAAGCCGTGCCTCGAACTCCTCACTGCTCCATCCGAACAGTTCGATCAGAGACGCGCTATCCAGGCCGTTCCGCACGGAAAAATCATCTTCATTGGTAATTACCGCAAATTTGTTCCAGGGGCAGACGAGCTGACAATCATCGCAGCCATATACCCGATTACCGATCAAAGGCCGTAATGGTTCGGGAATACTGCCTTTATGTTCAATAGTAAGATAAGAAATACAACGTCGCGCATCCAGCCGATAGGGCGCTATGATCGCTCGGGTCGGGCAGATGTCGATGCACCTCGTGCAACTCCCGCAGTAATTGGCTGCGGGTTGGTCCACGGGCAGTGGCAGATCCGTAAACAACTCGCCCAGAAAGAACAGGGATCCCGCGTCACGGGAAAGCAGCAGCGTATGCTTTCCGCGCCAGCCCAGGCCCGATTTTTGCGCCCATTCAACTTCCATTACCGGCGCGCTGTCGCTGAATACACGGTAATTCAGGCATCCTGTTTCCGCTTCGATTTTTTCCGCAAGTTTTTGCAAGCGCCCGCGCAGCACCTTGTGGTAATCCCGACCCAGAGCATAGCGCGAGATGAACGCACGGGTCCCGTCCTGGATCACCTGCCAGCTGTCCCGTGCGATCGGCATATAATTCATGCGCACAGAGATCACCCGCAGCGTCCCGGGAACGAGTTCGGCAGGACGAGTACGCCGGGTGCCGTGTCTTGCCATATAATCCATCTCCCCGTGACAACCCTGGTCCAGCCATTCGAACAGGCCTGTCTCCGCCCGCCTCATGTCCGCGCCTGCATCGACAATGGAAACCTTCTGAAAACCGAGCTTCTCCCCCCATTCCTTGATGGACCTGGCAAGTTGCGGAAGATCGACAGTAGAGTCAGAAAGATCTTTCAAAGGTTCCGGAGATAGTTCGGTGGAGGGATCGTCTTTGCGCATATTCACATCATACCGGGTCTGCCGCCCTTCATCACCTTGATAGCTCTTCACCAGACCTGCCATCTCGCTGATGAAACCGCTACCCTGGCACTTGGAACTGCAATGGCTCCGGCGTTGCGCCCAGGCCTTGTTGTATTCCTGCAGGGCGAACTGGGAGCAGGCAAAACCACATTTACGCGCGGCATATTACGCGGGCTGGGTTATCAGGGAAAAGTGAAAAGTCCCACCTATAATTTGATTGAACTTTATAAAATTTCTAGGTTATACTTGTATCATTTTGATTTCTATCGTTTCAATAATCCCCACGAATGGGAAGAAGCAGGCTTCCGGGATTATTTCAACGCAGACTCGATCTGTCTCGTGGAATGGCCGGAAAAGGCGAACGGACTATTGCCCCCAGCCGATTTGAAATTTATATTCAAGGTCGCAGAAGGGCGTGATGTTGAAATTCAGGCGGATACGGAGGCCGGCAAACTGTGCGTGAAACGATGGCAAATCTCATCGAGGAACAATATGCTGGGTTGAAGAGGGAGCGCTCACAGTCTGTTCCTTCAGTCTCACAATCCTTGCGCTCAACCCGTTTCTCCTCCATCCGGAACCGCCTGGCAGCTGGCGCATGCCTCTCGATCACGGCACTCCTGTTATCGTCATCCGCCAGCTCTGTCTGTGCTCAAGAAAAGATACGCATCAGTTCCGCCCGTATCTGGCCATCCGAGGAATACACCCGTCTTACGCTTGAATCCGCTTCCGCCATTCGCTACACCCTCACTACGGTAAAAGATCCGGACCGCGTCGTCGTTGACCTTGAGGATGTCTCACTGACACCGGAGCTGAAAAGGCTGGCAGACAGGATAGATCCTGCAGATCCGCACATTCACGCCGTGCGTTTCGGTCATTTCAAACCAGACATACTGCGGCTGGTGCTTGACCTGAAAACCGAAGTCGAACCCCAGGCATTTGTCATTCAACCCGTTGGAACGTACGGACATCGACTTGTTCTGGACATCTACCCTGCTATTCCACCCGATCCGCTCATGGCCTTTCTGAATAACAAGGACAAAGCAGGATACATGCTGCGGGATGAACCCCACAATGGGACTCATGTCAGTTCAAGGACTGAAATCGAGACTGTCCGGAGCAATGAAGCGGCAAGAAAAAACAGGCCGGAAATGATTCGTCTCATCACTGTCGCCATTGATCCCGGACATGGTGGGGAGGACCCGGGCGCGATAAGCCGGCGCGGTACCAGGGAGAAGAACATCACTCTGGCCATCGCCAGGAAGCTGAAGGAAAAGATAGATAGGGAGCCGAATATGCGCGCGGCTCTCACCCGTGACGGAGATTATTATATTTCACTGTCGCAGCGGCTGGTAAAAGCACGTCAGCTGAATGCGGATCTGTTCGTATCGGTGCACGCGGACGCCTTCAACAAGCCCCATGCCCGCGGCTCCTCGGTGTTTGCCCTTTCAGAACGGGGCGCCACTTCGGCGGCTGCGGGATGGCTGGCAAGAAAAGAAAACGAGGCGGACCTTGTCGGGGGCGTCAACCTCGATATCCCGGACCCTTTTCTCAAGCGGACTTTGCTGGATTTGTCCCAGACGGCAACGATCAACGACAGCCTCAAACTCGGCAAGGCAGTCCTCTCCAAGATAGGCAATATCAATCATCTGCACAAGGCCGAAGTCGAGCAGGCAGGCTTTGCCGTCCTCAAGTCTCCCGACATTCCATCGATCCTGGTCGAGACGGCATTCATCAGCAATCCGGATGAGGAAAGGAAACTGAGAGACCACGGTTATCAGGACAAGCTGGCCTCCGCAATACTTGCGGGTATCAAACATTACTTCGCTGACAACCCTCCCCTCTCGCGTTCGAGAATGGTTTCCCTCGATTAGCGAATTAGCCTCCGCCTTTTCTTTCCGGGGTTTCTCGCAGTCTCTCCCGCTGCTGCCCGCACCGTTTTGTGCTTCTGGCTCACCAGCATTTGATTGTCCGGAATGCAGGTCAGATAATGCGGCGTTCCGCGAGTGCGGGTTATTCTGCCAGGATGTTAAAGCTGAATGACTGGAATAAAGGAAAATAAAACGACAACTTCAAAAGCGGCAGATCATTTGCAAACGTCTTCTATGGTTCCCAAATGAAATCCGAGCTGGCCGCGACGCCGTTCCTCGAAATAACGGTTCAGCGGTTCGTGTATAACGCGGAACGCAAGTGTGTCCCAGGGAATTTCCGACTCCTGAAAAAGTTTGACGTCGAGGCTCTCGATTCCCGGTTTGAAATCAAGATCCAGGAGTCGCGCCCGAAACAACACGTGCACCTGGTTGATATGCGGCAAGCTATAAATCGAATAGAGTTCGCCCATTTCCACCCGCGCATTTGCCTCTTCCCAGGTCTCACGTTCGGCTCCCTGAGCCAGCGACTCGGCATTTTCCATGAAACCGGCGGGCAACGTCCATAAGCCGTGGCGCGGTTCGATGGCGCGCCGACAGAGCAATATCTTATCCTCCCATTCCGGGATACAACCCACCACAATCTTCGGGTTCTCGTAATGAATAATGCTGCAAGTGGAACAAACATGACGCGGCAGCGTATCGCCTTCAGGGATACGCAATTGCACAGGCATGCCACAGTTACTGCAGTATTTCATCAGCGCTGATTTTAGATAACCCGTTAGGAAAACGTTATTTTAAAAGGAAAATTCTTTGGCTAAACCGCATATGCATGTAATCCAGAGATGAGCTTATCCGTCTTACCTGCTTCCTTTCACATCTCGCATCTTACTCCGATTCCCTCGCATCTTTTCTGAATGGGGCGCTCTCCTCCAGTGCGTGGATGTAGCGATCGATGTCCCGCGTTTCCCGCTCTAGGTAGCCTTCTATTGCAGCAGCAAATTCAGAATGAACCAGCCAATGGGCCGACCAGGTTCTCACCGGCAGAAATCCACGGGCAAGTTTATGTTCGCCCTGGGCACCGCCCTCAAACAAAGAGAGACCATTTGCGATGCAGTATTGGATGGCTTGATAATAGCAGGTTTCGAAATGCAGCCCCGGCACGAATTCCCGCGCGCCCCAGTAACGTCCGTACAATGTGTGCGAGTTATGGATATTGAAAGCAACGCCGATCGGCTTCTTGTTCTGCAGCGCCAGAATCAACAGAATGTTTTCCGGCATGCTTTTGCCGAGCCGGAGGAAGAATTCCAGATTCAGGTAGGGCCTGGAGTGGTGCTCGCGGTATGTATTGTTGTAGCAATCGATAAAGAAGTTCCAGCGGTCCTCGTCCATATCATTTCCTGAGAGCCATTCGAAGTGGATACCCAGGTCCTGTACCTTGCGCCGTTCCTGCCGGATCTTCTTGCGTTTGCTGTAACTCATTCCTCCCAGAAAATCCTCGAAATTCTCATAACCTCTTCCCGGCCGGTTCTTCCAGTGAAACTGGACGCCGCATCGCAACATCATCCCCGCCCTCTCCATTTCCCGCGCCTCATGCTCCAGGGGAAACAGGCAATGTAACGACGACATGCCTGCTCCGGCATTTCCCTTTCGCACTATCGCAAGAGCGGTTGAAACGAGCAATGCGCGCTGTTCGGAAGTTTGGGCAAGCAGCCGCTTTCCAGTGACAGGACTGAATGGTATGGCACTCAGGAGCTTGGGGTAGTAGTCATGACCGGCACGTTCATAAGCATTTGCCCACGCCCAGTCGAACACATACTCTCCATAGGAATGGTTTTTGAGATACAACGGCATCGCACCCTGCAAAATGCCTCCCTCCCAGAGAGTAACGAACCGGGGCAACCATCCCGTTCTTTTCGAGGCGCATCCAGCTTCGTGCAGCGCGGAAAAAAATTCATGCCGCAGGAACGGGTCGTCACCTGCCAGCGCGTTCCATGCAGGAGCAGATATATGCTCGGGAGACTCCGTTACTTTTATTTCCAATTTGGCAATTCCAGCGCTTTTTCCGCCTGGGACTCGTCCCCGGAGTTCGTTCTGGTATCATGTAAGCATAAAAACAGACCAGCCCAATTGACCGTCCAGATGAAGCTCGCCATTGCTCAGATCAATTGTACAGTCGGCGACCTCGGAGGCAATACCCGAAAGATCCTCGATTACGCCAATCAGGCAAAAAATGCGGGAGCCAGACTGGTCGTAACCCCCGAACTCGCCTTGTCCGGATACCCCCCCGAAGACCTGTTATTGCGCCACGGATTCCGGCATGCATGCCAGAATGCGCTTACAGAGTTGGCTGGCAAGACAGGCGATATCACCGTTGTAGTCGGACATCCTCATCTTGCCGCGGATAAACTGTACAACGCTGCATCGGTAATACGCAACGGTAAAATCATCGCTACGTATCTGAAAAATCTTTTGCCTAACGATAGCGTATTCGATGAACGACGTTACTTCGAACCGGGCTTCCGACCCTGCGTGTTCGAACTGGATGGAATCAGATTCGCTATCAACATTTGTCAGGACATCTGGCAGGAAGGTTCCGCCACACGTGCAAAAGAAGGCGGGGCGGAGGTGCTGCTGGTGCTGAATGCTTCCCCTTATCACATGAACAAACAGGCGTTGCGCTACGATCTGGCTCGGAAGCGTATCGATGAAACGGGGCTGTCGATCGTATATGCCAATCTTATTGGAGGCCAGGATGAACTAATATTCGATGGTGCATCTTTCGCCATGAACGCCAGAGGCGACGTGACTCATCAGTTCGATGCGCTCGTGGAAGCACTCGGCATGGTCGAATTGGAGGGGGCTGCGCCCGTAACGACAGAAATCGCACCGCTTGAAAGTCTGGAAGCGAACGTTTATAAAGCGCTCTGTCTCGGAGTAAAGGACTATATAGGAAAAAACCGCATTCCTGGCGTATTGCTGGGGCTATCAGGGGGCGTGGATTCGGCGCTCACCATGACGATTGCGGCGGATGCCCTGGGTGCAGACAAAGTAAAAGCAGTGATGATGCCCTCACGGTTCACTGCCGACATGAGCTTGCTGGATGCCCGCACTATGGCGCAAACATTGGGGGTGCGCTATACCGAATTCCCAATTGAACCGGTATTTGGAGAATTCAAGGATACGCTTGCCAAAGAATTTGCCGCGTTGCCCCCTTCTGACGTCCCGGATCTTACCGAGGAAAATCTGCAAGCCCGGATACGCGGAACTTTGCTGATGGCGTTATCCAATAAATCCGGCGCCATCGTCCTCATCACGGGCAATAAATCCGAAACAGCCGTAGGCTACTCCACTCTATATGGGGATACGGCAGGGGGCTTTGCCGTCTTGAAAGATGTCACCAAAACCATGGTGTACAAGTTATGCCAGTACCGTAACGGGGTAGGAAAAGTTATTCCGGACCGTGTTCTCAGTCGCGCCCCTTCAGCGGAATTGCGTCCCGATCAGACTGACCAGGATAGTCTTCCGCCGTATGCAGTTCTGGATGCTATTCTGGAAGAATATGTGGAACATGATATGTCGCTTGAGGAAATTCTGCGCATGGGCTACGACGAAAGGGATGCGCGCCGCGTCGTGCAACTGATCCGGCAGAATGAATACAAGCGGCGGCAGTCTCCACCCGGCATTCGCGTGACCTCCCGCGCATTCGGCAAGGACTGGCGTTATCCTATAACAGCGCGGTATCAGGACCAGTTTTAGGAGCGATCTGGAAGAAGTGCGCAAAAGCCATGTCAGCGGATTAAAATGGCGGTATGCTGCGAATACCGGAAGCCGCGAGGAAAAGGCCTCTTATGGCTTTGTGATCAACATGATGAGTAAAAGGAATGCTTCATGAAAAAAATCGAGGCTATCATCAAACCTTTCAAACTGGACGAGGTATGCGAAGCGCTCAATGAAATCGGGATAAGCGGACTGACAGTCACCGAAGTGAAGGGATTTGGAAGGCAAAAAGGCCATACCGAGCTATACCGAGGTGCGGAATACGTGGTGGATTTTCTGCCCAAAATAAAGATCGAAATCGTAGTGCTCGCGAAACAGGTGGACAGCGTTATCGAAACCATTATCAGTAGCGCGCGCACCGGCAAAATCGGAGATGGCAAGATTTTTGTCACCGATATCGAACAGGTCGTAAGAATACGCACGGGCGAAACGGACGAGACCGCCGTCTAGACCAATCTCTGCTCATGATGGTTCGCTTGAGGATCGAGAGTGGCCCGATGGTCAGCGAACCGGGATGATAAACGGCCATATTCATTCAGTAAGGGGGAAATCGGTGGCCACACATGACTGAACCAGAATAAGCCCGTTCCATTCATCCAGAGGATTGAATCCACCCTTGCACTCTCCCTGATTCCTGCCCGCCTAATCCCGCTCCTTCCATTGCCTTCCGGTATACCTCGCCCTTGTCACGTGGAACTTCACGCGGGAAGCGGTATCTTATCGACCATGAAATTGCGCCACATATTGCTTTTTTTGCCGGCACTATTCACGGCGAATGCCCATGCCGAAGGCCTGCCGGACCTGGGCGATGTATCTCAAGCAACCATATCTCCAAGAGAAGAGCGGGAGCTTGGGCTGAAAATAATGTCCGAGATCCGTTCGGACCCCAGCTACCTGAACGACGCGGAAATTGACGCCTACCTCACCCGTCTCGGCAGTCGTCTGATTTCAGGTTCCACTGAGGCGCGCCCCGAACAGGAGTTCGAGTTTTTTGCCCTCCAGGACCCGGCTCTCAATGCATTTGCATTACCGGGAGGTTTCATGGGATTCAATAGCGGCCTGATTCTCGCGGCGCAGTCGGAATCCGAATTGGCAGGAGTGATGGCACACGAAATCGCGCATGTCACGCAGAAGCATCTCGCGCGCATGATCGCCGGGCAAAAGTACAGCATGCTGACTTCCCTCGCCTCGATGGCGGTAGCTATCCTGGCTTCTCGCGCCAATCCCCAGGCGGGGCAGGCTATTCTCGTGGCCTCGCAGGCAGGGCAGATTCAGAAACAATTGAACTTCACCCGAGAGCATGAAAAAGAGGCGGATAGAATCGGCCTCGGTATATTGACCGGGGCGGGACTTGATCCACGGGGTATGGCCGATTTTTTCGAGCGCATGCAGAGAGCAACCCGCTTTCTTGAAAACGGCGCCCCTTCATATCTGCGCACTCATCCCGTTACATTCGAACGCATCGCTGATATCGAAGGCCGCACGCAGAGCTTGCCCTACCGACAGGTACCGGACAGTCTGGATTTCCAGTTGGTGAGGGCCAAATTACGGGCCTCCATAGAGAAACCCGCCGATGCCGTTAACTATTTCGAATCGATTCTGCGTGAAAAACGATACACCAATGAGACGGTGGAACGGTATGGACTCGTAACAGCCCTGCTGCGGAGCAGAGAGTACCAACGCGCAGACAAGGAACTGCTGCGCCTGTATGACAGCCTGCAGCCCGAGGGCGCAGGGACCCTCCAGAATCATCGACTCGGAGCTTCCATTCGGATTCAGCGCAGCATGCCCCCCTCCAGTCCCATGGTGGAAACCCTGGCGGCCCGTGTCAAACTCGCCGCCGGGCAGACCGCCGAAGCCTTGGATATCTATCAAGCCGCGCTAGCGATATTCCCGCAGCACCGCGCGTTAATCTACGATTACATCGAGGCGCTTCTGAGCAAAGTCAGTGCGCAGGATGCGCTCGACTTCATCAACCGGCAATTACAGTTCGACCCGAATGACGTGCGCCTCTATAGATTGCAGGCGCAAAGCCATGAAGCCCTGGGAAACGCTCTGTTGCAACATCAGGCGCTGGCCGAAGTGTATTCCCGCCAGGGTAATTACCCTGCAGCAATCGAGCAGTTGCAGATCGCGCTTAAAACAGATGAGGGCGACTTCTACCAGATGTCGAGCGTGGAAGCACGTCTCCGGGAATTGCGGGAACTGGCTGCCAACGAATCCAAAAAAAAATAGAGTTTGTCAGATTCGATTCTACCGGCTGAATAATAGATATCCGCCCTTGCCTACCGCTGCCTTCCTTTGGGGAGGCTCTGGCGGTCTGGGGAGCGCGCTCCTACAGGAAGAATTCGCGGATAGCCAAACCCCTGCTCCCTTGATAAAATCGGATTCTTCCCACGCATAATCCACAGATCATCATCAAACTCAGGAACAACCATGACAAGACATTTTGGCCCAACTAAAAACATTGGCACCTTCTATCCACCCCAGCGCGTCCTGATGGGTCCGGGACCTTCCGACACGCATCCCCGGGTTCTCGCGGCAATGGCTCGTCCCACGCTGGGTCATCTCGACCCGGTATTCACGGACATGATGGAAGAATTGAAAAGCTTGCTGCGGTATGCCTTTCAGACTTCCAATCTCCTGACCTTCCCGGTTTCAGGCCCGGGCTCGGTAGGCATGGAAATGTGCTTCGTCAATATGGTGAACCCTGGCGACAAGGTAATCGTGTGCCGCAATGGGGTATTTGGGGGACGCATGATCGAGAACGTTCAGCGTTGCGGAGGCACCGCCGTGGTGGTGGAAGACAAGTGGGGCGCCCCGGTCGATCCGCAAAAGGTGGAAGATGCCCTGAAGCAGAATCCCGACGCAAAGATTGTCGCTTTCGTTCACGCGGAGACTTCCACCGGGGCTCTGTCGGATGCCAGAACGCTTTGCGAAATCGCCCATCGCCATAACTGCCTCACTATCGTCGACACGGTCACCTCCCTCGGCGGCTCTCCGCTAAAGGTGGACGAGTGGAAGATCGATGCCATCTACTCCGGCAGCCAGAAATGCCTGTCATGTCCCCCCGGCCTGTCGCCCATCAGTTTCTCGGAACGAGTGGTTGATCTCGTCAAAAGCCGCAAAACCAAGGTGCAAAGCTGGTTCATGGACCTGAACCTTCTGTTCGGCTACTGGGGAAGCACGCGTACTTACCACCATACCGCTCCTACCAATGCGCTCTATGCCTTGCACGAATCACTGCTGATGTTGTATGAGGAAGGATTGGAGCATTCCTGGGCCCGTCATCAGCGTAACCATGAAGCACTCAAGGCTGGATTTGAAACACTCGGGATGGAGTATCTCGTGGAGGAGAACTCTCGCCTGCCGCAGCTTAATTCGGTCCACGTGCCGCAGGGAATCGATGAGAAAGAGGTGCGCCGCAGATTGCTCGTTGACTACAGTCTCGAAATCGGCGCGGGCCTCGGGGATTTTGCGGGCAAGATCTGGCGTTTCGGCCTCATGGGTTACTCAAGCCGGATGGAAAATGTCATGCTGTGCCTGGGTGCTTTGGAAGCGGTATTATCCGATATGGGTATGAAAATCGAACAGGGCACAGCGGAAGCAGCAGCACATCAGGCCTACGCCGCTCATCCGTTGCCGGTGGAAAGTAAAAAGACCGCCAAGGCAGCGTGATTGCAGGATAAGTGAAGAGAAGCGCGGGTTCCTCCCGGATGGAGAGGCCCGCGCCAGGTTTTCATCAGTGCTCCTACCCAATTTATCCCATTTCCGGATCAGTTCCCATTTGTTCGCCGTCTTCGCTCCCCCATCACCGTGCTGGCCGCCCGGTCTTCGTTGCCCGCTCACCCGCTTCTCGTGAGCATTCGATCTGAAAATGGGGTGAACTACAGCCCCAATCTTTGCCAAACAGTTGTCGTTAGTCCTGCCGAGTTCAACGTATAGAAATGCAATCCGGGTGCACCGGCATTCAGTAGTCGAGCGCACAGATCGGTAACGACATCCAGGCCGAAGGCGCGTATGGAAGCAGTGTCATCTCCATAACCTTCCAGCCGCTTCCTGATCCAGCGCGGTATTTCCGCCCCGCAGGTATCCGAGAATCGGGCAAGCTGGGAAAATCTATTGATTGGCATGATGCCGGGAACCACCGGAATATTGATGCCCATCGCCTCACATGAATCGACGAAGTCAAAATAGGCATCCGCGTTGTAAAAATACTGGGTAATGGCCGAGTCCGCTCCGGCTTCGATTTTACGCTTGAAATTCCTCAAGTCTTCCTGAGCAGTTCTGGCTTGTGGATGGTACTCGGGATAGGACGCCACATCGATATGGAAGGCGTTGCCGTACTCGCGGCGAATAAAGGCTACCAGTTCGTTGGCATAGCGGAACTCTCCTCCTTGCGCCATTCCCGAAGGCAGGTCCCCCCGTAGCGCAATCAGATGGCGAATGCCGCTGCTGCGGTACTGTTCCAGCATGGCGCGGATGTTTTCGCGGGTTGCGCCAATACAGGAAAGATGGGGAGCAGCGATGAGGCCCTCTGCCTGAATCTCGAGCACAGTCTCCAGGGTACGATCGCGTGTCGATCCTCCCGCGCCGAAGGTTACCGAGAAGAATTTCGGCTTAAGTTGCGCAAGTTGACTGCGCGTAGCGCGCAGCTTCTCTATTCCTTCCGCAGTCTGCGGCGGAAAAAACTCGAAGCTGAATGTGGGAACAAATTTTTTTTGAGATTCCATGGCAAAGCGGAAAAGCGCGGAGAGGGTAAAAAGATGGTGTTCTAATCCCCTCTTTCCTTCACCGCGCTAATCCAGACCTGAAAAAAATCAATAACGGTACATTGTCGGCTTATACGGCCCGTCAATGTCCAGATTCAGGTAGCTCGCCTGTTCCTCCGTCAGTCGCGTAAGTTTGGCGCCAAGCTTTTTGAGATGTAATCGCGCTACTTTTTCATCCAGATGCTTGGGCAGCACGTAGACGTTTTTCTGGTAGCTGGCGCCATTCTGCCAAAGCTCAATTTGTGCCAGAACCTGATTGGTGAATGAAGTCGACATGACAAAGGAAGGGTGTCCTGTTGCACAGCCAAGATTCACCAGTCGTCCCTTTGCCAGCACAATGATACGGCGGCCGGTAGGAAAAATGACGTGATCGACCTGCGGCTTGATATTCTCCCATTGGTACTTCTGAACCGAAGCAATATCGATTTCGGAATCGAAGTGGCCAATATTACAGACGATTGCCTGGTCTTTCATTCGCACCATGTGATCATGGGTGATGACTCGCAGATTACCGGTGGCAGTCACGAAAATGTCGGCCTGATCGCAGGCTTCATCTAGGGTAACGACACGATAACCTTCCATTGCCGCTTGCAGTGCGCAAATGGGATCAATTTCCGTTATCCATACGGTGGCTCCAAGGCCGCGCAGGGATTGAGCGCAGCCTTTGCCGACATCCCCGTAACCACACACTATGGCGATCTTTCCGGCAATCATGACATCGGTCGCCCGCTTGATCCCGTCAACCAGAGACTCGCGGCAACCGTATAGATTGTCGAATTTGGATTTGGTGACGGAATCATTCACGTTGAATGCCGGAAACGGCAACTCGCCTTTCTTTTGCATTTCATACAGACGATGGACGCCGGTAGTTGTTTCCTCCGTCACCCCCCTGATACTGGCGCGCCGGGTGGAGTACCAGTTCGGGCTGACGCTCAAGCGCTTGCGAATGGCAGCAAACAAGGCCTGCTCTTCTTCGTTGGCAGGACTGGCGATGACAGACGGATCTTCTTCCGCCCTGCTGCCGAGGAGAATGAGCAAGGTGGCGTCGCCGCCATCATCCAGAATCATATTGGGACTGTCATTCCCCTCCGGGGTATCCCCTCGCCATTCAAAGATACGGTGGGTATATTCCCAATATTCATCCAGAGATTCGCCCTTATGGGCAAATACGGGAATGCCTTCTGCAGCAATGGCCGCGGCGGCATGGTCCTGGGTCGAGAAAATGTTGCACGAAGCCCATCGTACTTGAGCTCCTAGCTTGGTGAGCGTTTCGATCAGTACCGCGGTCTGAATGGTCATGTGGAGGGAACCGGCAATGCGTGCCCCTGCAAGAGGCTTGGCACCGGCATGCTCTTCCCGTAGCGCCATCAGACCCGGCATCTCCGTCTCGGCAATGGCAATTTCCTTGCGCCCCCATTCCGCCAGGGACATATCGGCAACTTTATAGTCGGTGAAACCCGCGGAAGCAGGACTGAGCACAGCGTTCATAATATTTTCTCCTGAAAATGAACGAGCGCCGTTGTAGCGATCCTTCCTTGCCGAGCCTCGCGGGACAATGCCCGTTGCAGCGCTCCTCGGTCTGGAAGGGTGGGTGATGTGATCTTAAGCCTGAAGACTGAGCGGTTCGGTTTCCGCGGGTTCAATTCCCGCTTCCTCGCGCAACTGTGCAGCCTTATCCGTCGATTCCCAGCTGAATTCCGGTTCGTCCCGGCCAAAATGGCCATAGGCAGCTGTCTTCTCGTAGATGGGACGCAGCAGATCAAGGCCGTGGATGATGCCGCGCGGACGCAGATCGAAGTGCCGCTCAATCAGTTTGACGATTTTATCGTCCGGAATTTTTCCGGTTCCAAAAGTGTCCACCATCAGCGAAACGGGGCGGGCAACTCCGATCGCATAAGCCATCTGTACCTCGCATCTACTGGCGATACCGGCCGCAACAAGATTCTTTGCCACATATCGTCCGGCATAAGCAGCGGAACGATCTACTTTGGACGGATCCTTGCCGGAGAAGGCGCCCCCGCCATGGTGCGCGGTACCTCCATAGCTGTCGACGATAATCTTCCGTCCGGTCAGTCCGCAATCTCCCATGGGGCCGCCCACTACGAAACGTCCTGTGGGGTTGATCAGATACCGCGTTTCGCCACTCAGCATTTTTTTCGGAAGCACGGGTTTGATGACTTCCTCAATAATGGCCTCGCTCAAATCGGTGTGACTGATGTCCGGGTGATGTTGTGTGGAAATGACAACGGTCTCGATTCGCTGCGGCTTGCCGTCCAGGTAACGTACTGAAACCTGCGATTTTGCATCCGGACGCAGCCACGGGAGGCGTCCGTCTTTCCGCAGTTCCGCCTGGCGCTCCATCAACCGGTGGGCATAGTAGATCGGCATGGGCATCAATTGCGGCGTCTCATCGCAGGCGTAGCCGAACATGAGACCCTGGTCACCCGCCCCCTGATCCATTTCCTCTTCCTTGGTGCGGTTGACCCCGCGCGCGATATCAGGGGATTGCTTATTGAAAGCAGTCAGCACTGCACAGGTATTATAGTCAAAGCCGATATCGGAACTGTTGTAACCGATGCGCTTGACCGCGGCGCGCGCGACCTGCATGTAGTCCACATTGGCCTGAGTGGTGATTTCGCCCGACATGACGATCAGACCGGTACTGCATAACGTTTCGCAAGCTACCCGTGCATTGGGATCCTGAGCCAGGATGGCGTCGAGGATGGAATCGGAAATTTGATCGGCCACCTTATCGGGATGACCTTCAGACACGGATTCGGAGGTAAAAAGATATTCGCTCATTTTGTCCAGCCCGCTTAATCGTAAAAGGTCTGTAGAATACCAAATTCTACGCTTATTAAGAAGACGGATAATACAATACGGCTTGACATGCCGATGTTTCCATACCTCGTGCTGTGATTCTTATTCTTGCAACGCTTGATGAATGAAGCTCAAGTTCACCAAAATGCATGGCCTCGGCAACGATTTCATTGTCATTGATGCCGTGAATCAGCAGATTTCCCTCTCACCCGAACAATTGCGGCGCCTTGCCGACCGCCACCTGGGAGTAGGCTGCGACCAGATTCTGCTGATCGAAAAGGCGGAAGGGGATGCTGATTTCCGTTATCGCATTTTTAATGCCGACGGAGGAGAAGTGGAACAATGCGGCAATGGGGCGCGCTGCTTCGTTCGCTACGTCCATGATCATGGTATGACGGACAAGCAGCAGGTAAGGATTGAAACGCTAAGCGGGGTGGTTATTCCGGAGCTTGAAGCGGACGGGGAAGTAACGGTCAACATGGGTGTGCCGAAATTCGATCCCGTCGAAATTCCTTTTATCGCCGAACAGCGAGCGCCTACTTACTCCCTCTCCCTGGATGACAGGCAGGTGGAAATCAGCAGTGTATCGATGGGCAATCCCCACGCGGTCCAGGTAGTATCGGATCTGGATAACGCGCCGGTTTTGACGGAGGGGCCAGTTATCGAAAAGCATTCTCGTTTTCCTCAGCGAGTAAATGCCGGATATATGCAAGTCGTCGATCCTCATCATATCCGGCTGAGAGTCTACGAGCGGGGCGCGGGTGAAACCCTGGCTTGCGGCACCGGTGCCTGTGCGGCGGCGGTTGCGGGAATTCAGCGAGGGCTGCTCGAATCGCCCGTCAGGGTGAGCTTTTCCACTGGAGACCTGTTCATACGATGGGAAGGGGAAAATCAGCCGGTGTGGATGACCGGTCCTGCCGTCGCCGTTTTTGATGGAGAAATCGAGTTGCAGTTTTAAAAACAGAAAAGATATGAAATCAAGTTTCGAAGAGATAGCAGAGTATCTGCGTGCGAATCCCGAGTTCTTTGAAGCCCATGCGAGCATGCTGGCAGATATTCAGGTGCCCAATCCCCATGACGGGAGGGCGATTTCCTTAAGTGAGCGTCAAATCCTGGCGTTGCGGGAAAAAAACCAGATTTTGCAGGATAAACTGGAGGAACTGATCCTGTTCGGCAAGGAGAATGACGCCATCGCGGAAAAAATGCACAAATTGGCAGTCTCGCTCCTCGCCTTCAGACGTTTGCCCGATCTTCTGGATGGACTCACTTTTGCGCTGCGTGAAAGCTTCTTGGTGCCTCACAGCGTGCTTCGCATCTGGAATATCGGTATTGACGGGCCCCTGCCACCGGAATTTCTACCCGTCAGCAGCGAGGTTCACGCGATGGCGGAAAATTTGCTGCACCCTTATTGCGGACCCCATGTTCCGGATGAGATCAGAAGCTGGTTCGGTGAACAGGCCGAGCATCTGCGTTCATTTGCGATGACAGCATTGCATGGAGATCAAACCATCGGATTACTGGTAATGGGCAGTGAAGAATCGCAGAGGTTCTATCCGGAGATGGGAACAGTTTACCTTGGGCGACTCGGTGAACTTGCCAGTGCGTCATTGAAACGTTTTCGCACGGCCTGAGAATGGGAAAGGAGCAACACCCGGAATCCCTAACCGGTCTGAGCGATCCCGGCAAGATGCCCGAAAAGGGGCAGGCCGAACTTGCCTCCGCCTATCTCGCTTATCTTTCCGTCACGCGGCGACTGTCGCCGCTTACCTGCGAAAGTTATGGCCGCGATCTCGATGTACTGATGAATCTCTCGCGGGGAATCGCGCTGGAGCATTTGCAAATCCATCATATCCGGCGTTTTCTTGCTCAGTTGCATGCAAACGGATTTTCCGGCAGGAGCCTGGCGAGAATGCTGTCTGCATGGCGAGGGCTCTACAATTACCTGGCGCGACATCATGGTTACGCGTGTAACCCCTGCGCCGGGGTGCGGGCGCCGAAGTCCCCCAGGAGCCTGCCTCGCACCCTGTCCCCTGATGAGGCCTTGAAGCTGCTGGAGTTTGATACTCCCGATCTGGTTGCCTTACGCGATAAAGCCATGTTCGAACTCTGCTATTCTTCGGGATTGCGGCTGGCGGAACTCGCGAACCTGAAGCCGGAGGATTTAAGTCTGGCGGAGGGGATCGTGCGCGTTACCGGCAAAGGGAATAAAACGCGGGATGTGCCGGTAGGAAGCAAAGCCATGCAAGTAGTGAGGGAATGGATAAAACAACGCGCCACGCTCGCCAAGCCAGGGGAAACAGGTCTATTCCTGTCCCGCCACGGGAGGAATATCAGTCGCCGGTCGATCGATCAGCGTCTGAAAATCCAGGCAGTAAAGCAAGGAATCAGCGGACGCATCCACCCGCACGTGCTGCGGCATTCATTTGCATCACATGTACTGCAATCCAGCGGCAACCTGAGAGCGGTGCAGGAGATGCTGGGGCATGCCAGCATCAGCACCACGCAGGTATATACCCATCTCGACTTCCAGCATCTATCGAAGGTCTATGATGCGACCCACCCCCGCGCACGAAAGAAGAAAGAGTCTTGAGTCGCAAAGATGAACCGGACTACGGATTGGTACAAACACTGTTTGCATGCTTCGCGCGAATCGGCGTTATAATCTTCGCTCTCCAATTACCGGGCTAGACATGGCAGAATACCACGGCACAACCATACTTTCCGCCCGGCGCGGGAACCACGTCGCGCTGGGCGGCGATGGCCAAGTGACGCTGGGAGCGGTGGTAGCCAAAGCCAGCGCGCGCAAGGTCCGGCGGCTGTATCATGACAGAATCCTGGCCGGATTTGCCGGAGGAACGGCGGATGCCTTTACTTTGTTCGAACGTTTTGAAGGCAAGCTGGAAAAACATCAGGGCCACCTCATGCGCTCGGCGGTGGAATTGGCAAAAGACTGGCGCACCGACCGGATTCTGCGCAGACTCGAAGCCATGCTCGTCGTCGCCGATCCGGCTGCCACCCTCATTATTACCGGGGCGGGAGATGTAATAGAGCCAGAGTTCGGGCTGGCGGCAATCGGCAGCGGCGGTTCCTACGCGCATTCAGCGGCACGCGCGCTTCTGGAAAATACCGACCTTACACCGCCGGAAATCGTCAAGAAGGCGCTTACCATAGCCGGGGATCTGTGTATCTACACCAATCAGAACCACGTAATCGAGGTTCTGGAATAGCAGCCGAAGAAAATGAATCCGGAAATATAGGACTGGCACCTCTATTCCGGTATAACCTTATGCCTTGTATCGTTTGTACTATTGCTTTGATTTCTCTCACCCCTTGCCTTTATCGCTGACCTGATCATGTCTCAACTGACTCCCCGTGAAATCGTCCACGAGCTTGACAAGCACATCATAGGTCAGGATGCCGCCAAACGTTCGGTTGCCATCGCGCTCAGGAATCGCTGGCGCCGGCAGCAGGTACAGGATCCACTGCGCCAGGAGATCACACCCAAGAATATTTTGATGATCGGTCCCACGGGTGTCGGCAAGACGGAAATAGCGCGCCGGCTCGCGAAACTTGCGGATGCGCCGTTCATCAAGGTGGAGGCAACCAAATTTACCGAAGTAGGGTATGTTGGGCGTGATGTGGATTCGATCATCCGTGATCTTGTGGAAGCGGCGGTCAAGCAATCCCGGGAGCGTGAAACGCAAAAGATGCGGGCGCGCGCGGAAGACCATGCCGAGGAGCGCATTCTCGATGTGCTATTGCCTGTGGCCAGGGAAACGGGGCTGCAGATGGACTCCATCGAAGCGGAAAGTGCTACCCGCCAGAAATTTCGAAAGAAGCTGCGCGAGGGAGAGCTCAACGATAAGGAGATCGAAATCGAGTTGGCAACCCCGCATACCCACATGGAAATCTTTGCCCCCCCCGGAATGGAAGAGCTGACAACGCAGATTCAAGGCATGTTCCAGAATCTGGGTGCGGAAAGAAAAAGGATGCGAAAGCTTAAAATCCGCGAAGCGATGAAGCTCCTTATTGATGAGGAAGCCTCGAAGCTGGTTAATGATGAGGAATTGAAACTGCGCGCGGTGCAGAATGTCGAGCAGAACGGCATCGTGTTTCTGGATGAAATCGACAAGATCACGAGCCGTTCCGAGACTTCGGGGGCAGACGTATCGCGCCAGGGCGTTCAACGGGACCTGCTGCCTCTGGTCGAAGGTACCACGATTTCCACCAAATATGGCATGATCAAGACAGATCATATTCTGTTTATCGCCAGCGGAGCCTTTCACCTCGCCAAGCCTTCCGATCTGATTCCCGAGTTGCAGGGCCGTTTTCCAATCCGGGTCGAACTCACCAGTCTCAGCGCTGGCGATTTTGTACAAATCCTCACCAATACCGATGCCTGTTTGAAACGTCAATATGAAGCGCTGCTGGAAACCGAAGGGGTGAGGCTGGAATTTACCCCTGATGCGGTCAAGCGTCTGGCGGAGATCGCCTTTGCAGTCAACGAAAAAACAGAGAATATTGGAGCACGGCGTCTTTATACCGCCATGGAAAAACTGCTGGAGGATGTTTCGTTCGATGCGGAGAAACACCATGGAGATGCGGTTGTCATTGATGCCGCCTATGTGGATAAACGGCTCGGCGACCTGGCGCAAAGCGAGGATCTCGCCCGCTACGTGCTTTAAGGAATCTCGGAACAAGTCTCCGCAGAGCGCGTTGCTGTTAAAATTGGGATGATCACAAGGCACAGTTCGAAGGTCGTAATCCAAACTACAATACTAAGAAGTTCAAAGAAGTGAGCGCCCAATTTTGTAGCAACCCTTATGGGACGGGACTTTGCAGGCGGTCTGCTTTGTCAGGCTCCTAGCGAAGGGGATCACCATTCGCGTCGTCGCCTTTCGCGCATCCCATCCTGCAAAGTGCGTCGCGCCTCCGGGAACCTGTTCAGAGATTCCTTAAGAAGTCGCTGAAGGCTTCCATCTTCAGACAATCTTCATCCCCATAAGAAGAAGACTATCTCGGCACGATACAGATACGCACTACCGATAAAGCTGCGGTTACACTGATTGCCCTGCCGCATAACCCGATGACCAGGCCCACTGGAAATTGAAGCCCCCCAGTTGGCCCGTGACATCGACGACTTCTCCCACGAAATAAAGGCCGGGTACTTTTTTCGATTCCATCGTTTTGGAAGAAAGCTCGGCAGTATCGATGCCTCCAAGGGTTACTTCCGCCTTTTTATAGCCGGCGGTGCCGCTCGGAATAACCTGCCAGGCATGCAATTGAGGAGCCAGTTGCCTCAAGCTCTTGTTGCCATACTGGTTTACAGGTGTTTCCGGGAGCCCACCCATCATTGCACCCAGCCAGGCCTCTGCAAACCGCCGGGGCAGATGCTGCGCTAACAGATTGGATAGCAGGACCCCGCTGTGTCTGCGATCGCGCAACCAATCGTCTGCATCCAGTTCAGGTAACAGGTTGATATGGATCGGATCTCCCGGCCGCCAGTATGAGGAAATCTGGAGGATTGCAGGCCCGCTCAGACCCCGATGCGTGATCAGCAGATTTTCTCTAAAATGCGCGCCGTTACAGCTCACTATTGTATCGAGCGCAATTCCCGTGAGCCCTGAAAAAGCGGATAACTGTTCCGGCGCAAAAGTCAGCGGTACCAGGGCGGGACGTAGCGCCGTAACGTTTATGCCGAACTGTTCTGCGATGCGATAGCCAAAAGGACTGGCGCCGATTTGCGGAATGGAAAGACCTCCGGTCGCGATTACCAGCGCGTCTGCCATCACTTTGCTACAGCTGGTTTCCAATACGAATCCAGTATTGCCGGAGTCCCGGTCTATGCGGCTTACCTCGCAGGGCATTTGAAAGATGACTCCGGCTGCCTCGCATTCACTGCGCAGCATGTCGATGATTTGCTGCGAGGCCTCATCGCAAAATAGCTGTCCCAGCTTTTTTTCGTGATAACGGATGCGGTGCTTTTCCACCAGCTCTATGAAGTGGCGAGGAGTGAAACGTGCAAGTGCGGATCGGCAGAAATGCGGATTCTGCGACAGAAAATTTTCCGGAACAGTGTGGCGATTCGTGAAATTACACCGCCCCCCTCCCGAGATACGGATTTTTTCCGCCAGTTTGCTGGCATGATCCACCAGCAACACACTTCGTCCACGCTTTCCCGCTTCCATTGCGCACATCATGCCGGCTGCGCCAGCGCCTATTACGACGACATCTTTCTTCAATTGCGGTGCTTGGGGGAAAATGGGCCTTGCGGACTTACCCGCGTTCTGTTGCAGGCTTGCGCCATACACTGGCCAGCCAGGGTTGCTGCTCGCGTGGAAGGCCTGTGGGGCGATAGTAATGAGCAAGCTCGACGAAACCCGCGCCGGACATATAGCGCCTCCAGCCATCGATATCGTGATAGACGCAATAACGCCCCTGGTTCCAGCCCTCCTCGTTATTCCCGCGGGGGTTGGAGCTGAACAGCACTCCACCCGGTTTCAGCGTTGCCCACAGTTCTTTTAGCACGCGCGGAAGTTCAACACTCGGAACATGAAACAGGGAGGCATTCGCAAATATGCCATCAAAGTGTTCCTCAGGCAGATCGAGCCGGAGAAAGTCCTGCTGCCATATCTCGCAGCCGCTATGGTTAGCCGCCATTTCGGCAAGCCGCGTTGCACCTTCCAGCCCGATCGCCACATGACCGAGATCGGTAAAAGATTTCAGGTCGCGTCCGGGGCCGCAACCCAGATCCAGTATCTTGAAGGGTGGAGGACTTTCGATGTGGCGCAGCAATGCAGCAATATTTTGGCTGACATCGTGGTCTTTGGTAGCCTCCCAGAACGCTTCGGCTCTTTCGTTGTAACTGTTCAGGACAAGATGGGAGAGTTTTCTGAGATCCGCTGAATCGGTTTTCACGGCAACTTACACAAATAGGATAAAAATCAGGCGGACATTCTGCCTGTCTCGTGTGAGTCGAACGAAAAGCACTTACTCTCTGGCAATACCCAGCAATGCGCCCCGAGCCTGAAGATCAATCATGATCTTCTCGCCGCCCTGCATCACGACTTCGGGGGACGGATGCCTGCTTTCGGCCGTGATGATTTCAAGAGCGGCATGCCCGGTATGCTCTTCCAGCGCAAGCAGATCTATCAGACGCGCGGTAAAGGCGTTGATTTCTGAAAATTGAATCTCATCATCCGCGTCACGAAACAGCAGCAAGTAAGTTGTTGCCGGAGTGATGCGGGCGCGTGGGCGGATATGATGAACTGGCCAATGATAGCAAAGATTGGCAAGCACCGGATTCAAAAGAGGCCGCCCCTCGAGCAGATTACCGGCGCTATCGATCGTCTTCCAATCGGGCATGTCCGTTGAGGTGGACAATGCCAGTTCCACCCATTCGTAGTGCGCCAGCTCCAGGAGGAATCCCGGATAGTTTTCAGGGATGACGCCTTTACTCCCTAGAAATTCTATAAACTCACCGGCTATCTGATGGAAAAGGGGAGAACGGCTACGATGCGCAATGAGAAAAGCGCGCACCAGCCTTGACCATCGCCGCGGCCCCAGCACATCTCGAGTCACCGGAAAGCATCTGAGAAGAAAACTGTCGAGATTCTCGTAAACCAGTCTGCTGTATATGCCCATCCGCCGCGCATCGAGTCCAGATGGAACAGGCTTTGCCCGGGGATCGCGAAGGTGCGCAGTGAAGGCGTACTGGAAGCGCTGAAATTCAGGTGGCTGAGGCATCGCCTGAATCCGCATGCTGTGCCTGGATCAGCGCGATATGTAGCACTTCCCGCATCAACTGCTCGAGCGGAGGAATATTGAAGTCACGCTCGAGCAAAGTCGGCGCAACCCCGTGCATTCCGTAGGTTTGATCCAGCAGCGACCATACCGGATCGATTACATCGGCTCCGTGAGTATCGATGATAAGATTCTCCGCCTCCTTATGATGCCCGGCCATGTGCATATACACGATGCGA
This sequence comes from Nitrosospira multiformis ATCC 25196, assembly GCF_000196355.1. Taxonomy (NCBI): domain Bacteria; kingdom Pseudomonadati; phylum Pseudomonadota; class Betaproteobacteria; order Nitrosomonadales; family Nitrosomonadaceae; genus Nitrosospira; species Nitrosospira multiformis. Next base: position 2,919,186 of record NC_007614.1, read on the forward strand.
TCGGAAGGCAACGCCCGGATGAAGTCCACGGGATCATAGTCGTGGTTAATGCTGTTGACGTAGACGTTATTGACATCGAGATGAAGATCGCAATCCGCCTCCAGCAAAACAGCCCGGATAAAGTCCAATTCACTCATATCGCTGATAGGCGAAGCAACATAAAACGATGCATTTTCCAATGCGATACGCCGCTCGAGAATATCCTGGGTACGGCGAACGCGTTCAGCGACATATTTTACCGCTTCCTCCGTAAAAGGGATCGGAAGCAGATCGTACAGGTGACCGTCATCGGAGCAGTAGGAAAGATGTTCCGTATAAAGAAGTACCCGGTGCTGATCGAGGAACTGGCGAATCTTTTGCAGCAGAATTTCATCCAGGGGAGCAGGACCACCGATTGAAAGGGAAAGGCCATGACAGACAAAAGGATAGCGCTCGGTAAAAAAAAGCAGATCCCGTGCCGCCCCCCCTCCAAGGTCGATCCAGTTCTCGGGGGCGATCTCGAAAAAATCGATGGTGGCGGGGACACCGCTTTTCAGCGCAGGAATGAGCTCCCGCCGGAAGCCCAGCCCCACGCGGGCGAGGCGTGGGAACTGTTGCATGTCCAGTTATTTCTTCATCTGCCCATGGGGCGCTGCCGTTCCGCCACCGGACTTGCTTTTTGCAAAGCTGTCCGCTTCCGCCGGATCGACGGCTCCATCCTTGTTCGCGTCAATCTTGTCGAAGATGCCTTCGTGATGCTTGATAAATTCTTCCTTGGTCACTTTATTGTCTTTGTTCTTGTCCGCCAGCGACATGCCGCAATTTCCTTCCGCCGCTTTTGCGCCTGCCCCATATTTACTGGGGTCCACCCGGTCGGCATAAGCCACTATATAACGCTCGTTTAACGACTCCATGACGAAAGGATTGCTTGCCTTGCTGTCCGCCTCACTGTCGCCCGCGAAAACAATGGGAGAGGCGCCGAGGCCGGTAGCAAGGACCGACCCTATGACGATGGAAATCTTGGATTTTTTGTCTTGCACAGTTGGTTCTCCTTGAATCTGGAAAAAATATTATGTCACAGTTTGGCAGGAACGGGAGCCGATTCCTCTGATCCTGCCGCGCATCGGGAACAAAGAACTCCCCCGGAGAGACTTGCAGCAAAATAATGTATTTATTTCTTGCGGGGGTATTCAAGGACTAAAAATTCTGCAAGAATTCGTGTGCCCCATATGCCCCCTATATGTCCACAGGGAGTTGAATGTGAAGAGGCTGCGGTTTTGTCATGCACAGGAGGATGAGAACCTCATTCCTAAGCTAAATTGTGGGATTTCCATTCCTGGCCAGAACCTTGAGGCTTCTGCCAACCGTCTTGCTCTCGGAGCGCATCAACTGAACCGGAGATGAGTTATCTGTATAATGGGTTGTTTTTAATAGCAGTTGCATTGTTACACGTCACCCAGCAATGGAAAGGAAATACTGACTATGCCGCAAGAAATGTATAAACAAGCCACTCCCTACATACCCTCGAAGGGAGAAAGTTACATGAGTGCCAAGCAGCTTATGCATTTCCGCAATATTCTGGAAGGCATCAAGTTTGAATTGGGACAGGATATCGATCGCACGGTTCACACTATGCAGGATGAAGCCACCATATTTGCTGATCCTAACGACCGCGCCAGCCAGGAGTCGGATATGGCTCTTGAATTAAGAAATCGTGACCGCGAACGTAAGCTGATCAAAAAGATAGAGGAAACGATTGCAAAAATAGATACTGGAGATTACGGCTATTGCGAAAGCTGCGGGGTGGAAATCGGTTTAAAGCGCCTTGAAGCCCGTCCCACCGCTACACTCTGCATCGACTGCAAGACCTTGGATGAAATAAGGGAAAAGCAAGTCGCGAAATAAACACCTGCCTGCTTTTCACCAGTTCTACAGATAACGAAGTTCTTCATTGCCGTCCCGGAATAAAAGCCCTATCGAGAGGAGTCTTTTATTCCGGGGAGACAGCTAAGCAGCTAACTGGGCTCGCTTCAAAAAAACCGGAAGATACAGGAGAAAAGGCCGGGATAAGAGGGCGAGGAACCGCACAGAAAAAAATGGCGGCACTGCTCTTTGTGGAAAATACTTCTCTCTGTTCCGCCATCAGGTGGCGGCGTTGTCCGCCACGTCGGTGGCAACCGCTTTCATGCTGAGACGCAACCTTCCCTTGTCATCAGCTTCCAGGACCTTCACCCGAACTACCTGCCCTTCCTTGAGGTGATCGCCGACATTGTTGACGCGCTCATTGGCGATTTGCGAGATATGCAACAGGCCGTCCTTGCCGGGCAGAACGCTGACGATGGCGCCAAAATCCAGAAGCTTCAGTACCGTTCCGTCATATACCCGTCCCACTTCAACTTCAGCCGTGATGTCCTCGATACGTTTTTTCGCCAGCTCACCGCCCTCCGCGTTGACACATGCAATCATGACAGTGCCATCGTCCGTAATATCAATGGTGGTGCCTGTCTCTTCGGTAAGCGCACGGATCACTGCGCCCCCTTTCCCTATGACGTCACGTATTTTCTCGGGATTGATTCTGATCTTGATGATACGGGGGGCATGTTCCGAGATATCCTCGCGCCGGGCCGGCAACACCTGCCTCATGATGGCGAGAATATGCATACGTCCTTCCCTTGCCTGTACCAGGGCAGCATGCAGGATCTCCTTGGTGATCCCTTGAATCTTGATATCCATCTGCAGGGCGGTAATGCCATTTTCGGTACCCGCCACCTTGAAATCCATGTCGCCCAGGTGATCTTCGTCGCCCAGAATATCGGTGAGCACGGCAAACCGGTTGCCTTCCTTGATGAGCCCCATGGCAATACCCGCCACGTGCCCCTTCAGGGGTACACCGGCATCCATCAATGCCAGGCAGCCGCCGCAAACGGACGCCATGGAACTGGAGCCATTGGACTCGGTAATTTCAGAAACCACGCGAAGCGAATAACCAAACTCTTCCGGAGAAGGCAGAACTGCAACCAGGGCTCGCTTTGCCAGCCGTCCGTGGCCGATTTCACGACGCTTGGGGGTTCCAACTCGTCCCGTCTCTCCCGTCGCATAGGGAGGCATGTTGTAGTGAAGCATGAAACGCTCGGAGTAATCTCCCTGGAGAGCATCGATTTTCTGCTCATCGCGACCGGTTCCCAGCGTTGCAACTACCAGCGCCTGAGTTTCCCCGCGGGTAAATAATGCTGAACCGTGGGTCCGCGGCAGGAGCCCGGTCCGGATCGTTATTGGCCGGACGGTGCGGGTATCGCGTCCATCGATGCGCGGTTCGCCGTCCAGAATCTGCGAGCGCACGATTCTCGATTCCAGCGCAAAACAGGCCTCCTTCACCGCCTGGGCGTCAGGACCCTCCCCGTCCTCGACGCCGAGTTCGGTAAAGACTCTTGTCCAGATGTTGTCTATGGTCTCGGACCTGACCTGCTTCTGCTTCTGGCGGAAAGCGGCACGCAAATCATTCTCCGCCAGTTCGGCAATTTTAACGGCCAGCGCAGGGTCTCTTGCAGGCGGCTCCCAATCCCATGCGGTCACACCCGCCTCATCCGCCAGTTCATTGATCGCATCGATGGCAACCTGCATTTGCTGATGACCATAAACGATGGCCCCCAGCATGACATCCTCCGACAGCTCCATCGCATCGGATTCCACCATCAGCACAGCCTGCCGCGTGCCGGCCACGACCAGATTCAGCTGTGTCTGCTTCAGCGCGCTGGTATCGGGATTCAATACATATTCGCCATTGATGTAGCCAATCCGCGCGGCGCCGATAGGCCCATTGAACGGAATGCCCGAGAGCACCAGCGCGGCAGATGCGCCCAGCATGGCGGGAATATCGGCATCTACTTCGTTATCGGAAGACAGGACGGTGGCTACCACCTGCACTTCGTTGTAGAAATTTTCAGGAAAAAGGGGACGGATCGGGCGATCGATCAGACGGGAGGTAAGAATTTCCTTTTCGGAGGGACGGCCTTCACGTTTGAAAAAACTACCGGGTATCCGGCCAGCCGCGTAGCTCCTTTCCTGATAGTCCACCGTCAGGGGAAAGAAATCCTGCCCCTGCTTGGCGCTTTTTGCACCTACCACGGTAACCAGGACGACGGTATCGCCCATGCTGACCATAATGGCGGCATGGGCTTGTCTTGCTATTTCTCCGGTTTCGAATGTTAGTTGATGAGACCCGTACGTAACGCTTTTCTTGATTTTCAATTAACTGCCCTTTTTGATTAAATCATTCCGGTTGCGCTCCAAGCACCATAGCCGCGGTCGCGCAACCGATACAAGCGGAAGCCATTCCGATGTTCAAGGAAGCAAGAGGTTATTCCGCTGCTATCTCAATCGGGGATTTACTTTTACTTGCGCAGGCCAAGCCGTTCTATCAGCGTCCGGTAGCTCTCCACACTGTTCTGCTTCAAATAATCGAGCAGCTTGCGCCGACGGCTTACCATCCGCAGCAAACCGCGGCGGGAGTGATGATCCTTGACATGCGTTTTGAAATGATCGGCCAGATCGTTGATACGCGCGGTCAGTAACGCTACCTGCACTTCGGGAGAACCCGTGTCTCCTGCGGCCCGTTGATAATCGCGCACCACCTGTGCTTTTTGATCGGTTGTGACTGCCATGCTACTCTCCATTACGCCTGATGCGAAAGGGCGACATTTTACTCTTTAACAGGGTGAATTCTCAAGACATTATTGGACTTCCAGTGCGCCGGCAGGCGTTACACATCCACTGCGGGAAGTTCATACGCTGATCACCCACCTCAAGAACGATCAGAGCCGATGGCTTGCCGCCTGGCGACATATCCACCAAGCGAGGGCGCGGGTGAATGAACGGCGCGCATTTCCGCATCGGCGTATCGTACTACGGTCGACAGGGTAGAGCGCGCGGCTCGCGCGTCCGATGCCAGCCGCAGGAGCGTGCCGAGAGTCAGCGCGCGCTTCAGCAACAGCCCCAGCAAGCGTCTCAGGTGAGGACTTCCGTCCGGTCGTACTGCCTCAAGCAGAACACGCGGGGGTGAGAAGTCGAGGGGATCTGAAATAGCGCGTACTACCATGAATGGCAATCCGGCATTCGTGGCAACTTCGGCGACTGCGCCGCTTTCCATATCTACTGCGTTCGCGCCGGTGGCTTCGGCCAGCTCGCGTTTTGCAGAAGTGGAGGTAAGCACCTTGCTGCTGGCAGCCAGGATTCCACCTGCCACATTCAGCTGATCGGGCAGGCATCCCAGCAGACGGGCGCGCCAATTCAAATCAACCGGCAGGAGACAACCGCCCGTATGGATCGACTCTGGCAGCACCAACGCTCCCGAGTTCAGGCCTGCATGCAATGCGCCCGCAAAGCCGAAACTCATCAGTGCAGCAGCTCCTGCATTCTTCAGTCCGGTTGCGGCTGCACCGGCCGCCTCTGCCCCCACTCCACACAGCCAGACGGCAGCGCCATTCCCGAGATCTGTCCTTTGATTGAAGGAGAGGCGCAATGGCGTTATGCAACCCGCCTCCATCCGCATGGCGACAATGATGCCGACCGCCGTCACCCGGGGAACTTCCGGTTCAATGCATGAAATCGGGTCAATGCCCATACCGGGAAATATTTCGTATACCCGTAGTACTTGAGGTAGAAAACCCGCGGGAAGCCGGGAGCGGTAAACCAGGGCTCATGCCAGAGCCCGTCGCTGTCCTGTTCCCGCAAGAGGTAGGCAATTCCCCGGTGAACCTCATGACTTCGCCATTCGCCGGCTCCCATCAGTGCAAGCAGTGCCCATGCGGTATGAAAAGAAGTACTGGTATGAAACTGGCCTGCCTGCTGGGGGGAAAGATAGCTGTCGTTACTTTCTCCCCATCCGCCATCCTCCCGCTGCACGGATTTGAGCCAGTGCACCGCGCGTCGGATGGCAGGATGACCGGCATCTATCCCGGCCAGACGGAAGGCCTCCAGCACAGACCACGTTCCATAGATGTAATTGCTGCCCCAGCGGCCGAACCAGGCGCCACTGGCCTCCTGTTCATTGAAGAGGTATGCCAGACTCCGTTCCAGCGCCTGTTTATGCCTGGACTGGCCGTACAAGGCGAGAAAACCTGCACAGCGGGCGGAAACATCACTGGTGGGAGGATCAAGGAGCGCCCCATGATCGGCAAACGGGATCTCGTTGAGATAGTAATACGTATTGTCGCTGTCGAAAGCCGCAAACCCCCCATTGCTGGACTGCATCCCCGCCAGCCAGTCGGCGGCCCGGCTGATGCTTTCCTGATAAGCCTTAGGGTCGGCCTGGTACAGTGCCCACGCCACCGCAGCCGTGTCGTCGAGATCGGGATAGTGGGGATTTGCATACTGAAAAGCCCAGCCCCCGCCCGGTAATCCGGGATGATCTTCTTGCCAGTCCGCCGGCGCATCGAGCACCTGACAGGGAACCAGCCAGTCGAGCGCTTTCCGGATGGGCTTCTGATCGACCTCCGTATCCTCCTGAAAGGCGAGACAGGTCAGGACGGTATCCCATACTGGGGAAACACAGGGCTGGCACCAGGTACGCTCGCCTTCCTCCACCAGCAGCAGGCGCAGCGCCTTGCGGCATTGCTCCCGCGCGGGATGATCATATGGGTATCCAAGCAATGCCAGAGCTTCGCCGGCATTCACCATGGCAGGAAAGATCGCCCCCAGGCCTGAGTCGCCGTTCAGCCTTTCCACGATCCAGCTTTCCGCCCGCCGCAGCGCCAATCTGCGCACCCCTTGGGGTATGAAGGGTTCGAGCAGGGAGAGAGTGCGCTCGATCAGCAGAAACACGCGATTGAGCGCAGTACGTACCGGAAAATAATTCCGCTCCTCCCCCGGAGGTACCGTAAACAATTCACGAATGGCGACTTTGCGCGGATTCGCCGCGCGCGCCTTCAGGCTGCACAGGATAGATAGCGGAACCATTACGGTCCGCGACCAGTATGCGACCTTGCTGGTATGGAATGGAAACCACTTGGGGAACAGTATGATTTCCACCGGCACAAATGGCACGCCTCGCCAGGGAAGCTGGTCATACATGGCAAGCAGCAGGCGTGTAAATACATTTGCTCTCGCTGCGCCGCCATGTTTCAGAATTGCTGCACGCGCACGCACCATGTGGGGCGCGTCCGGGGAGTCCCCCACAATTTTCAGAGCATAATAGGCCTTGACCGAACAACTCAGATCGAATTCACCGCCGTAGTAGAGCGGCCAGCCTCCGTGCGCTACATCCTGTTTTTCACGAATAAAACGGGCAATCCTGACCTCCAGATCCAGGTCCACTTCATCCATGAAGTGCATCATCAGTATATACTCGGCGGGAATCGTGCAATCGGCCTCCAATGGAAAGCACCAGTGGCCATCCTCCCTCTGCTGAGCCAGCAGCGCACCGCGTGCCGCTTCCAGTCCCGCTTTCAGCATTTTTTCGTCCATTGAGGGAGTATTGTTTGAGCCCGGGGATTGAGCTTGCAATGAAGTTCTCGCCATACCTCCGAATTTTTTCATGTATTTTTACCTAGCGCCTCTTTAAAGTTTCAGGGAAGACCATATCGCAGGGGTGTGAGTGCAGCCATAAAAACTATTAAAAGCATGATTTTACTCGATTCTGCCTCGAAATCGGTACATCGTCGAGATTCATGCAAGGATGTTTATGGCAGATGCAGCGCCCGCTGGACAAGTGAAAGCAGCAGTTGAGATTTGATTAAAATCTCATCGCAATGGCTCGGCCGCGGCCTCGTTCTGTACGGAATCCTCATCTGCGAATTCGTCCAGGCTTTCGGGCGGCGGGTCGCCATCATAGATCAAGTGCTTGCGCTGCTGTAAAAAACCTTCGCGAACGAAAAGATAGGGGTCCAGAGCGGCCTGGTCCCGAATACGCATGGGGCCGGACAATCGCGCCCGCCTGTCGATGATACTTAAAACCGTGATTGGAGCTACCACCGCGCTGCTGGCAACAGTACCCGCATAAAACAAAAGGTTGCTGAAAACGCTCACAGGAATGCCGGGCGCATCCCGATAGCTGCTGGGGCCGATCAGAGGGACAAAAAGGTAGGAGCCGGTATCAACGCCCCAGACGCCGAGGGTCTGCCCGAAATCTTCATCATGCTGTGGCAACCCCATGGGCCCTGCCATGTCGAAGAGCCCGCCCAGGCCGATGGTCGAATTGACCGCAAAGCGAAGGGTGTCCTGGAATCCCTGCCGTACTTTACCTTGCAGGAAAGCATTAAGAATAACATTGGGATATGCAAGGTTGTCGTAGAAATTGCCAATCGAACGCTGCAGGGGGTCGGGCACATGCTTTATATAAGCATCCGCAACCGGCGCCAGAACGGCGCGATCCACCTTGTCGGTAAAATTGTAAAACTGTCGATTGGCTCTTTCATTCGGATCGATCGTATCGATACTCGCATCGTTCTTATGCAGCGCCGCGCAACCGGTAAACAGTGATATGCATGCCAACAACAGGAAGGAAGTTCGCATATTTGCCACCATCCGTAAAGGGAAGGCTATGTCCCTGTTAATCTGTCCCTCAGAATCAGAATCCGCATGGAAGGGGATGTCCACAAACCGCCACAGGTGCGAAGTATACAATTATTGCCGGACTAACGCACAAATCGAGCCTTTGCCCCTGCGGCCGGCGCGCGCAGCAATGCAGGCAGTATCACCAGTGTACAGATAAGCGTAAAAGCCAGCCCCACGGTAAGCATTATTCCCATACTCGCAGTGCCTCTGTGAGACGAGAACATCAGACTTGCGAAATCCACCAGCGCGGTCAGGGCGCTGTAAAAAATCGCCCGCGCAGTGCTGGTATGGATCAGGATCTCGCTTACCAGTTCATTATTCAGACTGCGATGCACCATATGCAGGCTGCTATCGATCCCCAGGCCAAGCAAAAGCGGGAGAGCAATGATATTGGCAAAATTGAACGGAACATCCAGCAGGACTGTGAACGCAGCGGTAAACAGGCTGGACAGCAACAGCGGGAGCAGGACCAGCAGCATGTACTTTACACTGCGCAACAACACCAGCAGGGCAACGATAATTCCAACGAGCGCAAGCAAAAACGCCTGCATGAAGGCGTGCACTACCGCCTCGCCCGCTTCAAGGGTCACCACTGGCGCTCCCGTCACTTCGGGCGCCACTTTCTGCACGCTTCGCACGAAGCGCCGCAATGCATTGTTGTCGTTCAGGTCTTCTGATGGATAAATTGCCAAGCGATATTCGCCTGACTGGGCCTGCCAGCGGTTGCTCAACGATGGCGGCAGATCCTGCTCGCCAAACAGGTTGGCTTCCGTCGCCGTACGCAGGCTCTCCAGCGCCGCAGGCAACGTAACCAGCAGATCTCCCTCCAGGGACCGCAACAAGGCGACCTGGCCGGCAGGACTGGCTGTATCAAGCTGTTCAAACAGGGAGCTCAGGGATGACCTGAGCTTGCGTGCGGCCGGAACTGCCGCATGCTCCGGGCGTGCGGCAATAAAATTGTCCAGTGCGACGGTCAGTGCGTCGAGCGCCTCGCGCTGTTGCCGGAGGGAACTCTCCACGCGGCGATCCTGTCCCACCTCCGCGATCGGTCCCACGGTCAACGCCATTTCCTCGATGAGTTGCAGCTTTTCTTCCTGATTGGCCGGCACGAAGTCGGGGAGACTGACTACCTTCTCCACTTCGGGAAGCTTGCTCAATGCCTGCGTCAGACGGGCCAGTTCCTTCTTGTCTTCTGCCAGCGCCACGGAATGCCACGGCGAGAGATCGGGCTGCGCAAGGAGTTCACGAAAGGCCTGTATCGCTTTTCCCTTCTGATCCTGCAAATTCAGGAGATTGTAGTCGAACCGCACCTGAGGCAGCAGAAGAAGCGCGCCAATCGACGCGGCAAGCGTGGCGGCGTAGGTGAGTCTGTGCCACTTCAGGGATAATTCCAGCACTCTGCCAACCGACGCTTTCGGGGGGGCACTTGCCTTGGCTTGCTGTCGTTTCGGGAGGTAACGCAGCAGGGCAGGCGCAACCGTAAGAGTTACCAGAAGACTGATAATCATGCCTGTGCCGGAGATGATGCCCAATTCCGCCACGCCGCTGTAATCTGTAGGAATGAACGCGTAGAAACCGATCGCGTTTGTGATTGTACAGGCAGTAAGCGCCGCGCCTGCATCCCCGCCTGAAACATGCAGCGCCTCGGTAGACGAGTTGCCGCTTTCCAGAACTTCGCGATAACGCAGCAGAAAGTGAATGGCGAAGTCGGCCCCCAGACCGATGTACAGCACGGCAAACGCAATGGAGATCAGGTTGACATGACCTACTGCGGCGGTGGCAAATGCCGCCGTAAGAATCAGGCCCATGGCGAGACACACCAGTACGTTGATGATCAGTCCGGGCGCTCGCATCGCAAAATAAAGAACCACGACAACCAGGATGAAGGTGATGATTCCTGCGTATTGCATGCCGAGCAGCGAACTGCTCAGTTCGTCATGCGATAACGCCACTTCCCCGGTAATACGCAGGCGGACTGCTCCATCCTCCGTAATTCCTGCATCGCCCGCCGCGGCGAATAGCGCGTTGATGGCCTGCTCCCCGGGAAACATCTGATCATAATTGAGCTTCGGCTTGGCTATGATCAATTCCTGGTATTTGCTTTTTTGCGATTCGCCGCTGAAGAGGGCTTGCCACGACAACGCACGCGGCGCTCCTTCCAGTCTTGCTTTCATCGTGTCACTCACTGCCCCCAGCACCGGACTGAGTTCCATGTCGCGGCCCTTCTGCAATTCCTCTATCGCGCCCGTCAGCACATCGGCGAAAGCCGCGAGCGTAGGATTTCCGGCAATATGGGCCATCAACGGCTGCGCGGCAGCCACACGGTCGGTTATGTGCTGCAGTTCCGCAACGCTTTCATAGAGCAGGCCATTGCGCGTGAAGAAGTCGCCTGCTGTCGGGGGATAGATATCCTCGAAATTGAGAGTGTCTTTTTTCAGCTGCGCGGCAAGGCGTTCGGTGGCCTGATGGACCTGCTCAGGCGTCGGCGCTTCCAGCACTACCAGAAGCGTGTCGACATCCTGCGGAAATGTCTTGTTGTAGTGGGTGATGTTGACACGAAACGGCAGATCCCTGGAGAGCATGTCGGTTGTGTCGGTATTCATGCCGAGATTGCGCGAGACGTAGATGCTGCATCCTGCGGAAATCAGCAGTGCTGTGAAAAGAACCCAGGCGCTATGACGATAGCAAACAGTGGCCCAAGCTGCAAAAATACGGTAGATGCGGCTTTCCGAGCCGTTGTCTGTTGTGGTCATGCTGGGGAAGCAATGTCGGGGAATCGATCCGTGCTTAGAGGATGGTTTCGGGGGTTAGCAGCGAACGAGGTAAAAAAGAATCCCGGTCGTTGGCGAAACAGAATGCAAAAAGGGAAACCTGAAGTCGGGCTTTTCCTTGGGTCCATCAAGCTGCCGTCATACCCGCGAAAGCGGTTATCCGGTTTTTTCAACGAAATAATATTATAAATCCGGTGGATTTCCGCTTTCACGGAAATGACGATCAAGGTTTGGCCGGAAGGTTTCTGCCTCTTATTACAAGCCCCGCCCCTTTTGCCCATGCGGTTCTCTGGATGTCACCGATTTTATTCCGGGTGAAGCGGGCACGGGCTCGAAGTCCGGCGCGACAAGGGCTGGTGGGAAAAGTTGTTTCAAGATTGTCGTGAGAGCAGTGTTCAGTCTTTTCCTGCCTGCTCGATCTTCTGCTGGAGCATGTCGAGGAGCTTTGGGAAACCGTCGCGCTGAAGAATGGCCCTGTACTCGACCCGTTTCAGTGCCAGATCGCTGACACCGTCGGCCAGAATATTCACGATACGCCACCCATCCTTTCCTTGCCGCAGCATGTAGTCAAAGCGTACTGGCTCGCCGCCGGATTGAATCAACTTGCTACGTATCATTACCTGCTCCCGGGGCATGGATTGACGCTCGAGAGACTCAAACCGCTCGCCGTCATATTCCTTGAACTGACTTGCGTAAGTAGCTATGCTCAGCTTGCGAAAAGTATCTGTAAAGGTACGCTGCTGCTCAGCGCTCAATTGGGTCCAGTTCGCTCCCAGCGACGTGCGCGCGATAAAATCAAGATCATGCGTCTGATTGATGACAGGAGCCAGCAATTCATAGCGTCCCTCATAGCCGAGCTTTGCGCCCTCGCGCATCGCCTTGATGAGTGCTTCCTGCAACTGTTTGACGACTTGTTCCGGCGTTCCCGACTCCTGGGTTTCGCTCCAGGAGGGAGACGCCGCCAGAAGCATCAGGACAATTATTTGAAGTTGCAGCAGTGACTTCAGTGCACTCAGGATCTTCATGTTGATAATCTTATAGCAGTTTGTCCATGCACATGACTTGATGAGGCATCTCATCCGGCAATATTCCTTGCGATATTCGGCCAGCTGGGTTTTGCATCGAGTGGCCGATAGTTTCTATACCCCGGAAATCAGATACCCCCCGCGTGACGCTTCCACGATTACATCCCCCACCCCTTTAGCCTTTTGCCGCTCACGCCTGCGCACCCGGCAGGACGCCAGGTCCTGCCATTCATCGGACCCCCTCCGGTAAAGTTGTCTCGGGCAAACCAGCATGCATCGATTTTTAGGGCTGCCGGCTACACGCAGTGTCGCTGTTTCGGCAACGGCCAATGCTATCGCTCTACCTTGACCGGAATTCCCGCAAGCGTGGCCGGGGTTTGCAGTTCCTCTCGCGCCCATTTCGGCGTGGGCTCCGCCACCATCGGTCCGGTTGTTTTTGGTCCCCTGATGGAGGTGAGCAGGGCTTTCAGCGGATGCTGCAGCATATCTTCCACGGCTGTGGCTTCATAGCCGCAATGCGCCATGCATTGGGCACACTTCGGGTTGCTGCTGTTGCCATATTTATCCCAGGGAGTATCATCCAGCAGCTCCTGGAAACTGGATGCATACCCTTCATCCGGAAGCAGATAGCAGGGCTTTTGCCAACCGAAAATGTTGCGCGTCGGATTACCCCAGGGCGTGCACTGATAGTTCTGGTTACCCGCGAGAAAATCGAGATAAAGCGACGAGTGATTGAGCTTCCATTTACGGGTCTTGCCTATCTTGAAAATGCCCCTGAAGAGATTCTTGGTATCCTTCCCCTTAATGAAGATATCCTGCCTGGGAGCGCGCTCATAACTGAACCCGGGCGCGATCGTCGCACCCTCCACTCCCAGCTCCATCGCATAGTCGAGGAACTCCGCAACATCTTCCGGTGTTTCGCCCTGGAACAAGGTGCAATTGACGGTAACCCTGAATCCCTTGGCAACCGCCAGTTTTATAGCCTCAACCGCACGATCGAACACTCCGTCCTGACAGACAGAGGCGTCATGCCTTTCCTTCAGACCATCCAGATGAATGGAAAAGGTCAAATAAGGCGAAGGGGTATAGTCGTCAATCTTCTTCTTTAACAAAAGCGCATTGGTACACAGATAAACATATTTCCTGCGCGCAATGATGCCTCTGACAATCTCCGGCATTTCCTTATGTATCAGTGGCTCCCCACCGGGGATGGAAACCATGGGGGCTCCACACTCATCGACCGCCTGCATGCATTCCTCATACGACATCCGCTTGTCCAGAATGTGGTCGGGATAATCGATCTTGCCGCAGCCGGCACAGGCCAGATTGCACCGGAACAGGGGCTCCAGCATCAAGACCATAGGATATTTTTTTACTCCTCCCAACTTTTGCTTGAGCAGATAAGTGCCGACAGCTATCTGTTGACGTAAAGGAACTCCCATGTATAAATCCTCCAAAAAACTTCCGTAAACTTTATTAATGTCAGGTTGGGGTCACCTGATTTCTTCCTGTTGTTATGCAGGTGCTGAAGTTGTCTGAAGTTGCACCGGGACACTTCAATGCTGGTTCGTTTTTGCGAAACCCCGGAAAAAATAAGCTGGGTTCGCCCTTAGAATAGGGCAATCAGGCGATAAGCCCTGCGAAAACCACCTGCACTTTCGATCCGACAGTTACTTGTCATTCTTCTTGCCAGGATTGCTGTAACGTTTTGTCCTGTAAGCATGTTAACACGTATATTTTCCAAACTAAACTCACAACTCATCCAGGGTTAAACCGCGCAGAGAACATGATCTGGCCCGACAAGGCTGCCCAGCGGGGGCCAAACGGGTTCGTCCGGAGTCGCGGTTCAATGCAATTGACATTTAATCGAAGACGGAAAAAAAGGGGCGCCGAGGCGCCCCTTTCTTGCTGTTGAACAACAATCAGAAATTGTGGCGAAGACCGATAGTGAAGGTACTCCGGTTGCTGCCGGGAGCCACATAGTTGGGTGCCGTGTAGCCCACCGTTGCGCCGGGAGCGGGCGCCAGATCATTAACCCCTGACCCTGCCGGATTGTTGTCGGTTACGTACACGTGCTGATAGCCGCCGAACAGACTGGTGCGCTTGCTCAGGTTGTGAATCGCACCCACGGTAAAGCTGTCGGCCTTGCGTGAGCCCGCGGCATTCACGCCACCAGCATGGGCCTTGGTCATACCGCCCTGCGCCACCAGCGTGGTGCTGCCCAATCTGTATTGGGCGCTGGCAAACCAGAGATTGCCGTCTCCCCCCCAGTTCATGGCGGAGTTGCACTGGCCGGAAACCAGTCCGGAATCGAGCGGATTCGCGGTCAGGGAAGCGGCAGTGCTACATGTGGCCGCCCCGAGCGCGTTGTTGACATCTTCATACTGCCCGCTCAGCTTGAAATTTTCCCAGGCCCATGAAGCGCCCACGCGCCATATTTCTTCTGTTCTGAGGCCGATGCTTTTCTGGATGCCATTGGCATTATCCCGCGAATAGCCGCCGAAGATATCGAGGCCCATGCCCATGAAATCAGCATGGTACTTGGCTGCCGCCTGTCCATCGAATTCACCGTTGCGCCCGCCGGTATTGCCATTGCTGCCCAGGCCGCCAGGAAGGAAGCCGGAAAGGAGGCTGCCGTCCTGAAGAGGATTGAGAGAATTGGCATCGCCCGGCATCAGGATACCCGAGAAGGTGAACCCTTCGATGCTTGCGGAGTCATAACGAATGGCGCTGTTGACGAAAGTATTCGCACCGGAACCCATGCCATTCGCCGCACCGGACATGGTACCGCCGGCGCCATTCGCTTGCAGGGTCGTGTAGGCGAACGGATCGATTGTCATGCCCCCGGCAAAATCCTTGAAGGGGGACTGGAGACGACCGAACCTGATATCGCCCCAGTGGCTGTGGGAGAGGCCGACCCACTGCTCGCGAGGCGTGGTGGCGGAACCGGAGCCGGTGTTAAGCCCGAATTCGAGACGGGCATTTGCTTTCAGGCCATTGCCCAGATCTTCTGTAACCTGCAGACCCCAGCGGGAAGAGCGGGAATTGTCCTGGAGCGCTCCCTGGCTGGGCTGACCAGCGAAATCAACGAGACTGTATTCAGCTTGTGCCCGACCAAAAAGCGTAACGTTTGTCCCCTGAGCGGATGCAACCACCGGGGCCGCGAGTGCACCGGCGACGGCCAGCGCAATCAGTTTCTTTTTCATGTGGAAAATCTCCTTTAAAGTTGAAACGGTGGGGCCTCGCACCGACCCTATTTCGGTGGGAGTTTATTCCCGCTGCCTGGACCTCCCGAAAATGAGAGGGTTGAGAGATTGTGCCTAACGTAACAAAGCCTAGCAAGGAAATAAAGAGAGTTTAGGAGGTGGGCAGGGATATGTGTTGCTTTTTTGCAACAAAGCAGGGGAACCTTCGGAAGCCTTTGAGTTGAATGCAACCCGGACGGATTGATGAATTACCCGAACAACCTCGCCAGCTCGGTCCCGGGATCGGGAGCCCGCATGAAGGCTTCGCCCACGAGGAAGATGCCTACCCCGTGCCCGCGCATCAGCGCAACATCGTCAGGTGTGAGTACCCCGCTTTCGGTGATGGCCATACGGTCTGGGGGAATGCGGTCTAGCAGATGCAGGGTCGTATCCAGGCGGGTTTCAAACGTATGCAGGTTGCGGTTATTGATGCCGATCAGGGGAGACGCCAACTCCAGCGCCAGCTCGAGTTCCGCCCCATCATGAACCTCCACCAGAACGGCCATCCCGAGCGCATGAGCCAACGACTCCAGCTTGCGCATTTCCACTACCGCTTCTTCCTGCTGCCGGTGGCTCCCGGCCGAAATGAAAGGATCGCGGAAGGCGGCGACAATGATGAGGATGCAATCCGCACCCATGAGCCTTGCCTCGGCGACCTGATATTCGTCCAGCATGAAATCCTTGCGCAGGACCGGCAGGTCGCAGGCGCTTCTGGCCTGCTTCAGATATTCCGCGCTGCCACCGAAATACTGCTGGTCCGTCAGAACCGACAGACAGGCCGCGCCATGCTGGCCATAGCTCACGGCGATGGCGGCAGGGTCGAACTGCTCACGCAACACGCCCTTGCTGGGACTGGCCTTCTTTATTTCCGCAATGACGGCCGGTAATCCCAGGGCGAGCTTCTTGCGAAGCGCCCCAATGAAATCCCTTGGCGGCGGTAACGCTTCCGCCTGGCGGCGAAGCACGGCGAGAGAACCCTGCGCTTTCAATGCCGCAATCTCCTGTCGCTTTGTCGCCACAATCTCCTGAAGAATATTAGCCATGATCAAACAAGAGAAACCTCACCGCGGTTCTGCCGGTTCGAGAATTCCACCAGCTCCTGCAATTTTTTCCTCGCGGCGCCGCTTTCTATGGCGGCATGCGCTTTTTTTACACCTTGCGCGAGCGACTCTGCGATACCTGCCACATAAATCGTGGCGCCCGCATTCAGCAATACGATATCCCGCGGCGGCCCCGGCTGATTATTCAATATCGCTCTCAGCATCTCCGCAGACTGAGCGGTGTCATGCGCTTGTATGGTTTCAATGCGAGCCGCTTTCATGCCGAAATCTTCCGGCCTGATGGTATATTCGAGGATCTGGCCGTGCCTGAGTTCACCCACCAGCGTCTCGCCAGCAATCGTAATCTCATCCAGTCCGCCTTGGTTGCCGGTGCAGCCATGAACCACCATGACATGACGGCTGCCCAGGCGATGCAAAACGCGTGTGACGATGCCCACGAGATCGGGATGGAACACGCCCAGCAGTTGATTTTTTGCTCCGGCGGGATTGGTCAGCGGCCCGAGGATATTAAACAGGGTGCGCACCCCCAGTTCCCGCCGTACCGAGGCGGCATGTTTCATGGCGCTGTGGAAATTGGGCGCGAACATGAAACCGAGCCCGATTTCCCTTATGTTCTCCGCTATTTGCGCGGGTGTCTGGTCGAGATTGACACCCAGTGCTTCGAGCACATCGGCACTTCCCGATTTGCTGGAAACAGAGCGTCCGCCATGTTTCGCCACGCGTGCGCCGGCAGCCGCAGCGACGAACGCAGCGGTGGTGGAAATGTTGAAAGTATGGGCACTATCCCCTCCTGTTCCACATGTATCGACGAGGCGGTCATCCTCCACTTGCACGGGGGCGGCAAATTCGCGCATTACCTGTGCCGCAGCAGCGATCTCGCCCACGGTTTCCTTCTTTACACGCAACCCGGTAATAATCGCTGAAATCAGCGTGGGGGAGAGTTCTCCGCGCATGATCTGTCGCATGAGCGACAGCATTTCATCATGAAAGATTTCACGGTGCTCGATGAGGCGCGTCAATGCTTCCTGCGGACTCACAGTGGCCTGCTACTGAATGATGCCGCCCCATCAATCCTTTCAACCCTTTGGCTGGGATTCATGCCACTTCCCTCAGTTTTCACTGTTCAGAAAATTCCCGAGCAATGTGTGCCCATGCTCGGTCAGGATGGATTCCGGATGAAACTGCACACCTTCGATGGGCAGGGTCTTGTGACGCACACCCATGATTTCTCCATCTTCGGTCCAGGCGGTCATTTCCAGGCAGTCGGGCAGAGTTTCCCGTTCAATGACAAGAGAGTGGTAACGGATTGCGGTGAACGGGTTGGGCAAACCACGAAACACTCCCGCCCCATCATGAAAGATAAGCGAGGTCTTGCCGTGCATCGGTCGTGCCGAATGAATTATTTTTCCGCCGAAGGCCTGCCCTATGCTCTGATGACCGAGACAGACACCCAGCAGGGGGATCTGCTCATTGTAGCGCTCGATCAGGGATATGGAGATTCCAGCCTTGCTCGGCGTGCACGGGCCTGGGGAGATCACGATGCGCTCAGGCTTTAACTGTGCAACTTCTTGAGGGGTGATTTCATCATTGCGAAACACTTTCACTTCCTCGCCCAGTTCACCAAAATACTGGACCAGGTTATAAGTAAAGGAATCGTAATTATCGATCATCAACAGCATAGTAAGAAATCCACCCGATGAAGTCTACCCCTGAAGGATGCAACCAGGATAGCAAAGAGACCGGTATTATCTCTTCTCCAAATCCGACGGGCAAGACCAACGGAAAGGTTTGATACGCCGGCTCCTTCAAGCAAAGAGCCGAACGTCCGGAGACGAAAAGAGGCGAAAAGAAACGGAAAGAAATTCTGTGCTGTCAGGAGCGATGCGGTCAGCGATGAGGATCGCTGGATCGCTGATGAAAAATCCCTACGCGGTCACCCGATCCGTTCCATGACAGCGAGAAGTTCGGTGTCGTCCATTTGCGCCAGCACGAGGATGCCAGCCCGCAAAATCTGGCTCTTCTTCGCCCGCCGTCCCTGATCCAGACACCGTTTCTTAAGCACGGAAATCTGCTTGTGCTCGTTCTCAGGGATAGAATAACTGTCGCGTATCCGTTTATTTTTCTTCGGCGTGGGGGTATTGGAAAACTCCCCTGCGTTCGCGTCCATTTCCTTCCCTGATCTTGCCTCCGCTACGCGCTTCCGCGGTTTGTCTTCTTTCGGGCTGTACTCACCGCTCTTGTCCGATGCCCTCGGCCTGCGAGGTCTGACAACTTCCGCTGGCGTCTCCGTCGGGGCGGAAGCCAGGGGGTCATTTTGTGATATTGCCGCTTCCTTTGCTGTCCGGCCAGGTTTTCTTGAATTCTGTTTTCTTGAATTCTGCCTGCCTGCTGCTGACGTCATGATTTCTCCTGAAAAGGGTCAAGGGGATATACATCCTGAAGCCATAAACAAACGATAGTGCTTCCCTTGATGCAATAGTTACCAGTCAAACTGGACTGGCAGACGGATACCCCGGAACATCGGGAAACATAAGACTCATCCGCTCGCTTCCCTATGGTAGCAGATGCCCGTGGATTTCGCGGCTGGTGGAAGGTTCCAGATGCCGGGTTTCAAGCTTTTCGCGATAACCTTCGAGCAGATTTTCCATTTCGACGCTCTTCATCCCGGTGAACGGTTCGGCCTCCAGGATCGCGTTCAGAGGCCCCTTGCTGGTATACCAATCCACCAGCTCGCGCCCGATGCGATAGAGCTCCCCGTTATTCGTTTCACACAGGTTTCTGTGTTCTCCCTCCTTTGCCAGCGCCGCTGCCGTGATCTTCAGATCCTGTTCCAGCTGTTTGCGCTGGAGATCGAGTTCCTGGTTCTGTTTCTGCGCTTCCTTGAGTTGGGCGCTCAATTCCGCTTTTTCCCGGCTTGCCGCTTCAATATCCTTTTGGAGGCGAGACGCCTTGGCTGCGGCACTGGCCGCAGACTTTTTATGAGACTCCGTTTCCCTGCCGGCATTCTTCAGCGTTTCTTCCAGCGCCGTTTTCTCCTGATCGAGTGCCGATTTCTGCTGCTGCATTTCGTTCAGCTGCTGTTGCATGCGCCGCAGCATCTGTCGCTCTTTCTTGGCATTCCTGTCGGCGGCGGTGCCCGCTGTGCCGGCGGAGGGCCAGGAGGCTGCCAACAGAGCAACGATCATCCCCCGGACCAGGAGCGGCAGAAGCTTTTTTTTCCGGCGGCTCATGATATTCTTTTCTTCAGAATCTGGCGTTCAGATCCAGATTGACGGAATCGATCGACAGCGGCAATCCGCTGATATTGTCGTATGACATATAGCGAAGTCCCACCCAGGTATTATGGGCTACGCCATACAAACCCTGAATGGTGTAGCCCTTGTGATTGGTGCCGCCCAGCAGGTAATTGGAATCGGTAAAGGCGTCCAGCATCGAATCCCGCTCCGACCGGCGGTAAAACCCGAGAACCTGCCACTGATGCCGCTCGGAAATGACCGGATAACCCACCGTGAGGCGAGCCTGGTATGCATTGATTTCCGGCTTGATATCCTGGCCGGTGCGGGCAAGAATCCTGTCCTGGTCATACCCCACATTGCGCGCATAATCCAGCGTTCCGATTACATGGATAGGCTTGAATCTGGAGTAGTCGGCCACCAGGGTCGCGTTTGCGATCTTGTAATCAGAAGCCAGGGCCCATAAGTTCGTGGTCGGGTCGCCATCGTTGTCGATGTTGAAAAGACTGTTGCCTTTTTGGCGGAATAACGGGGCAGTCTGGTTGAAAAGGGTATCGCCGAAGTTGGGATTGCGAACACCACTGATATTTTCAAAATCATAATAAGCTGCCCCCAGCCGGATTTTGGTGTCGGCACCTTCCGGAACCCACTCTATTCCGGCCTGGGCGCCATAAAACCACTTATCCTTGGCTTTGACCGTCTCGCTTTGATTTATTTTTTGCAATGGAAATATGCCCGCATTGAGAAACGGCTTGATCGTTCGCTCCTGCTTCTTCCAGGGATGAAGATTGACCGCGAGTCCCTCGAAGTTCACGTCCGCGTCCCACAGCAGGTCCGTATGCACCACGCCAGCGGTGGGGATGGTGTGGGGCGCTTTCCCGATTGTGCCGGTATATATGTTGCCAACCGTGCCCACGAAGAAAGGATTGGGAAAACGCCCTCCGCTGACAGTCAGCCAGTCCCAGGGGGAAAGCTTGAGATAAGCCTGATCCAGCACGAAACTGAATTTACTGTTGTAAGTGCCCAGCGTCTGCAAGGTAGAGGTGGGGGATCCGCCCATCAAGTCCCCCGTGACGGCCGGCCCGTTGACATTACCGGTGGTCAAGCGAAGCCCCAGATCTACTCCCCGCGTGACATTGGCATTAATCCCGAGACGCATGCGGATGCGCTCGCGGTGATGACTGTCTTTGGTCGTGTTGTCGATTTGCTGACCGATCGCCTGGAAATTGGCTGCCGGCGCATTGCGGTCACCGAAGAAATCCGCCTGCTCGCGCAACCTTATATCCCCTTCCAGGGTAAAGCGATCCAGCCATTCAGGAGTGGCATTTACATTGCCCCAGCGTTCCTGCTTGGCCTGGCCCACCACTTCCTCGCGCAACTGATCACGAATCTCTTTCTTGATGTGCTCGGGAACGTAAGTCACCCGTACCTCGCCCTTTTTCGGCTCCCCGGCGGGGGGCTGCCCACCCTGTTCCCGTGCTTGCTGCTGGGAGGCTTTCGCTTTCTGCTCCGCCTTCCTGATCATTTCATCAGCAACCTCCTGCTTGATGACGCCCTGCTCCACCAGGAGATGAATCAGGTTCAGGGTAGTCTCATACAGGACTTCTATCTTTTCGTGCTCTTCAGTTTTTGCGTCGACGCTGCCCATGGCCGCCAAGGCCATGACCGCGCCTGCGAGCATCGCAGGGATTCTCATTTCGTTCTCCGGACATCAGGCGCGCGAGGTCACGCGTATTTTTAACGGCTGCGGCATGTCTGCCGGCGGACCTTCGCGCAACGCCTTCAAGCTCTGCAGTACATCTTCCAGCAATTCATCAACCCGCGGGTTGCCGGTCTTGTCGACCAGCGCAACCCGTGCCACTTTCCCACCGGCATCGATCCACACTTTCACTACTACCCGGTACGTCTTGTCCTTGAGCCCCTGTTCCCGCGATAGCGCATCCTGAAAGGCGGAATTCACCGCCTCGTTTACTATTGCGTCATACCAGGCCCAAGGATTCCCCCTGGCGCCACCTATTAGATCGGCGCCGCCTTTTTTCCCGACAAGGCCGAATCCATCGCCATCCCCCGTCCCTTCGGCATCGACCCCCAGATCCGGGCCGGGAGGCGGCTCATCCGCTTTCTCCATGGGTTCGGGGGCAGGATCCGGCAGCTTCACTTCTTCCTTTACTACAGGTTCGGGCGGCTTCTGCTCCGGGGGCGGAGGGGGAGGAGGCGGAGGCTTGATCAACGTGATTTGCTGTAGCGAACGCTTCGGGGGCGGCTCATCGCTTCCCAGAAGCCCCTTCAGCCATAATCCCAGCATGATCGCCCCCGCCAGGCAAAGTACAACAACTCCCCATCGTGCCCAGCCAGGCCAATTGGGCGAATCCGGGCTAGACGCCTCCATCAGCCGTCATGCCATTACTTCACCAGGCGCTGGGTGACGAGGCCCAGTTGCGTTATATCCAGTTGCCCGAGTAATTCGAGGACTTCCATCACCTTGCCGTACTGCACCACTGTATCCCCCTTGACTACGACCGGCAGCTCCGGATTGGCTGCTTTCAACTGGCTCAAACGGGTTTTCAATTCATCCAGTGTTACCGGGTAGGCATCCAGAAAAATCTGTCCGCTCTCGTTGATCGTGATCGCCTTGGTTTGCGGCTTGGCCAGACTGGGAGAATTACTGGCCTTGGGCAGATTGACCTTTATCCCCTGGACAGATGCTGTTGTCATGATGATGAAAATCACCAGCAAGACATAGGCGAGATCCAGCATGGGAACGACATTGATTTCGTCGTAAAGCTCGTTTTCTTCCTGAACTTTCATGTCAATCCGTCAGCGGCTGTAGTTTTCGGCAAGCTTGGTGATGAACTCGTCCACGAAAATATGCATCCTGGATACTATGGCCTTGATGCGCGAGGCGAGATAGTTGTAGCCAAAGAGGGATGGAATCGCCACACCCATGCCTGCGACGGTTGCCGCAAGGGCGGCGGCGATGCCAGGCGCAATGGCGTTGACATTGACGTCCCCGGCGGCGGCAATGGCCGCAAAGGTGATCATTACCCCCATCACGGTTCCCAAGAGGCCAATGAAAGGGCCGCCGGAAATGGCAATGGTCAGCAGCACCATGAATCTGTTCATACGCTGGATTTCTTCCACCAGCCCGGCATCCAGGCTTGCACGGATGGCATCGAGTGATTGGGGTGTCAAAGACTTGTCGGTATGCGCGGCATCCGTATCCTGGAAACGATGCGCCAGTTCAACCGCGCCAATGTGATAGATTCGATAAAGAGAGGAATGCTCGAAGTCTTTTCCCAACCCCTGGGCTTTGTCTATCATGGCCAGATCGGTTGACAGCTCGCGGAATTTGTCCATGAAGCGGTTGTTGGACTTATCCACGCGATTGATGTAGACCGCCTTGCTGTACATTACCCATATCGCAATCAGCAGCATCACCGTCAGGAGACCAATCGCAACCCATCCATCCACGGTCAGCGATTTCAGGATGATGCCCATGTGCGAGGCCTCGGAGCCGCCTTCGATGGTCTCTTCTTCACCCATCACAACCAGCTTGCCGTCCGGCCCCAGAGCAGCCTGAACCGCAATCCATTCGGCCCCCCGCACCAGCCCCGACACCTGCGCTTCGTCCATCTCGCCCTTGAATTTCCCTCCCAGCGTCACGCTGCCCGCAGGCAATACCGCATTCCGCGCTTCGCCAGCCGCCTTGCCGGCTATATATATACGCAGTGCATCCGAAATCGTGAAACCGATGTGATGCCACTGTCCCGCGCTGAGAGGTTTGTCGGAAATCACGCCCGCTCCGCCTGCCTGTGCCCGGATCAGACCGCCATCAAGGGAGACGCTCACGTTATCGGACTGATAAATGGTGCCGCTAAGGGAGGCGGGCTTGACCCATATGCTGAAGCTGTAACCCCCTGACGCCTGTATCGTGGGGAGAATCACGCTTTGGGTGCCATCGAATCCTGCGCCGCCATTCGAAAATGAGGCTGCCACATGTTGCGCAGGGGACTGTGCATGCAGATTGTTGGAGCCGCTATCCTGAGGGTTTCCCTGGGGTTCGGCAAAATGATAGATCGCACTGCCGGCATCGTACGTCCCTTTGGGGTCGGCTGCCGATGTCGCATTTTCATTACCGTAGTAAAGGAAAATTTCGGTTTGGGCCGAGAGTCTGGGTACTTTCACCCAGATGAGCGCCAGCTCGTTTGCGACATCCCATTTTTCAAAATGGAACTTGAGTTCGGTCTTGTCATCTCCTGCGACCAGCCGCACATCACCGCCATTATCGCTTGCCGAGAAAAAATCGAAGTTGCCTGTATGCAGGCGGATTAATACGGGCACATCCGCTACCTCGCCTGATGGGGCGGCCAGCGTTATTTTTTTGCGGCTTGTCCAGTCCTCATTCCACCACGCATGACTGGAAAAAGACCACGTCGACAATACAAAAGCGAGCAGAAACGGCAGGAAACGCATGCAAATTAACCCCAATAAACACGGGGGCATTATCCCTGCCTCTGATTACAGCCATTGGTAATGAATCATGATCCGAACGGATCATGCGACTGCCCTGGGACTAATCTGTGGAAAAAGAATGAGAGGTCATGATCCAGGTTTAACAAATCTCTCATCAAAATGAAAAAGAAGTCGGCTAACGTTTGCGCAACTCACCTCGCGGCTGAATCCACCCTGGAACAAAGGAGAAATGACAACATGATCCGCCAAACATCCTTCCATCCCGTACTGATAATCTTATTTTTCTTCCTTGTCTTACTGGTTATTGCGCCCGCCCTGGCCAGCGGAAGAAACGACGGCATGGAAGGAACTTCCTTCCATGATGCTTCTCCTGACAATTCCAGCGGCAATGTTCAACTCGGCCCTCGTCCTTTTTTCCTTGTGGAGGACATGGAGGGCGGTGAACTCAAGAGCAAGCTCGCACGTTGCGGTGCCGGCCCCTTCAGGAAAACATACTTCTCCATCGGTCATCGCGGCGCGCCACTGCAGTTTCCCGAGCACACGGCGGAGTCCTACCGGGCGGCCGCCCGCATGGGGGCCGGCATTCTCGAGTGCGACGTAACATTCACCCGGGACAAGGAACTGGTATGCCGCCATTCTCAGTGTGATTTGCACACCACCACGAATATTCTGGAAACACCGCTTGCCGAAAAATGCACGCGCCCTTTTACACCCGCCCAGTTCGATGCTTCGGGAAACCTGATCCAGGAGGCTTCCGCCCGTTGCTGCACGAGCGACATCACTCTGGATGAATTCAAGAGCCTGAAAGGCAAGATGGACGCCTTCAACCCCGGGGCGAGGAATGTGGCGGAATACGTGGGCGGCACACCTGCATGGCGCACTGACTTGTATGCCGGCCCTACCAGTGGAACCCTGCTCAGCCACCGGGAGAGTATCGAACTCTTCAGCAAGCTGGGGGCAAAAATGACACCCGAACTCAAGAGCGCGGAGGTGGCAATGCCTTATGACAGCGATGGCGACGGAGTCGGCGACTACACGCAGGAACATTATGCTCAACAGATGATCGACGAGTACAAGGCTGCCGATGTCAAACCTCGCGATGTCTTTCCGCAGTCCTTCGATATCCGCGATATCCGTTACTGGATCGCCAGGGAGCCCGAGTTCGGGAGGCAGGCGGTTTATCTCGACGACGCCAATACGGTCGCTGATCTTCCCAATGCCAGTCAGTTGACCGCTTACAAAGCCGAGGGCATCAATATTGTCGCCCCTCCCATATTCGCGCTGCTGGATGTCGATGGGGGCGGCAATATCATCCCGTCCAGCTACGCCCTGCAGGCCAGGGCCGCAGGACTAGGCCTCATCACCTGGACGCTGGAGCGCTCCGGAATACTAGCTGACGGCGATAACGGCTTTTATTACCAGACTTTCGATTCGGCGATAAGGCGCGAAGGCGATGTGATGAAAGTGCTGGATGTTTTGAACAGGGAAGTGGGCGTCCTCGGTATCTTCAGCGATTGGCCGGCCACCGTAAGCTATTACGCTAATTGCATGAAGCTGAAATAGCAGGCCCTTGCCCCGGACCTCCCTCATACCTTTTATCACACACCTGCCGATCCGGGAGACCTCAAGGATCATGCAAGCAGAAAAAACAGAATCTACGTGCCCTGAACCATCGCAATCGAGAACAGGCGGACGGGCCGGTACGCGGCCGTTCGGCCCGAACTTCTGCTTTGCCATCCTGTTTTTCGCGGGCGGAGTTCTCCCGCAAGTGCCGAATAACCATTGTCTCCTTCATACCACGCCTCTCTCCCTTGGACGACATGCGGTTTCCCTGGCCGGCTTCCACAGTCGCCCGCAGCGAAGGCGCTCTGATCCGTTCGGCCCACTCCTGGCTGGTGTGCTCATGCAAATCCTGTAGCACGAACTCATGAAAATAGATTCGCTCCGCGCAGCGCGTCCCGGCAGCCTGCATATACATACCTCTAAACAAAACCACCTGTTACAACCCCATACTGAACCAAGGAGACATGATGAGCAGCACCCTCCACGCTGATAGAAAGAACAATCCCGATCGCACCAGCAGCAACGAATCCGGCAATGCATCCCTGCATGATCTGATCGAAGCCGGCAGGCTTTCCCGCCGCGCCTTCCTCCAACGTTCGCTAGGCCTTACGGCTATGGCATTCGGCGGCTCCCTGCTCGATGGCCTGATGCAGTTTGCTTACGCAGCGCCGGCGCCTGTGAACGGCATCGGTTTCGATTCAGTGCCTGCCAACCTATATCTCTCACCCGGGGATGACGCCGTTACCGTTCCCGCCGGCTATACCGCGCGCGTACTGGTCGCCTGGGGAGACTCTCTTACCCAGGCGCCGCACTGGAATCCGGGGAGCGCAATGACCGAGACGGTACAGTTGCACGCCTTCGGCGCCCATGTGGACGGGATGCATCTGTTTCCCTTCCCTCCCATGGGATCGTCCGGATCACCCGGCGTCGCCAATATCCGCGGTCTGCTGGTGACGAACCATGAGTACGTCGATCCTCCTCTGGTCAATAACATCACTCCCGCATCCAGCTATGCGACCACCCCCATCACTCTCGATATGGTGCGCGCACAGCAGGCCGCGCATGGCATCAGCGTGGTCGAGGTGTGGAAAAAGAACGGCATGTGGGAGGTCCAGCGTACTTCCGCCTTCAACCGCCGCATTACCGGCAACTCCCTCTGCAAGCTGAGCGGACCCGCCGCCGGGCATGATCTGATGAAAACGGCCGCCGACCCCGGCGGCATGAATGTTCTCGGCACACTCAACAACTGCTCCAACGGCCATACCCCTTGGGGCACTTATCTCACCTGCGAGGAAAACTGGAACGGCTATTTCTCCAATGAGACCGGAGATGTGGCAGGCGCAAACGATCCGGAACAGAAGCGCCGGATTCTAAACGGGCAAGCGCGCTATGGTATCGGCAAGGGCGGGTTCGGTTACCGCTGGCACGAAATGGATGCGCGTTTCCGTGCCGACCTTAATCCGAATGAGTCGCATCGCTTCGGCTGGGTAGTGGAAATCGATCCATGGGATCCAAAGAGCACGCCGGTGAAGCGCACTGCGCTGGGACGTTTCAAGCACGAAAATGCCAGTTGCGTCGTGGACCCAGATAATACGGTCGTCATATATATGGGTGATGATGAGCGCAACGAGTACCTTTACAAGTTTGTCTGCGCCAATAAATATAACCCCCGCAACCGCGCGGCCAACCGCGATCTGCTGGATTCCGGCACGCTTTTCGTGGCAAGGTTCAATGCGGATGGCGGCGGGAAGTGGCTGCCACTGGTCTGGAACCAGAATGGACTGACGCCGGCAAATGGCTTTGCCGATCAAGCCGAAGTATTGATCAAGGCGCGCCAAGCAGCGGATCGCGCAGGCGCCACGATGATGGATCGTCCGGAATGGATAGCAGCGCACCCCGCCTCGCGTGAAGTCTATATGACGCTTACCAACAACAACCGCCGTGGAAGCAATCCGCCGTCCGGCAACAGCATCGACGGAAGTACCCCTGCCGGCAGTGCGCGTCCTCCCGTCGATGCCGCGAATCCCAGGCTGGACAACCGTTACGGTCACATCATCCGGTGGCGCGAAAACATGGGCAAGGCCGACGCCCTGGATTTCGAATGGGACATTTTCGTTGAATGCGGTGACAAGCTGGACCCGCAGCCGCATCATCGCGGCAATATTAACGGCGACGATTACGGCGCCCCCGATGGCCTCTGGTTCGATCAGGATGGCCGCCTGTGGATACAGACCGATCAGGCAGGTGATGCCACTGGCGACTGGGCCAATATCGGGGGAAATGTCATGCTGTGCGCGAATCCTTCCACGGGCGAGACGCGCAGATTCCTCACTGCGCCGAAGTACTGCGAGGTCACCGGAGTTACAAGTTCTCCGGACGGCAAGGCCCTGTTCGTCGGCATCCAGCACCCGGGGGAGGATTGGGAAACGCATTTTACCCAGAACTCGACCTGGCCCGACAGCGGTCAAAATGGCCCCACTACGGCGGGCGGTTCCCCATCCAAGCCCCGCTCCGCCGTGGTGGTCATCACTAAAGATGATGGCGGCGTGATTGGCACCTGACGTAACGTTGGCTGGGGCAGCAGCTCAAGAATCTTTGATTTGCCTTCATGAGAAGCCTTTCCCTGCAGAACCTGGGCGCTTATCCGAACAACTCATGAAGAAGGACACGCAAGTCTGCTCCGGATGCTTCCGCCGCACCTCCGCACCCAGCCGCATCTGCGGCTTCGCGGAGCGGGCTGGTAAGCTGATCGCCGCCGCCTTCGTCCAGGAAAAAACGTTTGCTTGCCCGCTTGGCGAAGGTGCGGTACCGAACATATCTTTTATCTAAGGATTGTCAAAATGCGTCTCGACGTACGAGCGATCCCCAGGCTTTATCGAAGATTACTTTTCTGAAATCACCCATCCTCCTTGGTTGACATGTTTCCATCTTGAGAGAAATATTAAACATGAAGAAACGAAGATACATCGATCTGTACGGTTACACCCAGGATGAGTTTGATCACTGGCTGGAAAAAGGTATTAACAAAAAGCTTCGTTCTACCGGAAAATCCAGGTCTGAATTAGACATGGACACTGTCTTTGCAGCTTATCACGACGAGACTCGCAAACTTCCCCGCCGCAGGCTCCGCGAAATGCGCACTGCCACCTGATCCCCGGCTGCCCGGATCTCCGTTAATCCGGTGGAGTTTCTGGACGACTTTCAAGACATTCAGAGTCAATACTCGTGGCGCGAAGACCGCGCCACTTTTCACGTTAGGGCAAAGGTCTACTCCACCGGGACTGGGCATCATCAAAATATAAGCCTTAGTCCAAGCATTGTGCTATTGGGAAAACAGGAATAAATCCGCCTGGAAAAGATGCAGGTTACGATTTTTACCTGGACCTGCACTACCCTGCCAGCAACAAGAATCCGGCGCGCTCCGGTTCATCAGAATCTATTCCGGATTCTTTCCTTATCAACAAATTTCCACGCTCTATCCCTGATTCCTGGGAAATCTCCTTTCCCGGAAAGAACGTTTCGGGTCTGAAGCATTTGACCAAAGCAGGCTCCGAGCAAGTAGAACATGCAAAGATGGGATGTCATTCATCTCGACCGCTACTTCGGGAGCAGGTGTTTCGAATATTAAGGTGTTATGACAGGACTTGTAAAAATGCAAAACCTGTCTAGAAATAACTATGAACTGTGAAACAGGAGAGAGCATGGCCTCGGAAAATTTCAAGAGCAACCTGATCGTCGGCTTGATTGCTGGCGTTGGCGCCAGCCTGCTCGCGCCGGTGCTGCGTCCGCTCCTGACCGATGCCTCCCGGTCGCTTACCAAAGCAACCATCAAGGGCAGCATCCGTCTTTACGAAAAGGGGCGGGAATCATTCGCGGAGTTGGGCGAAACAGTGGATGACCTGATGGCCGAGGTCAGAGCAGAGATGGAAACCGGCGGGGAGGGAAGCGCGGCGGCGGGTTCGGGAACGGAGACCCCCGATGCGCAAGGAAGGATCAAGTCCCCCCAGATTCGGAAATGATGAATAGCGTTTCCGAAACGCTCGCCAAATAAAAATCTGTTGCGGGACTGGGGAGAGACAAGAGGTAGCGAGAGTCCAGGCAAGAGACTTGCGGGCAAGCATAAAAAGCAGCAGAACGGGAGAAGCAGAAGGAAGCATTTATGATCGTCATGCATGCAATTTGTAACCCTGCCTAGGAGGAATTTGAAATGAATACGTCGAAATCAGATAAGCACCCTGGGGATAAACCGCGCCCCGATGAAAAAAAGCGGACGCATATGGAAATACCCAGAGATGAAGAACCCCCGCACAGCACGAAGGAGGAAGAAAGATATACCGAGGCGGGCACGCCGCCCAGAGATGAAACCTATCGCCCCTCTGAAAGGTATGTCCGCGGAGAGGATAGGTATGTCGATACGACGCCTCCTTATCGTTCTGATGCTGGCCGTGCAGCGGAAGACATAGGCAATACCGTAAAGACCGGCATTGGCGGCAGCTTAAGAGGCATCGATGAAATTGAATCGGACGTCGTCAATCTGGTCCGCAATACGATCTCCAATACATTGCGGGCGACGGGCGCGGTTGGTACGGAAGCCGTCGATGTCACAAGGACAACGGTAAACGCGGCAGCCCAGGGAATAGCCGAAATCGGCACGACCGCTGTCACGAGCGTGCGTGACATTCTTGTCAGCGTCGTGGAGGGCATAAAGGACGTGGCGGGTGCGGCAGTGCCGCGCACTCCTTATCGCACGGAAGACCGCATTCCGCCGGAAGACCGCGTGCCTCCGGAATATACTCCTCCCCCCGGCCGTCCCCGGCCGTCAGAGTATGTTCCAGACAACAACAGGCGGGTTTAACCCTGCGAGGCCAGGGCGCCGGGCGCTCTGGCTCTCTTCATATCCATCATCCAGCCCTCGGCTTCGCTCCAAAAACACAACTACACGACTCGTCCGCAGAAGTAATTTCACGCCGGGGGTTTCCCGACCTTGCGCAATATGTCACGCACTTTCTTGCTTGCCAGCAAGGTGAGGAAGCTCTGGATTCGAGCCTCCGAACGCAGGCTTGAGATCACACCAGCATAAATTCTTTTTACCTTTTCCGCAGGATGCCTTGTTTTCTGCGCCAGTTGGTCGATAGCGTAAAGATCCTCGGATGCCAAGGCACGCGATCAGTAGTGGCCATGAAATCTTCTTCCATCATCGGCTCCCCGGTTACCCTAAAGCCAGGATATTCAAAATGCGCTTTTGCGCAGCCTATTGAGGCGATCCTGGATTCTTTATAGGCCCCGAGCAATTACAGTTGCAAGCTCATGCTGAAAGAATAAAAGACAATTTCTGCCGGGTATCGGGCAATAACTGCTAATCTTCCCATGTTCGGATCAGACAAGCCGTCGAGAGCAATCCATCATTCCCCATGCCCGATCACCTCGGTCGAGATAAAGGTGGGCTTGAGTTTCCTCATCTCATCGGATGTCCGTGCCGCTTCCGACAGATTTTGCGACACGGCAGCCGTGGCCTTGGAAACGTCGTCCCCCTGCTGGGTAGCGCCGGAGGTAGTGGCTGTGACTGCGCTCGCATCGGCTACCGGCGTGCCGGTGGAGGTGCCCGCCACAGCGATATTATCCGCGCCCAGCACGACCTGTGCTGCAATATTGAGGTTATTGGCGCGAATGCCGGCATCCCCCGCGTTCACCGTCCCCCTGGGGGCGATCAGATCGATGTCGCCTGCCTTGACTCCTCCGCTTGAGAGCGCGCCAATTCCGCTACCGGAAGCGGCGCCTTGCAGTTCCTGGGTTACGTTACCCTGGGCATCCACCTTGATGACCGGCGGCGGCACGGCAGTCGCCGTCTTCTTGCCCTTGCCGGCATCGATATCCCCTTCACTCGACCACAGCAGGACATCGCCACCTCCTACCGTCAGGATGCGTGACTGATTGACGAGAATGTGGTCGCGGGCAAATCCGCGCACATTGCCTTTTGCCACCGTCAGCATGCCCAGGACATCATTGCCCGTATTGACCAGTACTTCCGGCGTATTGCCGAGGCCGACGACCACTCCTCCACCCGGAACCATGAACTCGATATTTCCCCCGCGCTCGGTCTTGATGCGGCTGGCAAACAGGTTGATTTCTCCCTGATAATTCTTGAAGCTTCCATCCTCATTTTTCTCGCGCACACCGGGAAACACCCGCTCCAGCGCCGCATAGCCGCGCTCATAGTTTCCAGCATAGGCGCTATTCGGATTATTGAAGTCGCGGCCGGTGGTACGCAGTGCGGAATAGACCATCTCGCGCACCAGGATGCGCTGGGTATCCGCATCCAGAGCGCGCACATCCCTGACTGCCTGGAGCGCACCGGCGCCATCCAGCTCGTTGTTGCCTACCAGCCAGCGCGCCTGCCACAGAAGGATATCGTCCGGACTCCCGTCCGTTTTTTCCAGATCGGCGATCAAGCGGTCGATGGTACCGGTGTAATCGATTCCCTTCGCACCCACTCCTGCCGCAACATCAATATCGACCCCTCCTGCCGGTAATTCAGCATTGTCGAGGTCTCCCCGGCTGACGATCCCCGCGGAGGTGGCAAGATCAATATTGCGTCCGGCTGCCACCTCCAGCCGCCCCAGACCCCCGACCCAGATTTTTGCCAGGCCGGCGCGGTCGTTACCTGCGGTAAAAGCGATATCCCGGCCCGCTGTCACACGGCTGACGTCCGAAGGGTTGGCATGCTGCGCCAGAATGCCAACATCGCGCACGTCCTGCCCGGCGCGCAGCCAGAATGCCTTGGACAGGTCCAGGGAAAGTTCGAAAGGATTGCCCTTGACATCCCCGGCTACCGCGTAAACGCGCGCTGGTTGGGTATCACCCGTGTGAACGGGAACAGCAGCATGAACAAGATCGAGGTCAGCAGCGCTCACCGCCGTATTCGGAAACTGGCTGGATTCCCTGCCTGGGCGGATTGCGCCGGGAATCAGCGCGGGGTCCCTGTCACTCATGGATACGACAGTCGGAATGCTGATTGAATTTGCAGCCAGCAACGTGAGCTGACCATCGGCGGCCGGACTCAGGACGAAGTCATCCACGGCGCCCAGCGCGATATTGCTGCGAAACGCGGTAATGGAAAGGCTGGGTGGCAGGAGGGAAAGCAGAGCCGGTTTGTAGCTTCCCGAACTGATGTTGAAGTTGAGCGGCGCCCTATATGCACTCTGTATATTTGCGCCTGCTCCTCCGCCGTTCTGGAGCGCCACGTTGCCATACAGGCTCTGCAGGCTCGCGCCGCTGCGCGGGCTATAGGTGGAAAACAGGCTCCAGGTCGGGCTGGTTACATTTCTGATGTTGAATGCCGTACTGTTGCCGGATGACTGGACCACCAGGTGCGGATTCAATACGGTCTGGATGTTGACATCCTCCCGTGCCTGAACCCTCGCCTGCGCGTCACCCACAGCCACGATGGTGTAGAGCGGACTGCCATTCACGTTCTGTCCGCTGTCCACCTTGCCGTCGGCCTTCAGCTCCAGAGCCCCCCGGTCTGCATAATACTGTCCACCCAGTAAGTTCGCTCCGGCCTCCACTTGCACATCGCCGCCACCGGTCTTGAATAATTTGGCTGCATCCGGGCTCATGGCTGTCATACGCGCCTGCGTGGGCGCACTGGCCGAAACATTCTCGATATTGCCACCGGCAGTCAGCGTGACGTTACCGCCTCCCAGGGCGCCAACGCCTTGCTGGAACTGGTCGAAACGCACCCACCAGGCAGGCTGGAGCGTATATGCGCCGGTTGAATCATTCAACCGGCCCTGCCGGAACAACCAATTGGAGTAGAGCTGCGCCGAGGGTGTCCCGACTATATTACCCAAGGCTACCAGGCTGACATTACCGCCATCCTGGCTGAACTGAGCATTTGCAGGCGTGACAAAGTCATCAGCCGGATCGGCTGTGCGTCCGCTCGTATAGATGACCGATTTGCCGTCGGCGAGTTTGATATCCCCTCCCGCCGCAATGCAGATATCCCCCGTGCCCGTGCGCACAAGCTTGCCCGCCGCCAGGGTAACATCACCTCCCTCGGCCTTGACTGCCATGGGATCGGCTGCGCCGGTATCCGCCCCCCCAACCAGCCGGTAACTCCAGGAATCTCCGACCAGCAGCGTGGCAGGGGTGGTTCCGCTGCTGAATGGTGTCGCTGCGTTGAAACCATCGGAGAGATTGCTGTTCAGCTTAAGATCCCCCCCTGCCCGCAAGGTGAGCATGCCGGGTTCGCCCTCAGCGCGGCTGGTTCCAAGATTCCAGTCATTGGCAAGCGTGAGATCGCCTGTCGAACGTATCTCTACGCCGGGACGCAAATGAAAGCTGCTCTCGCCCGTTTTGCCCAGACGCGCCATAATTGTTCCGGCATGGGACGCAAAGCTGGTATTGTCGGCGTTGACAGTAGCCAGGCTCAATGTGGGACCGCTGCCGCCGCTTTCTCCACTCTCATCGCTGGCGGTAAGCGCATCGATGCCATCATAGATTTTGACTGCCTCGATTACTACCGATTTAGCGCCGTTGATACTGCTGTTTATATTGTCCACGGCGACTTCGTTACCCGCGCCACTCCCCAGACGGGGCGCGCGCAGGAGGATTCTGCCACCCTCTCCACCATGCCCGCTATTGTGGCCATGCACGTCGATCATGCTGCCCTCAGCCAGGTTCAACCCGCCTTCGGCGGTGCCGATACCGACTTCACCGCCGTTTTTTCCATTGCCGGTGGAATAGGCGTCGAGCTTCGTGCCCGCCAGCACGTTGACGTCATTCCTTGCATAAAGATTGATGCGGCCCGCATCATTACCCGATACGTCGATATGCCCAGCCAGGTCGAGCTTGCCATCGTCCACGGCAATCTGGACTTCTCTTGCCCTAACCGTATCGGATGCGGAGAGGCTGACATCGCCCGTACGAACACGGAATGTTCTCGCTCCGTCGAATACCCCCTGATTGAGAGCCGTGTTAAGCGTGGAGAAATCCGCCAGCGCTGCCACATCCAGATCAAAACCCGCACCATTGCCTCTTTTGCCACTTGTATCTGCCATAGCGGAGCCCTGCAGGCTGCCTGCAGCAATCGCCGCGGTGCCATTGCCTGCGCGCACGATCACCTTGCCTGCGTCTCCACCGGATGCGGCAGAAACGTTCACCTGCGCCCCAGGCTGCACCACCACGTTGCCCTCTTCACTTGCCAGTTCAACGACGCCGCCGGGCGAGGCGCGCTCTACATCGAAGAACGCCACCAAGCGACCCGCCGCATTCGCCACTGCATTTGCACCCAGTTCAAGATTGCCCGTAGTTGCTGCGAGTTTAAGCTGTCCCGAAGGCAGATCAGCCTCCGTATCGAACATCACCTCGGTGCCCGAGAGCATCCACTTCGCTCCCAGCGTATTTTCGTCCGCGAGCGCACGATCTGCTTCCTTTCTGAAAGCATCGAGTTTGCCCGCTGCAGCCAGAGTCTGGCTGGCGCCTTGCTCGCCACGGATTCTTGCCACATCCAGTCTTGTATCAACGGCGGCAATATCGGCCCTGCCGGAACCGCGTCCAACCATTTCATTCGCTCTGATAGCGACCTGGGAGAATCCTTCGACAGATTTGGCGCCTTCACCCAGTATCAAGGTGTTGGCCTGTATTGCCAGCGACCCATTGCCGGATGTTCCGCCCATCGTAAACGCTGCAGCCGCAGGATTGGCGATGAGTATATTGGTCGCGCGCAGGGTAGCGGTTTTACCGCTGTTATTCAGCCCGGCCAATCCCGCGCCCAGCAGATTCAAGGCCTGCTGCGTAGGCTTGCCCTCGGCGTTCACGCCACCCACGCTCACGTCGCCATAAAGATCAAAAGTGGAATAACTCGTCAGCGTCAGCGAATTAAGGTTGTTCAGGCCATCAAGTTCACTCTGGCTGAGAGTCAGGCCTTCGGAACCTGAGGGAGCATTGCCGAAGTTGACACGCGCGGCGCCGATCGTCAGGTTTCCGGCGATCGGATTATTCTGACGGTCAGCAAAAACGGGCGTACCTGCGAAAGTGTTCTGCCTGGTGGCATCGAGCGTGATTGAATTTCCAGATCGGATAACACTGCCTGCTTCACCGATCAGCGTTCCCTGACTCCGATCAGGTCCGCCGCTGCGAGAAAATGGTGCAAAAGTGGAGGCTGATCGTACCAGCGCTCCGTTACCGGCTGTATTGTAGCCACCGTCCCCGCTGGCGGCCTCACCGCCTTGAGTCTCGATGACACTGCCCGATTTCAGGATAAGTGAATCCTTTGCCGCCAGAATGACTTCATCCCCCTTCAGCGCGTGATTGACGTCATTGGCCAGTGTTACCTCTTCAGCGCCCACGAGCAGCGTAGTGCCATCGCTTGCGGTGTCGCCGCGGCTGCGTGTGCCGCCGATGAGCAGACTTGATGCACCCAGAGCATTGAGCGCACTCGCGGAAATTCGTGTAGCCAGCGGATCGACTCCGCCTGGTCCCGAAGACGTATCGCTGGTGATTGCAATTCGGGGAGCACTGATGTCTACTGCGGCGCCTCGCCCTCCAGTGCCTGCAGCCAGTTTGAAAACGGCATCCAGCTTGAGATTGCCGGTAGTATTCATGGAAAGGAGGCCGGCATCCTGAGGCCGACTGTTACTGGTCGTAAAAAAATCCGAGGCGCGCGTAAGCGTGATTTCCGATCGTTGCATGACCTGTTCGCGGCTGAGTATTTCAAAACCACTCCAGACTGCATCACGCGGGGTTCCCGCCCAATCGCGAGCCCGGCTGTCGGTGACGTAGCCCGGCACGACCTGTGTCCCATCCTGCTTGCTGTACGCTTGCCCCGGCAGCAGATTATGCACGCCGGTGTCGAGTCTTATGGCATAGGCCCCCGGCAGCAAGGCATAGTGCGCTGGAAGCAGTGTGTAAACTCCTGCCGGCAGCCCCGATACACCGGAGAGATAAACCGCATCTCCCATCCCGCGGTCGAAACCGGTATTCTCCTGTCTGTCGCCCGGCGCAAATCCGCTCGTATAGCCGGGCAGAATGGCATAGATGCCGTCATCCCCGAGAATATCACGCGATCCCCCGGGCCCCACGCTGAACTCGTAAGCCTGCAAGGCTCCTCCACCTGCCAGATCGACTACCGCTCCTGCCCGCATATCGATATTCGCTGCCTGCACCCGAACTGATTTTTCTGGTAACGCAAGCTGCGGAATCTCGAAGGCCTCCGGCTTATAAAGCCAGCTTCGGCCATTCGCGAGCACGCCAAACGGGGTGAGGGTGCCGGATCCGGCAGCAACCGAAGTCAGGCTGCCATCCTTGAATGTAAGCGTATCGGTCGCGCTGAAGGTCAACTGGCCGAACGGGGCCCATATATTGCCTCCCTGTACGATATTTGCGGCTGTTACCGTCAGGCTGCCGAGCGCGGAAAGGGGCTGTATCGGGTGCGTTGCATTGCTGCCGAATGCCACCGTTCGATCCGGCGCCAGGATACTGATCTGGCTATAAGTTGAGGGGGCGATGACGGCGCCACTGAAAGCCAGGTCTGCTGCACTTGAAAGCGTGCCTGCCGGACGCGGCGAGCCGCCACTGCTTATACCCGAAAACCTTATCTCCTGAGCACCGGTGAATTCCGCACGTGACATTCCGCTGAGCGTCAGGTTGCCCGCCAGTTCCAGCAACTGGGCCTCCGCCTTGAACCCACCGGTGCCGGCAATCGGCGTATTGGCCACATCCACGCGATTGGCATCGAAATTGCCAAGCCGCAAGGCTTCTGCTTTCAGTGCAGCTTCGCCTCCTGCCATTTCAATGCGTGGTGTGTCCAGCACCATTTCTTTCAACGGCAACAGGCGATTGGCGCCGAGACTCAGGTCATCTTCCAGCCGGATGGCATCCCGGCTTTTCAGGGCGATACGGTCAAACCCTGCTGCTTCGAGTGCCACGGCGCCTATCGTGGCTTTCCCGTTAAGTCCAGCCGGAATAATGGATCCGGGAGCGAGGCCTGCCGTCTGCGACGTTCCTGTCGGCCCCAGACTCAATACGCGCTCTCCGAGCGGAAAACCTTTATTCTGGGCATCGTCCACATCCAGAAGTCCCAGAACGACATCAAGTGCCCCCGCACGATTTGACGCGCCACCCGGCTGCGCCGTAATGCTGCCCTCGAGCAGCATGCCTTCACGCGCAATGACGCTCAGTCTTCCTGCATCGCTGCCTACCCATTGCCCCAGGCCCCCGGCCTGGTTCTGGATATCCAGGTGGACGGGCGCAGCCCCCGCCAGATTGATATGAGACCCGGGCTCGGCCACGATATGTCCGAACTGCGCGTTCAGCGTCACTGACCCGCCGTTCAGCACCTCGCCCTGGGTGAGGCGCTGACTGTCGAGGTACGTAAGAGCCTTGCCGGATACATCGAGTAACGCCTGCTTGCCCAGCCAGAGACTGTTGCTTGCATTGAAGTTGAAGCTGTGGCTATGATCGAGCGTTGCCGTGATGCTGCCACCGGGCGCGGTGATACGCCCTTGTATGTTCATCGAACGCGCTGCTGCCAGCGTGATTTTTGCTCCGGGATCCGCCTCGATATGCGCGCCCACTCCGATTGCCACATCGGCTGCGCCTCGCTCGTCGGGATTTTCTGCCGTAAGGCTCAAGCTGACCGGCTCGCGCACGAGATCATCGAGTTTGACTGGGCGCGTAAAATCTTCCATTCTGCTGCCGCTTGGTCTCAGGCTGTAGTCAGGTTGCAATTCGAGGCTGAGGACGGCGGGTTTGATCTTCACACCCTCGGATAACGCGACGCTCTCATTCCCTGTCAGATTGATATCGCCAAACCCGCCCCGCTCGAAAAACCCGGGATCGAGATTGACCGTACCGGCCGTACCATCCGGCATGCCGCCAATCTGGATTCTATTGCTCGCAACCGAGAAAGTGCCGCCTTTGCCAACCCCGTAACCGCGCACATTATCAGCCAGACCGGAAACGGCATTGCCGGACAGACTGATGTCACCCCCGTTGCCGGCAATCACGCTGCCTCGACTATCCACCTTGAGCCTGCCGCCGCCAGTGACATCCAGCAGCGTATTTTTCCCGAGAGCAAGATCGTCAATAGCCGAGAGAGCTATCCTGCCGCCGTTTACCAGACCCACTTCGTCGGAGCCTGCAGGCACTCCACGCAATTCATTTACCCACGCACCGCGCGCGGATAGTGTGACTCCTTCGGTTACAACGAGATTCAGCGGACCGGATGAACGTCCTGGAAGATCGTTTCTGTTTGCATGAAGCATAATTGAGCCGGCTGGGGCGGCGATGTCCGCTTCGACCTTCACTCCCTGCCCCGTGATATGCACGCTGCCGCCTTGCGGCACCCGCAAAGCCTCACGCACTTCCGCTGCCTGATTACTGAAAATTTCCAGGTTGGCGACCTTGTCCCTGCCTAGCAGCGCGGGGTTGAGGCGCAGTTTATTGACGAGATCGGATGACAGCGTGTCGCCGAATTTGAAACTTCCCGGCAGCAAGGGTCCCTCGCTGCTCAGCTCGATCTGCTGGTTATGCTTGTAATCGAGACCGTTGATATTGTTCGCTACCGGATTACTGCCAAGAGTCAAGCGCGCCCCCTCCGGCATGATGCCCTTGTCGCGCTGTACCTCTCCCACGACCGTGCGCCCCTGCACGGCCCCCTGCATGACCACCGCGCGCAGGCCCATGACTTCCAGAGCGCCGGCATCCTTGCCTTCGGTATAACCGGGGTCATAGTTGAAGGTCTGACCGAGGTCGATTACTTCTTTCACGTTCCAGCGTCCGAAATCCTGCACGTAGCGGGTGGCGATGCCGTCATAACGCACATCGGCCCGGGCATTCGCAATGTCGGTCAATACTCCCCGGGACATGAGCAAGGTCGTTTTCACGCTGGAAGGCGTGTAGCTCAAGCTACCACCGGATATATCGATCACCGCGCCGGGAGCAATGATGGCTTCTCCCTGCGAGTTCACGCGCACCACGCCGCCCTCCGTGGATCTTTCCGCCACCGTACGCTCGAGACGCGCCTGGTAAGCTTGCAGGCTGTCTTTCGCGATCAGCGTGGGAGCGCCGGAGTCGGCGTTGGCCAGTGCGCGGTTGATGTCCACATAAACTTTCTGGCTGCGCAGCGGCCCGTCCCGGTTGACGGGAGAATCTTTCAGTTCATCTCCCCGCAATTCCACTTCCACCGCGTTTCGTGCCGTGGAAACTTTTACATTTTCCAGTCCGGCGACATTGATAAGGGCACCGTTGTCAATGTGAATGCGGGCAGTATTGGAAGCAGGAGCATCGAATGCCTGCCTGAACGGATCGCCGGGCTGAAAAAGCAAACTTGGGTTATCCAGCGCGAAAAAATCCACTTTGCCTGCTGGCGCGTTGATCACAGCCCCCCTTTCCATGCGCACGTCCTGTCCCAGCACTCTCACCTGAGAGGGCAGCACCAGCCCAGTGCCCGTCAATCCATCCAGCACACCCGTTCGATCGGATACATCCGGTAATACCTCCGTCAGGCTCCCGGCGCCGAGGGTTACCCGGCCGCCACGCATCGAACTGTCCTGAGCCGTGGCGGAATCTTTCGCCAGCAGATATACGGAGCCATTGGCGATCACCGAGGTGGTGGCCCGGGCGATCCCTTCCTGATTGACGGCATAACCCACCATGGTGATATTGCCGCGCGGCGTGCTCAGCTCACCCAGATTGGTCACATGGCCGAGCTTGTCCAGTGCCGTATCCTTCAGCGCAACTGCCTGGCCATCGAGCTTGCCGTCTCTGATGTTCGTGTGGGGAGTCTCGAAATCACTCAATCCCGCCGGACTGTCGACTTCGACCAGAAGCCCGCGCACATTGGCATCCACTGGCTCGGCCGAGGCGGAACGCAAGAACACCTTGGTGCCCGCAGCTGCGATCACTTGTCCATCGGGCGCTTCCACGGTACCTTTATTGATCACTGTCGGCGCGATCAACATGACCCGCCCCTGACTGCCAGCCGTGATCCGCGCACCCTCGAAAACCTTGATGAACCCCCCTGAACCTTCGAATTGTGGAACCGTCTTCTCGGTAGTGAGAAAAGCATTGAGAATGAAGTTGTCGTGGATATCCAAACTGCTGGCGGTAAAGCTGTTGAGATTTACTTGAGAGGAACCCATGAAGGCAATACCATTGGTATTGACCAGAATGACATTTGCATTCTGTCCGACGGCCTGGCTCAGGATGCCTGCAATCACGCTCGGATCGTTGTCCCAGACGCGGTTCAGTGTCGTGAAATTCGCGCCCTGCACCAGGTTCTGTGTAGCAAGGCTTTCCACCTGCTGGAACTGAACTGAATGACCAGGACTGACATTGAAGCTTTCCCAATTGAGGATGGCTTTATCGCCCACCTGGTTGACCACCGCATCGGGGCCATGAACGTGATAATTCGCCTGGCCGGCGGTGACGAAATCAGGAACGGTCCCGCCACAGCTTCCTCCTGCGCAGGGCACGGGCAGTTCCGCGTGTGCGGCTGTCGCCAGCAGCCCGGTCATGAGCAGAACTGTACCGCTTTTAGCCTTGCCACTCTGGCACGGTGTGGTTTCCGCAACGGGAATCAACATGCCCAGAGCCTTGTTGAAAATAAGCCGGTAGATATTCCGATTCATCTTTCCAATTCCTCGAGGAGACAGGAGGGAGCACTCATACTGCCGAGCATGGCGGCAATAGGTTATTCCTCAACCTTGCTTCAGAAAAATCATTCGCTATACGGTTATGCGGATCGTTACGACAGCAGGCATGATCACCACGCGTGCCGAAAAAGAAAGTGCACGCGCTTGTCTCCCGCCTTTGTTCTTCCAACTTCTTCGAGTGCCACGGCCCAGGCCACGTCGGCCGAGAAGCCCTTCCAACCCTTGAGACGAAAACCCATCCCGGTACCTGCAAGATCAAAGCGGTCTTTCTGCCCGGGCAAGGGCTGCTGCACTCGCACGATTCCTGCATCAATAAAGGCCAGAAGACGGAATTCGTCCAGTCCCTGGAGCAGGTATGTGGCGTAATTGGGCGTAAAGACCTCGAGCCCTCCCGTAACGCTGTCGTCGCCCAGGGCAGCGACTTCCAGATAGCCGCGCACGGTATTGACGCCGCCCACGATCGACTGCTCATTCGCGATAAGCGGCTGTGCTGCAATCTGCCAACTGCCCCGGCCGGCCACGCCCCAACCCTGGCTCCATGTTTCGGTATGTGAAAGATTGCCGCGCAGATAGAGGTAATTAGCGCTGCCTTTAAAGCGCTTATTCGCGAATTCCTCTTCATCCCCAACCAGTCCGCGCACGTGGAAATTCACCGACAATCCCAGCTTGGTCGTTCTTCCTTCTCCCAGCCAGCTTCCATCCCAGCCTACAGTGAAAGGAAGGTAGGAGATTGGCGTATTGAAATTGCCGCCATCGATGAGGTTTACCGTTTGGGTAAAATCCTTGTAATCCAGTCCCAGCGTTGCTGTGTGGAAGAATTTTTCGCTTCCGGGCAGCGGCAGAATGTAGCGCCCTCCCACGATCAGGCCATTGCCGAGCACATTGAGCGTGCCCAGTGAAGCCACGTTCGAAGCGGAATAGACGCTATATAAGGCGAGAAAACCGCCGAACGGTACCGGCAGAGTGTAATTGGCGGAAATGACCTTGCTCTCATCCGGGTTTTCGGGGGCAACCAATCCTGTCACGCCCAGGCTGTGCTGGCGGTGCCACAGATTGTCCCAGCTCAGGTTCGCGCTCAGCCGGGTCAAGGTCGTATTGGGAATCTGACGGCTGTTCAGCTCCACGCTTCCATGAAGGGGCAACTGATCCTTCACTTTCAGATCCACCTCGACCGTGCCGGGTGTCTTTCCTGCCCTTAAAACCGGGGTAATCCTGCGATCGGCTGAACGGTTCAGGCTTTCCAGCTGCTTCTGCATTTCGGGAAAGTTAGGCACTT
Source organism: Nitrosospira multiformis ATCC 25196 (assembly GCF_000196355.1). Classification (NCBI taxonomy): domain Bacteria; kingdom Pseudomonadati; phylum Pseudomonadota; class Betaproteobacteria; order Nitrosomonadales; family Nitrosomonadaceae; genus Nitrosospira; species Nitrosospira multiformis. The sequence continues at coordinate 2,962,018 of NC_007614.1, forward strand.
TGCCTTCTGCCAGTTCCGGTATTGCCGCCTTGATATCCGCCGGACTGAAATAGCGGGATTCCACCACGCGCAGACGCTTTACCGGGGCTTCGGTCACCTGCAGCCTGACCACCGCCTCATCGACTTTCTGCTGAGGAATGCTCACGAGTACGGTCAGATAGCCCGCCTCATGATAGGCGCGCTCAAGTGCATCGCGTGCCCGCTCCACGTCCTCCAGGCTCTTGCTTTCACCGAGATGGGGATAAACCGCCTGCTCCACCACTGTGACGGGCAGCAATGTGGCACCTTCCAGCCGATATTCGAATACATCGAAACGGGCTTCCTGCGCGTGAGACAAGTGGATCCAGCCCGCGAGGCCAAGCAGTCCTCCCACCCGCAGCATCTTATTTAGTAGTTGCAACATCAAACCAAGCCGAACCAGTTCCTGTACGTGCGAATGGGACAGCACCGAAGGAGCTGTCCCGAGCAGCATATATGGACGGCATTGCACCGTCCGTTAGCGCAATGCCTACTGGACCGCAGGCTGGCAGGAATTGCCGAGACGTGCGCCTTTCGAGGTAGGGCCGCTGGAACCGGCCACTGGCGTGGCGAAGATACCCTTCAGGTCGCTTTCACCCAGGGTGGCAGCAACCGCGGTGATCAAGGCTGCAGCACTTGAGCTGGCGGGACTGATGGAGCCACCGGCAGTGAATGCCGCCAGCTCGTACCAGAAGTTATAGGAACCCTCCATCGCCTCGGCACGCTGCTGGGCATCGGTATTGGGAGACACACGATCCAGCTTGACGAATGCCCACCGGTCGGTCGTGGCGGTCGGTGCTGGCGTGTTTTCCATGGATACCACGCCCAGGGCGAACTGGCTCGCGCCGGTGGCGGTATTCAAGGCGCTCTTCACGCCCCCGGTGCTGGACTGCTCGCTCACAATGGCGGTTGCCGTGCTGTCGGTGGCGCGTGCGGGCTCCAGCGCGCCTTGCGATAGCCCGGTTGAACAGGGCTTGCTGAGGAAGCGCATGTTGGAGGCAGACTGGGTGCCGGAGGTGGGCACGCGGCGCACCAGGTTGACGATCGACCCGGCCGGACCGCCGAACAGGCTGCCATCCACACCACCCACAGAATCCCTGTTTGCAATTGCGGTGTAACGTTGTGCCGGCAAGCTGGGCTGGCAGGCAGGCGTGAGATTGGGGGCGGTGGGCGAACCGTCATCGCAGGTCGCGGCCAGGATGCCGGCGGCAACGTCGTTCTTCTGCAACTGGAGATAGAGCGGGTAGCTCACGGCTACGCCAAAGGCTTGGCCGACATTGGTCGCCACTTCCTCGCCAAGGGAGCTCAGGTTCAATGCAATATCCAGATTCTGCTTGTTGATCAGGTATTCCGTATCCGAAAAACCGCCATCGGGATAGCTTTGGCCCGGACGTCCGGCAGCATCGCCCTTCAGCGAAGCGGTAAAGGTCTTGGTAACGGTATCGCTGCAGTTGTTGTAGCGGGCAATGGGGTAGGACACACCATTCAGGGTGACATTGGTCGACCCAGCCGCGCCTGCCGCGCACTTACCTCCGCCGCCGAGCAAAGCGACGTCATTGATGCGCTTGAGGTTGCCGGGCAGATACCCGTTGGGATTCGGCTCACCCGCCATGCTGAGATGAGGCGCGTAGGCGTTGAAAGAGCCACCCTCAACCGTGTGATAGACCACTACTTTCTTGCCAGCCAGTGCACCGGCGGCGGAGCTCATGGTGCAGGCATAGGCGACCCGGTCACCGCTGCTCTTGCCGGGTTCGGTACCGCTGCTTTCCAGGTACATATGGGCGTCATTGGCGCCGCCATTCCCCGCTAGGCCGTTGCACAGCGACATGACGCTGCGAAATACGGCGTTGGTGGGTGCGGATGCACCTGATAGCCAGACGTAGGTGGTGGGGCCGGCAGCGACCTGAGCGGGGGTCAGGGCGAAAGCCGCCGGGGCCGTGCCGAGTGCCGCTATAGCCAGTGCAATTTTGCTCAGCTTCATTTTCATCTTTGTATCCTTTATTTTCAGATTGATATTTCAGGCTGAAGCCTGCCTTTCCCGGCCTCCCTGGCCGGGGGTAAGCAGCTCATTGCGGATCTCAGACGCCTGCGCGGCGGCGGACGATCATGCCCAGCATGCTCAGCCCCGCCAGCAGCATGGCCCAGGTATCCGCTTCGGGAATAGGAGAGACGGATGGGTTCGTGAAGGTAAGAACACCATTCTCGGTCAACTTGAATTTGCTGAACTCGCCTTCGCCAATGTTGCCATCGTGATTCAGATCGACTCCGAAAGGAGTCTTGGTGGCCTGGGCAAGGGCGGAAGTGGAAGACGTGGTGAGAAACCAGAAATTCTGTTCCGTACCCAACGGCTGGGTGGTATCGGCGGTCGTCTTCTGCAACCAGGTATCACCTTGGCCAAACCCGTTAATTGCGCCAAAGAAAGTATTCGAAGGGTCCGTCGGCATGGCAACGCTGGCGCCGTTATCATCAGTCGCGTGCGTACCGCGGCTGTTGTTGGCTTCAATATACTTATCCATATTCACAAAGCCTTTGAGGTTGGTGTTCCCCAGCTTGGGATATGTGTCCACATTTGCCGTCGTCAGGTAACGCGGGCCACCGGCATCATTCAGATCGGTGGTATCCAGCGCGATGACATTGAACCGGATAAGATGTGCGTTGGCAGGACCGACGAAATTCATCAGCTGATTCCATGAAGCGCCATAGGCCCCACTCGTCAGGTCCCAGCTTTTGCTGAAGCCCGCCTGTCCGTTCGCAGCGACCATATCGTTCATTTTGAAGCCGAGATCGAACAGTCCAGAGATATCGTCATCACCGGAAGTGGCGGAACTGCCACCGTAATAACGCATATTGAGCAGAAGCTCACCGTTTCCACTCATCGCCCCATCCATGGCGGCAAGCGCCGGACCGGAAAGAGTCGCGATGGCAGCAACAGCGAATGCCTTGAGTCTGAAATTTATTTTCATGCGAGATACTCCGTAGGTAATTAATGGTTGCACCAAAAAAATCCGGCTGACTGATCCTTGAAGCCTGGCTTCATCTGATCAACCGTCCTGGAGCAACCCGGCTACCTCCGCTTGCTTGGAGACCCGCAGCTTTCCGTCCCCGCTTCGCAACGGGTTTGGCTTTGTTCCTGACCGGCTATAACGACTGTACCTGTTACCGGACGTGGGTCACTATATGTGACAGCCGTGAACCGTCTGTGAAACACAATCGGTATTTTCGTGGTACTTTCTGCCTATTCTTTTGGTCTGCAGGGCGGAAATTCGCCCTTCGCGGCGCGTACGCTTTTCATGGGTACAAGGACGCCTCGTAGGAGTCACTGCGGATAGAGGGAAGAATCCAAGGCGCGGCCTCAGGGTCGAGGGGATCTGCCCCGGAAACTCAAAGCGTGATCTTCAACGCCATCGCCTTGGCCACGGCGTGAGCCCGATTATTGACATCCAGCTTTTTCAGGATTTTCTGAATGTGGTTTTTGACAGTAAGCGGACTGATGTAAAGTAACTGGGCTATTTCATGATTGCTCTTTCCCGCCTGAACATGGCGCAAAATTTCCGTCTCGCGGTCCGTGATGAGTTTTCTGCTTCTTTCCCCCACGGCACCCTGCTTATGATGGCGTTCATGAAACAGCATACGTACCAGCGCCATATGCATGTGCGGCATCAGCAGCTCGAGGAAATAAGCATGACGCTCGCTCAATGCGGCGGAAATCTGGGTAAAGGTAAAGAAGCAGGTGGTTCGGCCATTGGTGTCGAACATTCCGTGCGCCGCGATACGCTGGAGATTTTCACGCTTGAGGTCGTTAGAAAAACGCTTGTAGGTGGGCGTATGCGAATTATTTGGACAAACCAGAAGCGGCTGGTTTTTGCCCGCGCTCCATGCGGACATGGCGCGAAATACAATTCCCCCATCGGGACGGCAAAGTTCTGAAAACCGGATTTCGTCCATATCTGTGCGACTGAATCTTTCGATATTCACAGCCTGCCCATTGCCTTCATCGAACAGGCATATGAGCATGCCATGCGGCAGAAGGCCCTGCAGTTCCCCCTGCGCCCACAAGAAAAACTGATGACGCCGAAATATATTGATTGATGAATCGATAATCCGGAACAGGTATTCCGCCTCCCGCTCCGTCAGCGTAAACTCTCCCCCCATCATTCCTTATGCCCTGATTATTCATATCGTTCTCGGACTGCAACGGTCTTCCCGATATTATTCGATTTGCGCGAGTGCGTATTTTCGTGGCAGGATATGACTGAATCATTAAGATCAGATGTCAGATTCATGAATCCGATATAGGTAGAAAGGACCACGCAGACAACAGGAGGAAATGCAGGGATGCCTTCCCCTGGTTCCATGAAATATGCAACTGTGAAGAGACAGATGGAGACGGGCTCCCCGGAAACTTCCAGTTCCGAACTTCTGAAGTTCTAATATTGAACGCTCTGCGGGAAGGAGCCGGATTGTGGGGATGAATCGGGTTGCGAGGACCTCCCATCCTCTTGATCGGAAGGGCTGGGGGAGAGCGAGAAAGGCGAGGATGGTGGCGGGATACCGTTTTCCGATTCCGCTTTTGGCTGGGAACCGGAAGCTTCCGGCTGCAGCCGAAGATCTCCTGGTCGCCATTCAGAGGAAGATTGTGGTGGAGTAGCGGGCGAATCGGCCGGCACAGCTTGCGCTTGGGGCAGACTGGCGGAGTCTCCGGGGAAGTAGACGAACTTCCAGTCGCGATAATCCTTCGCTTCCGCAAAATCCGCATAGCGTTCCGGAAAATTGGCGCGCTTGAGCGGAGGCTCTTTTGAAAGGCTGTACACGCCGATTATTCCGGCATTCGGCTGTGTGACCAGACCCCACTCGCTTGAGGCAGTCATGGGGTCGAAAAATATTTTCCGGAGATGCCGTTTGATGGTGGAAAAACGCTTATCCAGGAGCAATTTTTCCAATGAATCGGGATAACGCTTCGGCATGCCGGGTGAATTTTCGTAATAAGAGCCGATCGCCTGCCTGAACTGTTCTCCGACAAACATCAGTTCTTTTTCTTTTTCCCGCCGTACCTCGGTACGCCATACCTGCACGACGCCTGCCAACGCAACGCTGGTCAGCGCCACCACAAACAGGATCCAGATATAGGTAAAACCCTTTTGTCCTGCGCCTCCTACGTCTCCCACGCCTCCTACACCTATATGGCGCGGTATTTCTTGCCGCCCAATCACACCGCTACCAGGCCGCGTAAGAGGTTCCATCCTTTGACTCTTCCTCCGCGCCGCTGCGCACATCGTAGAGACCTTCGGCTGAATCAGGGGGAGGGAGGGTGACCCAGGTTTCGGAACTTTCGGTCAAGGGATCAACCGGAATGGCGCGCAAGTACCGCTTCTCGACCAGTTCTGCCAGATCGCGGGGATAACTCCCGGTATCGCCGTAAAACTTGTCGATGGCATCCCGCATGACATTCAGGTCCTGGCGCAATACTGCTTCCTTCGATCTTTCCACGGAGTTGAAGTACCGCGGGGCGGCAATGGTAAGAAGAACGGCAATGATGGCCATGACAACCAGCAACTCGACCAGGGTAAAGCCGGAGGGGTACGAGCCATGTTGCATACTCCCGGAAGTAAATCCGGATTCAGTTTCGCACATCCTGATCACCATTTATCGTAGGCAATGCCGTTCAAGCCGATCCGCGGTGAACGGGAATATACATCGAAAACATCATTCCCCTCCTGCGGGTTATCCGGTGAGCTCTCATAGGAACGCTTGCCCCAGGTGTCCGCAGCAGGCAATGCAGGGTCATCCGACATCGGGTCTCTCGGCAGTCGCCGCAGGAAATATATTTTACGCTTGGTGGGATGCTTGATATCCGGCACGCCATTCACCAGATCTTCCAGCTTGCGCGGATACTCCGATTCATCGGCTTGCCGAACAATCCTCCCTTCGTTCACCGCGCCCTTGTATGCGTCCAGCGCTTCGCGGATCTGGCGTAATCCCACCCGCAGTTCCTGTTCTTTTTCACGCTTTACCGTGAGTTCATATAACGGTATCGCGGCAGAAGCGAGCACTGCTGTGATGGCTACGACGACGGTCAGTTCCACCAGGGTAAATCCCTGTCCGCCTGTTTTTTTTACTACCGCCACCGACGCAGCAAAAATACGCTTCATGCCATCTCAACGAATATCCACATTGACAGCCGGTGGCAAAGGCACCGGAACGGGAAGCGGCCCGCTTTCGTCCTTGAAACTGATATTCCCGATACTGATCTGAGTCGTGACAGGCTTTTGCGCCAAAATCCTGAATCGCACATCCGCGGCGCCGCCCCCCTTGCTCAGTTTCAATACGCGTGTTCCGGATTTATCACCCTCGTCCACCGGTTCAAGCGCCACAGGGTCATAATTCAGATCCAGTTCCGCGGGCGGGAGTGCATCTGCACCGGCGAGGGTCACGCTCACCACAAATTCCTGTCCTGCGGACACCTGTTCCGGCGCAGCCAGTGTCGCAACCGGTGCCCCCTCGGGCGGCGCCGGCGGACGGGTTTCCTCCCTGGAAGGCGCGGATGGCCACTGCCGGCTGGCGTTAGCATCGGAGGTTGGAGAGGAAGAAGCCATCGCCAGCGCCCGCGGCGCCACTTTGCCGATCATCAGCGGCGAAACCGCTATCGCATTCTCCGTACCGAAGGGCACTTCGCTGACCGCTTTCGCCGGACGGGCAATATTGCGCACGATACGCGGCGTAATCAGCAGCGCGATTTCAGTCTTGTTTCGGACAACGTTCTTATTGATGAAAAGCTTTCCGATCCACGGCAACTCTGCCAGCCCGGGAACCTTGGAAAGCGTGGTGCGCTCGTCATCGCTGATCAATCCTGCCAGAACCTGGGTTTCGCCATCCTTCAACGCCAGCGTGGTCGCTGCCGTGCGCGTCCCTACCTGATAGGCAAGGCCCCCTCCCGTTACCGGCACTTCCTTGACGATATTGCTCACTTCCAGGCTGACCTTCATGGAAACCTCATCCTGCAGCGAGATGGTGGATTCGACGTCCAGCTTGAGTCCCACATCGAGGTAGCTGACCGATGATGCCACACCCACGTTGGCGGCTGCGGTCGTCGTGACGACTGGAACCTTGTCGCCGATCAGGACCTTCGCTTTCTCCCGGTTCTTGACGCGAATGCGCGGATTGGCAAGCACATTGATCAGCCCGTCCTGCTGCTTGAGGTTGACGATCAGGGCGGGATTGGCAACGAATCCAATCAGGTTGTCGAGATTGGAACCATTGCCGTTAACCCCTGCACGGCTGATCTGAAAGGGCGGAAAAGGAGCCGCGCCGGCAGCACTGGCTGCGGTAAGATAATTTACATTGATCTTCTCAGGATACTGCAATCCGAGGTTGAGCAGTTTGTTGCGCCCGATTTCCAGCACCTCCACTTCCAGCATGACTTCGGGATCGGCCAGATCATTCAGCGTAACCAGCCGCTCGGCCAGCCGGATCGCCTCCGGCGTGTCTTTCATGACGAACAGGTTCAGCTTTTCGTCGACGTGCATGTCCTTGGTTTTGATCAACCCCTTGACCATCGCGACCATCTGCTTCACATCGGTATTCGTGACAAAGAAACTGCGCACCATCAATTCCTGGTATTCCTTCTGCTTGGCCGGAGTATTCGGATAGATCAGCACCGAATTTTCGTTGAGGACCTTGTGTGCGAGCTGGTTCGTCACCAGAAGGAGCTTGAATACATCCTCGATATTGGTCTCGCGCACGAAAATCGTCGTCTTGCTGTCCTGCTTGACGTCCTTGTCAAAGACCACGTTGATGCCGCCGGTGCGCGCCAGGATTTCGAATACCGATTTCAGGCCCGTATCTCGAAACTCGAGCGTGATAGGTTTTTTAAACGCGGTTTTCAGGATAGGGCCCGCTTGCGCGGCTTGCACTTCCATTTCGGTGATGCGCTGAATGAGCCTGCGTGCATCCCGCTGCATCGGATTTTCCTGCAGCACGGAGCGGACCTCGCTTGAAGCAGCTGCATACTCCCCCCGCTCCAGCAATTCTTCCGCTCGTTTTATTGCCGCTGTATGGCGGCGATCCATATTGATCGCCTCCAACCCGGCGAGTGCGCGTTCATGACGTGGATTTATTTCAAGCGCCCGGCGAAAACTCCGTTCAGCCGCTTCCAGATCACCTGTCGACCTTGCGGCTTCCGCCTCGAATACGAAACGCGCGGCTATCGCTTCGCGCTGGCGCGCGAGCACCGCGCGAATTTCAAGATTATCCGGATTTTCGCGCGCCGCCTGTTCGAGACTGGCAAGCCCAGTGTCGAGCTTGCCCTCGGCTATGAGCCGCTTGCCCTCCACGAACGCATTGTTTGTCGCGCATCCTGCAATTCCGGCAAGAACCAGGGCAAGCAGAACGTGTTTGCCAGTTTTCATGGAATGTTTGCCGTTCCCGCAGTAGCAAGCATCTGCCTGGCGTTAAGAGGAAGATAGGTGAACGTGATGCCGCGATCGCTCACCTCATCCAATCGATACTGGTTATTGATGCTCTCACCAGGTCTGACGATATAATTGCGTTCTCCCAGGGCGAGAAACACGCGTGTTTCATTCCCTTCGACAACCTTGCCCAGATACCTGAATTGCATCGGTGGCGGAGAGGGCCGCCTTGGCGGCTCCGGACGAGGAGGCGGAACCCATGATCTCTGTCCGAAAATGTCACCTGCCTGGGCACTGAATTTTCTGCGCTCCAACCGCCCGAGATCCAGCTCAGCGGCTTCATTTTCGGGGGCGTTCCTGCCTGCAGGCGCTTCCTTTTGGAAATGGGGTGCTTCAGCAGAATCTGGAAGCGTTTCCGGACCTGCTTCGCCTTCTTCTCCGCTCACCCATTGGGCCACGAGAAGCGTGGCCAGCAGCGCTCCAGCCAGCCATAACCTGCGCGCCTTCTCTGTCGGTTTCAATGCTTGCCTTCGCTCAGATAGAGATTGAATTTGATATTCGCTTCCAGCAGCTCCGCGTGTACCCCCTCGCGCCGGATGGCAACGTCAACCAGCGCCATTGCCGGTACCGCGTGCAAGGCATCGGCAATGAAACCCCGCAATTGGGAATAATTTCCGCGGACCGGCACCATCATTTCGTAGCGCGCCAGTTTCAGATCCTTCTCTCGTATCATGCGATATTCAGTGCCGCTGATTTCCACGCCCCGTTCTCCTGCAATCCGTACCAGTTCTCCAATCCACAACGGGGATGAATCCAGCTTCGGAAAAAATGCGTAGAACGCCGGCAATGCCTGATCGCCACGCAGCCTTCGGCGGTGGCTTCCGCTCTCGGCGGAAGGCTCCATTCTTATCCTTGCTTCCAGCACCTCGGCTTCAGCCCTGAGTGCTTTCGATTCCTCCTGCCGCGGCAACACGGCTACCAGAAAAAATACGGCGGAGAATACAAGCAGCCCGAAACCGATTTTTCCCGCAGGACCAAGCCGCTCCATTTGCCAGCGCACCCGCAGCCATACCGTTTTAAGGGAATTCAAGTCCATGACGCCGTCAGGAAAAAAACCACCGGCCGCTGGGGATCATCCCGTTTGATTTCATACTTGAGCAGATAAGCATCCTTGACAGCGGATTGCCGCTCCAGTTCACTGACAAAATCAAGCATGGCCGATATATTCTTTGCTTCCCCGCCGATACGGACCGTGCGGCCAAAAACATCCGGTTGAAACGACAGCAAGGCCACCTCCTGGCTCGCCGCATGCTCGACTGAATCAAAAAGTGACTCCCATGGCAAATCGATCTCGCTCATCACCGCATTGGCTTTTTTTAGCTCTTTTTTTATTTCACCCCCGCCCTGTGCCGACCAGACGCGGGGCGCAATCTTGCGTTGCGCTCGCCGATCCATGCTGGCGATGCGCAGATCCCAATAAGCCACCTCGTCCATGGCCGATCTGAACTGATGCAATACTCCTGCCAGGGCGACAGCGCCCAGCAAGACGAGGAAGTAACCCGCACTCCGCGCCTCTCCCTCGGGGGGGAATCTCAGCTTCAACCTACGCATCAGGTGTTGCGGTCTCGGTCATGTGATTGAAAGGGTAATGGGCCGGGAGCAGGGCGCGTTTTATCCTCCAGTGGAACAATTTGCCAGCCGCTACCTTCCGGCAAGGCCAAGCCGGGATGCTCCGGCGCGAAAAGACACACCTGTTCCGAGGTTCCGGCAGGCGCGGAAAAAAGCAGCGCTTCACGCTCGAGCGCGACAAGAAGCTCCTCTTCCACATCATCCAGTATTCTCTGATTCAGGATGCGCAGCCATGCGCCCCTTTCCAGCAGCGCCAGACAAAGCCGCCCGGTTTCGATCAGCGCGAACCACGCGCGCCCCTTGCCGAAACGGTCGTGCCAGTGGTCGAATACGCTCGTGAAATAAGGCTCCACGTATTTGAGCTTCATCCGCTGACTGCCAGCGAGTTCTTCCAGTCCTTGCAAAAAACCGCGCTCTACCGCTGCACAAACGGCCCCGGTTGCCGGATCCCAGGAACTTATGGTGAGTTCCCATTCGCCGGTTCGCTCCCCGTATATTTCCCGCATCTGGAAAGCTGCATAAGCCTGCAACTCCGCCGGAGTCTCGATCCCTGATTGGGGCGGTATCACGGCGTAGCGGACAAAGTGATTGGATAGAAGAACATGGATCTCGGCGCCGGTTCCGGCCGGAAGCATCCGTTTCAACTGGGCAAGCGCCGCTCCCCAGGCGATTCCCTCGCCAGCGCGTTCACATGCTGCCACCTGTCTCTCGGCCTGACCTGGTTTTACGTGGCGCTGCAGGCGGACGAGCTCGACCCGGTGCGGAGACAAAAAAGCGCTGATTCGGTTACGCCGCAATAGTGACACGGTTTGCCTCCTGTAGACTCGTCTGCCCGCTCCTGACCATGGCCAAAGCAGCATCCCGCAGGAACAGGGTGCCTCCCCGCCGCGCGGCTTCCTTTATACGGCGTACGGGTTCTTTCGCTACGATGAGTTCGCGGATTTCATCGTTCAGCACCAGGATTTCCGCGATTGCGTTTCGCCCCCGATAGCCGCTTCCCCGGCAATGGCCGCATCCTTTGCCGCTGCGGAATCTGAACGCGGCGATCTGCTCAGGATCGATTCCGGATTCCGCAATCAGCTGCTCGTCGGGCTGTTCTTCCACTGCGCAATGCACGCAAAGCAGGCGCACCAGCCTTTGCGCGGCAACCCCATTCAAGGCAGAAACGAAACTGTAGGGATCCACTCCCATGTGGGTAAAACGGCCAATGACATCAAAAACGCTATTGGCATGTACGGTGGTGAATACGAGATGGCCGGTCAAAGCAGCCTGAATGGCAATCTGCGCCGTTTCCGGATCGCGGATTTCGCCTACCATGATCTTGTCGGGGTCGTGGCGCAGGATGGAGCGAAGGCCGCGCACGAAAGTCAATCCTTTTTTCTCGTTGACAGGTATCTGCAATACGCCAGGCAATTGATACTCGATCGGGTCTTCGATGGTAATGATCTTATCGTGACCCTGGTTGACTTCCGAAATCGCCGCATAAAGCGTGGTAGTCTTCCCGCTGCCGGTGGGGCCTGTCACCAGCAGCATTCCATAGGGCTCCGAGCTCAAGCGTCGCAGGGTGGATATGGCGACCCGATCGAATCCAAGATGATCGAGGGTCAAGCCCTTGACATGATCAGCCAGCGCCTGGCGGTCGAGAATGCGCAGTACCGCATCTTCTCCGAAAGCACTGGGCATGATCGAAACACGAAAGTCGATCTCCCGCCCCTGAATGGAAATCTTGAAACGGCCATCCTGGGGAACTCGCCGCTCAGCTATATCCAGATCGGACATTACCTTGATACGGGAAATGACCTGTTCCGCCAGATCCGCCCCCTGCACCACTCCAATCATGGTCAGTACACCGTCAATACGATATTTGATCGACAGGGCTCCGGGAACGACTTCCAGGTGAATATCGCTCGCGTGCGACTTATGGGCATCATACAGCGTCGAATGCACCAAACGGACTACCTGGCTGGTGCCTTCGTTGATTGTCTTCAGCGAGAGGTCTTCCTCGCCCGGCTGCCTGGCGCCCCGCTCTGCCGCAGGCAGCACGCTGTCCATGGCGCGCATGGTCTGCTCCTGCTGGCTGAAAAAGGCTGTCAGATCGGCGGGATGAACCAGGTGCCATATCGCGGGAACATCGATATATTCTTCCGCCCAGGCCCTCAAGCTGGAGGAAAAGGGATTGCTGACGGCAAGGATGTGCTTCCCCTGCTGGCGAAGCAATACGCACTCCTTTTTAGTGGCTTCACTGAAAGGCAATATTTCAAACGCCGGAGTTGATGCCCGTAACTTCTCCATCGTCAATACCGGCATCCTGAGCAGCCGCCCGAGTTCTGCGATCAACTGCTCCGGCGCGCATCCCAGTGTTTCCTCCAGGATGCTGACCACCGGAACACCCCGGTTGGCGGCCTCGCTGCGCGCCACGCCCAACCGCTGCGCATCCAGCAGCAATATCTGAGACGGCGGCTGTGATGCCCGCGCGTCTACCGGAAGCTCATTCCGGGAATATTCTTCCTGAAGCGCAAGAGATGGGTGCCCCGTTTGCTCGGGATTCTCCCTGCGCTCGCTGATGAGTACGGAAGGTGCATTCATAATGTATATCCCATCGCCCTTATCGAACGATTCGGCAATGGATCAACGAAAGAAAAACCGGAATCCGTCCTGCAAATTCTGCTCTGCAGGCGACCCAACAGCACCAGCACCACGCACGACCCCAGGCTTAACGATTCATGGAAGACCGGGAGCAATCTTTGTAGCCGCCGTTTGAGCAATCTGACCTGTCCGCACCTGCAGCACAGTGCCGCCCTCATCTCGATTGCGCAGCAAAACAGGGAAATCCCATGACTTAAGGATGCTTTCTCCTCAGCAGAAGCAACGCATCTTCACGGGTAACCGGGGGACGGCAATAGGCTCAACCCACGCTTCCCGCCAGCTGAAAGATGGGCATATACATGAGGATGATGATCCCGCCGATGACTGCGCCGATCACGGCCATCAACACCGGTTCGATCAGCTTCGTCAGCCATTCGACCCACCGCGCAATTTCTTCATCATGAAAGTTGCCGATCCGCTCCATCATTTCACCCATGAGGCCGGTTCTCTCGCCGACTCTCAGCATCCGGTTTCCCACTGCGGTGGTCAACCCTTGCGCTTCCATCGCGCTGGAAATGGGTTTTCCTTCACGGATAAGAACCGCCGCTGCCTCGACCTTTGGCCGAAAGTGCGGCTGAAGCAGGCCGGTAACCATTTCCAGGGCTTTTGCAATCGGAATGCCCCCGCGCAACAACATGCCCAGTGTCCGGTAAAAACGCGCAAGCTGGTAAACGCGCATGCGTTCCCCGATGGCCGGAATGCGCCATAACTGCTGTGCCGCATGCATCTTGAAAGAAGGACGTGTGACCCCGTACAGGATGATGCTGGAGACCGCCGCCACAAGAACTGCCAGCTGCCCCCCTTGCTCATGCACGAAATGCCCCCATCGAATCAGTAGCACGGAAAGAAAGGGCAGGTCCGCTCCGGTATCTTCGTAAATGGCGCTGAATTTCGGTACTACAAAAATCAGCAGGAAGATAGCAACCAGCAATCCGATTATCAGGAGGAGAACGGGGTAGATGGATGCACCGATCAGCTTCTTTCGAACCAGATCCATCTGCGTCTGATAAGCGATGAAACGCGTCAACGCTTCGGGCAGATCACCCGTACGTTCGCTCGCGCGCGCAGTAGCGATATAGAGCGGTGGGAAAGCCTGGGGAAAAGATTCGAGTGCCCGTGAAAGGGTTACGCCTTCGTAGAGCCGCGCAAGAAGCCCTTCAATAATCTTGCGCGTGCCATTATCCTGCTCTTTGTCAGCCAGTGTCTCGATACTTTCCACCAGACTGAGCCCGGCGACCAGCAGGGAAAGCAACTCCTGACTGAAATGCGCCAGCGGAAAGCGCGATTTCGGCTTGGGCATCCAGCCTGTAAATCTGCGCCTGACATGCAGGACCATTCCCCCCTGCGCGGCGATCTGGAGACGGGCATCCTCCTCGCTATCGGCTTCGAGTTCCAGAAGTACTGCGCCTCGTCCGGCGAGCACAGCTTTTACCTCATAACGCATTGCAGCCTACCAGTTCGTAATGTCGGCTGCTTCACCTGTACCCCCGGGTTGACCGTCCTTGCCGTAGGAAAACAGGTCGTACTCCCCATGTTCACCGGGATATCTATAAACGTATGCCCGTCCCCAGGGATCCGGCGGCGATGTTTTTTTCAGATAAGGCCCCTGCCATTTCGGCTCGCTGGATGGACGTATCGTCAATGCCGCAAGGCCCTGCTCGGGAGTCGGGTAGTGTCCGGTATCCAGCCGATACTGGTCCAGTGCTTTTTCCAGGGAATCGATCTGGGCCTGAGCCACTTTCACCTCGGATTTTCCTACCTGGGAAAAATACTTGGGCGCCACATAACCCGCCAGCAAGCCGATGATGACCATCACGACGAGCAATTCAAGTAACGTGAATCCGCCAGTCGTTTTACCCCAGCGCAGCGCGCTTGACTCCCTCATTTCAGTATTCTGATTTTGATATCTGCTCATGGACTTCCACAACCCAGTGTAAGTGTATTACGTGACAAAACTATTACTAAAAACAAGCAAGGGTAGCTAAAAAAGTCTGATTGACGGGCAGATAAAAACCGCGCGAATCATATTAACTTCCCTGTAATTAACTTTCCTGTGATTTCGCAAGTAATAAGGGAAAACAGCATCGCAGCCAGCGCTCGCATGAAGTGTTTTCAAGGGCTTTCCATTTTGGTACAGTAGAGGGCATCCGTGCTCCCCGAGCCGATGATACTTCCGCCGGCGGAACCCGGCTGACTTCAAGTGCTTCCCCACTTCCATGCCATGCTATTCTCGAATACATTCAGGTAACTGAAAGCGAGAAGAAACGGGGTACTGGGCGCGATAACCCTGCTTCGTCACAGGAAAAATTATACTATCCTGCGTCCCGATTCGGCAGCAGTAAGAGAGGTAATTACTTCGGCGCCGTGTAACTCGAGCATTAGCTTGGTGACAATCAATATCTCCCTCTCATAGTCTACGACTAATATCTTATGGCCGGAAAGGGACGGGTTTAGATTATTCATCCAATGGAGACAGAGTTGCTATCGGTCAAAATTTTATTAATACTTTCTTAGCCTGTTCTGTTCGCACGGCCACATAAGAGCTTAAAGCAGTTCAAAGCACCTGACCCGGCAGAATTTGCAGCCAGCTGCTGCATGCAGGACGTCAACCGCGATAATCAAGGATAACGGGAGGCATGGACTGCTTCTGACACCTCAACACGATTGATTGATATTCTTTCAACACTTCCATAACAGCTCCCCTATCCACCGGCTTCACGAGGTGCGAGTCAAATCTCGCTCCCGATCCCACTTACCGCTGGACAAAAACGACGCCCCGGTATCTCCTCATCCTGGAGAAATCTTTTTTGGCCGACTGTGAAGCCTCTATTCGGCTCTGCTGCCTATGCCCGCGGCCCTCTCGGGTCAAAGGAAGGCGAGATATCCCTACAGTTTCGGCGGCTCTAATCTGAAGCCGGACATCACCACTACCTGAACGGGAGAAAAGTGAGCCATGTCCTCCGTTCTCGCCAGGATATTCTGTACTTGCGAGAACTGATGCCGAAACTCAGCCTCATAAATTCTCCGAGCCAGCAGCTTCGCGACCCTCTCCGGCCACCCCAGTTTCCACCAATTGGCAATGGCTATCCCGATGTCTCCCGTTTCCCGGATCATTCTCAAAACTGGACTTGGGTACTCGCCCGCATCGTAAAGTATTTCCATTTTCTTAATCCCCCACCTGTTAGAGATATTTGCAGCATGAGACATTAATCCTCTTTTTTTACAATTGTGAGACTCGTCCTCAATAACCGACCATAGCGATAGCTCATCAAGAGGAAGAATATTCATTGGATAAGCGCCTTGACCCCTTGTCTTTCCGGTAGGAAGCCTAGCATTGCAGCACTGGCGATGTACGCAAGTTTGCAGATGTCGACGCCCTGGTGACGGCATCGCATGTGTAGCGGACGTAACATTTTTTAACGCAGCAAGGACACTCAGGGTGAACCGATAAGATACAGTCAGGCTAGACCCACTGAAAAATCCGTTGGAGTTCCGGACAAGATGGATTCGAGAGGCCGGGCGTTTTACGCAACCGACACAACATGGCGCAGATGAGTTGGCTCGTTCACCTCACGGCACCCCGCCGTCCAGGAGGGATACGTACGGCAGTATTGAAAATACTGTCGCGAAGCTGCGGACGCAGCGTATCGCCTCCTTCGAATATCGGCAACGGCCGTGATCCGTCCGCAAGCTTCCGTCGCGCAAGGCGCTTGCTGGGATTGTGGAAGGATTATGCCCGACATTGTTCCCCAACCGTGGGTGCCCCAACTCGATGATGAGGGAATTGATTATTACATCGGCCACGTGCTGGATGTCACCCTGCGGAAGTTGCTGGCGCAAGTGAAACGGGAGTTGGGAGTTGCTTCGGAACGGGAAGCCTCTGGGGAGGTAGAAATGGAACACGCGGCAACAATTGTGCATAGCTTCACTCGCCAATTGCCCACATTCGCGAGTTGCTGGATAGCGACATTCAGGCGGCTTTCGAGGAGGAGCCTGCCGCCCCGAGCATCGACGAAGTACTTGTCTGCTATCCCGGCATAACCACGTTGCGCCTCGGCTCGCTCATGAACTACATTGCCCGGGTACCTCTCTCATAGCGCGTATGATTTCGGAAATCCCTCATTCCGTCACCGGTAGCGAGATTCACCCCGAACCCAATTGGCCGCCATTTTCTCATAGATCACACCACCGGATGGTCATCGGTGAAACCGCCATCATTGGCCGGCACGTGCGTTTGTATCAGGCTGTCACCCGGGGGCGAAACGTTTTCCGGTGGATGGGCAGGGCGTACTGTTAAAAGGCAAGTTGCGTCATCCCCCTAGTGGAGGACGATGTTGTTATTTATGCGGGCGCCCCCATACTGGGCCCGTATCACCATTTGGGCTTGGCGCCACGATCGATGGCAACGTCTGGATCACGCGCAGCATTTCCCCGGCAGTACCGCTTCACAGGCGCGAGTATGCTATGAGGTGTATGACGGCAGGAGCGGGATCGATCCCCATTTCCCTGATCCCGGCTCCTCATCAGCGTGAAACTCGAAACTCCCCTGTATCTGGATGGGGTATGCAAGGGACGCGAGCCTCTCATTCCCAAAAATGCGGTACCGAAAATACTCCCAATAATGTCGGCAATGAAGTCGTCCACCCCTGCCTCGCGACCCGGGAGATACATCTGATGCAATTCATCGAGCGCGCCAACGAGCAGGGCGCTAAAAAATGCAATGGCGAGTTTGTGCCATCCACGCAGGTTGCTCGCCCAACCGATCGTGCAAGCAAGCAAGGCAAAAACACCTGCATGGACCAGTTTATCCCAGGGCGAGGGTATCAAGCCGACCGCTATAGATTGGCGTCCCCCGACAAACAGGACGGCTACGATGCCGAGTGCCGCCAATATGGCGATAGCAGGAAAATGACGGTATGTTAAGCGCTGCAGGTGCAAGATGAAATTCCTGATTGACATCCACTAGGCGAGCTAATTTACTTATTTGCCCAGGCCTCTGGTCTACTGATCAAGAAGCCATTTGGACCTCTGATCAGCGGTTGCAGTAAACCGCCCGTAAAGCGGCACAAACAGGCGACTCGTGTCTCCATCTGCAATCCCGATGGCTCGATCGCCAGGGCTGGCCAGTGCTGCGCAGAATCCGTGACAGGCGATGTGCACCCCCAAGTAATGGGCGGCTGGCATGGCTTATGTCAGACAGGGCAGGAGCCTGCTAATAGTCAGCGTATCTTCCTCGTCATCTACGAGCAGCACCCTGGCCCCTGATAGGGGCAACTTAGTATTCATTATGCCCCCGATTATGTAAGTGCCCCCCCTGGACCCCTTTCTAAGTTACCTGTTGAGTTAAAGAAGCAACTGTTCACTTCCCCACATGCCAGAGACGGGATAGGATGCGCGTGAAAAATTGCCCTGTCCTCGTTGCCATGCTCCCAGTGCCATAAAACAACTGTCCCGCGCTGTCATGCATTACTGCGCGTACCGGGCCCCTGGTCGCTCCCGATTCGGGCCTGTCGATGATACTTACATGAAATGAAAGCAAATCGTTTTTCCCTCTTCCAATCAATCCTTTAAGCCCTGGCACGTTTCATGCTTTTTATTGGCACAACCACACTTCCTGTGGTTTGACGTAAAAAATATCAATCAATACAAGAGGGAAACATGAATAAACTTATCGCAGGGGCGCTGACGGGTGCTGCACTGATGACAATACCGTTAGCGGCTTCCGCACTCGTCATCGACATCAATACGTATCTCACCGGCAATCCCGCTGGCAGCGATGTCACCGTTGCCACGCTGACACTTACCCAGAACGGGAACAGCGTGGATTTCAAATTCGAGAACTTCGTGAGCAATCTCGGTGCAATCGGGGATGACGCGTTTATTTCCGGCCTGTTGTTCTCCTACGATGGCTCACCTGCACTTGATAGTGATTCGTTTTGGAATTTTGGCGGCACGCAACTGGTGGGCGCCGCTGATTTCGGAATAAACCCCCCAGGGAAAGATGCAGGTTACGATTTTTACCTGGATCTGGACTATCCCACGAGCGGCAGCAACCTCGCACTCCGGTTTACCGATGGCGAATACAGCACGTGGACGGTCAGTGCGGCAGACGGTGTGTCAACTGTTCTGGTTAGCGATTTTGCTGTTCTGGTTAACGCGAGTGGCGGGGGCGATAAACCCGCTTCGCTTGCAATGGTGCATATCCAGCAGGTAGGCGCCGGGCCGGGAGGATCGGGGGCTCTGAAATACGTTGGCAGCGAAGCCAACACTCCCCCGCAGGAGGACCCTGGGACAGTCCCGGAACCGGCGACACTTGCATTGCTGGGCCTGGGGATGGCCTCTCTTGCCTGGATGCGTAAACGTAAAAAGTAACTTCCCGTTTTTTTGTATGGCCCAAACCAACCCGCTTCAGCGGGTTGGTTTTTTTTTGAAAACTGGCTGGCCTGCATCAATATTCCCGAACGCTACCGCTGGAAAGCGTACGAGTATGAATCGGCTTGAATAAAGAACATTTGTTCTCTATAATAAGAGCAACTGTTCTCAGTTTTACCCTTGGTCATGCAACCGCTCGACATTTCCTCTTACCTTGGCAGGCTTCAGGATTACTATGCCAGGGAAAAAATCATTCCCTCCACCACACAGTTATCCACGCTATGGAATGTGAAAGCGCGCTCCTGGACGCATCAGATCGTTCAGCGTTTAAAAGAAGAAAATTTTCTTGAAAATGCACCCGGCAGCCGTCTTCGCCCCGGATTCCGCTTTTTCGAACGGACGGTGGGGCCCGGGGTTCGGGCAGGAAGACCCCAGCAGACTGCCGATGTTCAGCCTGAACTGTTGCGCATAGACGATTACCTGATCGAAAAACCTTCTCAGACCATTCTGTTTCCGGTCAAAGGCGATTCCATGATTGATCTGGGAATACTTGAGGGCGACATCGTGATCATTGAACGCAGCAGTTCGGCGTCGCCTGGCGAAGTGGTACTGGCGATTGTGGATAGCGAATTCACGCTCAAGGTCCTCGCCAGGGATAAGGAGGGCTACTACCTGGAAGCACGCAATGAAGCACGAGGCAAGGAATATCCGCCTATCCGGCCTCAGCAGAAACTGGAAATCTACGGATTTTATGTAGGCCTGTTCCGGAAAATCCAGGTTCCAGGACCCCGCCTCCATCGCTCTGGTTTGGACCGCTGAATCAATGGGGCGCACCTTTCCATGCCCGTTTCTCCATCTCCAGGGTCCCCGGTGCCCTTATCGCTTTCGCAAATCGAAGCCCGCTTCAGGAACAGGATATGGCGAGGGGATGCATGGGGTGCCGCCGCGGATCCGGTCATTTCCAGCGGTTTTCAGGGACTGGATAAGGAGTTGCCCGGAGGGGGCTGGTCTACCCGCAACCTGACGGAACTGCTGTTACCGACAGAGGGGCTGGGGGAAATAAGGCTGTTGAGCTACGCCCTGGAGGAGATGACCCGAAGCGAAAGAAACATTCTGCTGGTTGCGCCCCCTTATATTCCCTATATGCATGCCTGGGAGCATCTGGGAATCGATGGACGCCATATCGTGATGGTAAGAGTTTACAAGCCTGCCGAGCGATTATGGGCCCTTGAACAGGGCATCAGGAGTGCCGCCTTTGGGACCATTATCGGTTGGCTACCGGAAGCAAGTCAGCAGGCAATGCGAAAGCTGCAAATTCTTTCCCGGAGTGCGGCAAGCCTCGTTTTTCTCTTCAGACCGGCGAGAGCACGATTCGAACCCTCCGCAGCCCCGCTGAGGATACTGCTCAGTCCCGTGCGAGGGCATTCCCACGCGCTTTCCTTGTATCTGTTGAAACGCCGGGGCGCTCCATTCGTCCTGCCTATTCGCATCCCCCTGCCTCAAGCCGCCGTCTTTTCCCGCTCCGCTGAATTGAAACCCGCTCTCATCCCCTCTTACTGTTGAAGTTGAATCCATGCTGTGGATTGCCCTTTACTTTCCCGCTTTATCGCTTGACTGGGTTGAACGCCGGTTTCCGGAAGCGCTCATTCCCGCAATCGGAGTAACTGTCCGCAAAGGGAACCAGATCTGTATTCAACAAGCCAATAAGCCGGCGCAGGCGCGGGGAGTAATGGAGGGTCAGCCTCTCGCCAGTGCTTTGGCTGTTTTCCCGGATCTGGTGATCATGGAACAGGACTCGCATGAAGAAGGAAAAGCCCTGCAGCAAGCCGTGTATGCCGCATTACGCTTTACACCCAATATAGCGATCCAGAACAGCGGCCTGATTGCCGAGGTCTCCGGAAGCCTGAAATTGTTTGGCGGCCTGAAAAAGCTCTGCCAGTCGCTCAATCGGGTAGTGACTGCGCAAGGTTTGCAGCTCAGCGCAGGGATTGCGCCCACCGCAACGGGAGCATGGCTGCTGGCCCGTTCCGCCTCGTCGGGCACTGTCATCAATGGGAAGGGTGAGGAGTTCCGGATATTGCTCGACGCCTTGCCTGTCGGTTTTCTGGAATCGGCTCAGCCTCATCTTGAAGTCATTCGCGGGATCGGCTGTAAAACACTGGCCGATTTGCAGCGATTGCCTCGCAGCGGAGTAGCGCGTCGCTTTGGTCAGAACCTGCCGGCAGAGCTCGATCGCGCCTACGGTGACGCGCCCGATCCACAAAAGTGGTTCGAGGCGCCGGAAGATTTCCAGCAAAAAATGAAAATGATGGGGCTGATTGAAAATGCCGGATTGCTGCTGGTTCCTGCGCAACGAATGGTCGAGCAGATGTGCGGCTGGCTGGCTTTGCGTCATGCGGCGGTATCCGCCTTTTCATTCGTGCTGCATCACGAATATTCCCTGCGGCAACCCCACAAATTTACATCCATAAACATACACCTTTCCGAGCAAAGCAGCGATCCGGCGCATTTAATGCTGTTGCTGCGCGAGCATCTGGAACGTACAAAAATAGTGGCCCCAGTATGTGAACTGGAACTGACGGCAGATGAAATAGCGGCGGGAGCAGACGGCAATCTGGAATTGTTTCCCACCATGCAATCCGAGACTACTTCACTCAATCGCTTCATCGAGAAATTTTCTTCCCGCCTGGGACCGGAAGCCATCACCGGTTTAAAGGTGGTTTCCGATCATCGCCCTGAATACAGCCAAAGGTTGGAACTCTCAGGGAGGGGTGCCTTGAATCGCTTTTCGAAGCGAGGGAGAAACTCGCAAATCATTCCGCCGGAATCGCCCCGTCCAGCCTGGCTGATGGAAATCCCGCTGGAACTGAAGGTGCAACGTGGCCGGCCGGTGTATGAGTCGCCACTGAAACTGCTTGCAGGGCCGGAGCGAATCGAGGCCGGCTGGTGGAATGATGACGCCATCGCGCGGGATTACTTCATTGCGGAGAACGACCAGGGCCAATTGTTATGGATTTACCGCGAACACAATCCGGTAGAAAAAGATAAGGGAAACAAAGACGGAAACTGGTATTTGCAAGGATTGTTTGGATAGCTTCCATGCCCTCTTCTGCTCCGGATTACGCTGAACTTCATTGCTGTTCCACCTTCAACTTCCTCAAAGGCGCTTCCATGCCGGAAGAGCTGGTGGAACGTGCCGCCACCTTGGGTTACAGCGCCCTCGCTATCACGGATGAGTGCTCTATGGCGGGAGTGGTGAGAGCGCATGCGGAAGCCAAAAAAACGGGATTGCATCTTCTGATCGGCAGCGAATTCGTGCTGGAGGATGGGCTGCGGCTGGTGGGTCTCGCCATGAACCGGGAAGGCTATGGCAATCTGTGCGAACTGATCACGCTGGCAAGGCAGCGTAGCGCGAAAGGGACTTATCGCATCACTCGCGCGGACTTTGAAAGCTGTACGGATGCACCTCATCTTGCCCGCTTGCCCGATTGCCTGATCCTGCTGATTCCTCGCCGGAATCAAGCAGACGGTTCCTGGGTCGAGGATATGCGCTGGGTGCGGTCGCTGTTTCCCGGCCGCGGCTGGATCTCTGTCGAACGGCTGCTTCATGCCGGGGAAGAGGTGTGGTTCGAAAGAATACGCCACGCGGCGGAAACCATTGGCATGCCGCTGGTGGCGGCAGGCGATGTGCATATGCACGATCGTGCCCACAAGCCCTTGCAGGATACGATGACCGCAATTCGGCTGAGCCAACCGCTAGCGGCATGCGGTTATGCGTTGCAGCCTAATGCAGAACAGCATCTGCGCACCCGATTGGAGCTGGCGCAACTCTATCCGCCGGAACTCCTGCAGGAAACCCTTTCCATTGCCGCGCGCTGTACCTTTTCATTAGATGAGCTGCGCTATGAATATCCTGATGAATTAACGGGAACTGACGAGACTTATACCGACTATCTGCGGCGCATGGTCGAAAACGGCATGAGGTGGCGTTTTCCCAAAGGTGCCTCAATCAAGGTTAGGAAACAGATCGAGCATGAATTGAAGCTGATTGCTGATCTCAAGTATGAACCTTATTTCCTGACAGTATTCGATATCGTAAGCTTCGCCCGGTCACAAGGGATTTTGTGCCAGGGACGCGGATCGGCAGCGAATTCCGCAGTCTGCTATTGCCTGGGTATTACCGAGATCGATCCGGAGCGTAGCAATCTGCTGTTCGAACGCTTTATTTCCAGGGAACGCAACGAACCTCCCGACATCGACGTCGATTTCGAGCACCAGCGTCGCGGGGAAGTCATTCAGTACATCTACCGGAGATACGGCCGTGATCGGGCCGCCATTGCTGCAACTGTCATCACCTATCGCACCCGCTCGGCAGTTCAGGATGTGGGTAAAGCGCTGGGACTCGATATCGAACGTATCAGACGCCTATCCACCTCCCTTGCCCGATGGGATAAAAGCTCGGATATCAATAAGCGCCTGGGCGAGAACGGCTTCGATCCCGGCAGTCCGGTAATCCGCCAACTGATTCTGCTGACCACTCTCCTGTATGGCTATCCGCGCCATTTGTCCCAGCACGTGGGCGGGTTTGTGCTGACCCGGGACAAACTCTGCCGCATTGTCCCCATCGAAAATGCCGCCATGCCGAATCGCCGCATCATCCAATGGGATAAGGACGACCTGGCGGAGGTGGGGTTGATGAAAGTCGACGTGCTTGCGCTCGGAATGCTATCGGCAATACACCGCGCGCTTGATCTGATTTCGAGCCGGCGCGGTGTGCCCTTCCAGATGCAGGATATACCCCCGGAAGACGAAAAGACTTACGACATGATCTGCAAGGCGGACACGATCGGCGTCTTTCAGATCGAATCCCGTGCGCAAATGTCCATGCTGCCGCGTTTGAGGCCACGGACTTTCTACGATCTGGTAGTAGAAGTCGCGATCGTCCGGCCCGGCCCGATTCAGGGCGACATGGTGCATCCTTATCTGCGCCGCAGGCAGGATAAGGAAAAGCCCGATTATCCAGAAGGAGTGGAAACCGCCCTAGCGCGAACCTATGGCGTCCCAATCTTCCAGGAACAGGTAATGCAGGTGGCCATGCTCGCCGCCGGCTTCACTTCAGGGGAAGCAGACCAGTTGAGGCGCTCCATGGCTGCCTGGAAGAGAAAAGGAGGCTTGGGTGCCTTCCATGAGAAGCTGATCGATGGGATGACAAACCGAGGCTACACACGGGAATTCGCCGAGCGTATCTTCCGGCAGATCGAGGGCTTTGGCGAATACGGGTTTCCGGAATCCCACGCCGCAAGCTTTGCATTGCTGGTATATGTCTCCGCCTGGCTCAAATGCCACGAGCCTGCCGCTTTCCTTTGCGCCCTGCTGAACAGCCTGCCTATGGGTTTCTATAGCGCCTCGCAACTGATTCAGGATGCCGGGCGGCACGGGGTTCAAATCAAGCCGGTGGACGTCACCATCAGCAATTGGGAGTGCATCCTTGAGGAACAGGAGGATAAAGCGCTTCAGCCGATTGTCCGGCTGGGCCTGAACAGGGTGAAAGGGATGGGACTGGAAGCCGCCACCCGCATTGTTGAAGCAAGAGAAATCGCATCTTTTGAAAACCCCGACGACCTGGCAAACCGCGCTTCCTTGAATACCGCTGAAGTTCATGCGCTTGCCCGTGCAGATGCCTTGCGAACCTTGTCGGGACATCGGCGCCAGACGTTGTGGTCAGTTGCATCGCATATCACACAGCGGGACCTGATGCGGCATGCTCCGGCGAAGGAAACGTTGCCAGTCATTCCGGCCGCGCCGGAGGGAGAGGAAATCATCGCCGATTACGCCAGTACCAGACTTACCCTGCGCAGACACCCCCTGGCACTGCTGCGCCCGACGCTGGCAAGCATGAACCTGCGCTCGGCAATGGAGTTATCTGATTACCCTACCGGGCGGTTGGTCCGCACCACCGGCATCGTGACCTGCCGACAACGCCCCGGCACCGCCAGCGGCGTCATGTTCGTCACGCTCGAAGACGAAACCGGGATAACGAACGTCGTGCTGTGGAACCAGGTCATCCTGAAGTACCGCCGCGAAACCTTGAACTCGAAGCTTCTGACAGTATACGGCGTATGGCAATCCGAAAGCGGCGTCAAACACCTTATCGCCAAACGGCTGGTGGATCATAGCCACCTGCTGGGCAGCCTTGTGGTGGAAAGCAGGGATTTTCATTAGGCCTGAATCTTGTGAAGCTTGCGAGCATCAAGGATGGAAATATCTGCAAGAACATGTTGCCAGGATTTGCTATAAATCATGTGCTACATTGTAGTTGGGTATCTGTTCAAATAATCCGGGAGGGAAGCCTCATGAATATTTTCAGACGTCATCCTTTGTTATTGAGTTGCGGCATCGGCTTCGCCATATTTTCGGGCGCCCTTGCAGCTCAGGGTTTCGATCAGTTGAAAGATATCACCGGAAGCGGTCTCGGGGGCGCAGCCTCGTCATTGGGACTGTCATCGATAACGTCCGGGAGCACGGGTAATGCCGCAGGAATTATTGAGTACTGCATGAAAAACAATTATCTGAGTGGCGACAACGCTTCTTCGGTCAGGGATCAGTTGATGGGAAAGATTACCGGCGGCGGAGATCAACCAGCCCAAAATAATCCCGACTATATCAACGGTGCGCAGGGTATCGTGAGCGGCAGTGCGGGTCAGAACGTGGATTTGAGCATGGCGGGCATGAAGGCTTCCGCAGTGAAAAAAGTATGCGAGAAGATACTTGAGCAGGGCAAGTCCATGCTTTGAAAATCTGATCCAGAGGGTTTCAGCCTCCCATAAAGGCTTTCGCCGCTTCACTCTCTAGTGTCCAGCAGCGCATGCCGGGGGAAGTTGCCCCAGGCAGGCTGCAAGGACGGTGGAAAACGCCAGATGATGGACAACAAAACTGCTATCGCTCATCCCTTGCTTGCAGACAACTTGGGTACCTGAACTCCCCTCTCCCTGAGAGATCTCGCCTCATTCTCTTGGTCATGCTCCTGCTCCTGTGCTTGCCTGTGCCAACAGAATCTGCACTACTTCTCGGTCGCTAGTAGCAAACCTCAGACCGGGTAAGACAAAGTGCTTCCGCTTACCGGTTCGGCTCCTGACCTTCAAGGCAGTTCTAGCTCGCCCCCAACTTATGACATAAAATCATTGGCAAACAACTTGTAAGAAATTTTCAGAAAAACTATAGTCCGATGGCAACCTCCCAGGAGCGCACGAAGACAACGTCAATGAGTTGCAATAACTCAGCACGCTGCTACCGCTATCTCATTCGCATCGATCAGCGGCGACCCATTTTTATTTGAGGAATGGCAATGGATCATATAAGGAATGAAGAACAGTCTCTTGAAAATGTCGGTACGCTTTTATCCAGCGAATCCATTCTCGGCGAACCCGAACCCTGGGAAAGCTGGGAAACCCAACTGTGTTTGTGGAGCATAGGGATCGGTATCGCCGGACTTGTCATCCTGGGTGTACTGGTCGACTTGTTCCTGCTACCCAAATAAGACGGATGCAAGCCGATCTCGAAGTTCGGTTGACACACGACGGTCATCGATGGATAGCGCACCACTCCAGCTTTGAGGCGTGCGGAAAGACTTTGCTCGAACTGGACGAAGACGTGACGAGATGCCTGCTGGATCGGCAATTATTCCAGCAGAATAATCAGGTCATGGTCTTCATGGCTTTTGACTACACCTGCATTCCAACCTGGATTCGGCAATATGCCTACCACTATTTCAATCGCTACATCCGGTTGGATCTGAAATCACCCGTGCAAAAAGTGCAATAACAAGGGCAAACAAGGGGGATAAGCGAAATGAACAGAAAATGGTATTCGGGCATGGCAAGCACCGAGGATTGGTGGGCTGTGTGGCTGGGGCTGATCATGTTTCTTGCAAGCGTGAGTTCCCTCTGGGGATGGGATCTCACTGGCTGGATGGCAAAAACCAGCACCTGGGTTTGGGGAAAATTCTCGATTGAAACGGCATTGAAACCCAGCGGCAAGGTGGCGCTGCATCCCGCCATGTCGTTGCTGGTCACCTATCTGGTATTCACCACGCTGACCTGCATTGCCGCATGGGCGATGAAGCTCGATGTAAAGCGATTCTTTGCCGCATGGACCGTGCTTTTTGTGCTGACCTGGATTGCCTGGATCATCGGGCAGGAAGCCCATTTCAAGGTGCCGGTGCACGAGTTCGCCAAGCATGACCTGTCCTGGGGATTGTCCCTTGGCGGCGGCTTCTCCTACCTGCTCGCCCTCGTGATCGGGCTGATTATCGGAAATTTCTTCAAGGGAACAGCTGCGTTTCTGAGTGAAGCCGCGAAACCGGAATGGTTCATCAAGACTGCCATCGTGTTTCTCGGCATCAAGATCGGCGTCATGTCCATGGAGGCGGCGAGCTTCATTCGTGAACTGGTCCTGACGGGCATCGCGGCCACCTTTGTTGCCTACATGCTGTTCTGGCCAATCGTCTATGCGCTCGCCCGCAGAGGGTTCAAGCTGTCGCGCGAGGCTTCGGCCGTACTCTCTTCCGGTATTTCCATCTGCGGCGTCTCGGCCGCGATCGCCACCGCCGGCGCGATCCGTGCCCGCCCCGTCATTCCAGTCGTCGTCTCGATACTGGTGGTGATCTTCGCCATGTTCGAGCTCATCATCCTCCCAGGGTTTTATGCTGCCGTAGCTCCCGGCCAGCCTATCGTCAACGGGTCTGCCTTGGGGCTGACGGTAAAAACCGATGGCGCCGATGCAGCCGCCGGGGCGATACTCGATGAACTGATGCGGGCGAATGCCCAGGCTAATGGCATAGTGTGGAAAGAAGGCTGGATCCTGATGGCCTCACTGACCACCAAAATCTGGATCGACGTGTTCATCGGCGTCTGGGCATTTCTGCTGGCACTGGTATGGGTATACAAGGTGGAGCGCAAGCCGGGGCAATCCAGAATCGGGCTCTCGGAGATCTGGCACCGCTTTCCCAAATTCGTACTGGGCTATCTGATCGTCTGGTTTTCCTATATCACACTTGCCTCAAGCGGGCCGGAAATTGCCAGGACCTTGCACAAAGCCGCGGAACCAGTGGAAGGCTCCATGCGCACCATGATGTTCATGCTGACCTTCCTCAGCATCGGCACCATTACCGATTTCAGCAAGCTCAAGGGAATGGGCAGGCTGGCGCTGCTTTATGCGATTGCCCTGTTCGGGATCATCGCCCCGATTGCTTACGGTGTTGCATGGATATTCCATCGGGGGATGATGCCGCCAGTGCTGTAATAGCGAACGCGGCGACTGAGGGAAGGGAAACTGTGTTCTATTTGAGCAGCTTGGCCGAGATGAAGCCAGAAGCTTTGTATGCTATTCCTCTACGCTGATACCGGAGCCACCCATTTCCTTTGGGAGATCCTTCATCTTGGGCAATCCGTCCTTGATGCGCAATACCGTTTCCTGATAGTTGACATGAATGCCGGGTCGATATGGAAAATCAGGAATGGCTGCTGCGTATACATCCGTAAGTCCCATGTCCGGATGCTCGGTGAAGAGATGACCGCCACAGGTTTTGCACCATTTGCGATAGCTGCGCGGCGTTTTGTTGTAGGTGCCGATGTTTTCCTCCCCTGATATGACCTGCACCGCTTCCGGTTTCCATAAGATGAAGGCGTTGACAGGCGAAGCCGACCAGTGGCGACACGATTCGCAGTGACAATAACCCATCGCTTCCGGCTTGCCGCTGACGGTAAACTGAACCGCGCCACAAAAACAACTGCCTTTGTAGGTTTTTTCGTTGTTCATCGTAACAATCCATGTGCTGTAGCAGTCCCATGATAACCTCGATTTGTCGATTATTCCTTTACTGTGGTCATGTAACACGCTTTTGCCGACTTGAATACCTTTTCAGGAAAGCCAGGTACCCAAGACCCACCAACATTAACAGTGCACTGGGAGGTTCTGGGACAGAGGCAAGTGCTACAGCGAATCTATCGGTATATACCGTGGCAGTCGAACACTGCCCTGGAATTTGTAGAAAGATTTGCATCGCGAACACGTGAGAAACGTGGGTCAGAGTTATCTGGCAGGAATGTATCAATATCGAATGAAGTTGAGTTGAGTGCCACCCATCGGTTGTATTCTCGATATTACCGTTTTCATCAGCAAATCCAATCGCCGCTTAAGTACAAACAGAATGGCGCACTACACTAGAAGCGATGCTAGGTCTTGGTCATCCATTTGTAATTCTCTCGCAGAGAGAAAATAATCGACTTTTGACTTTGCTTTTCCACTTTTAAAAAACATCCTGTGCTGATATTTGACACCTTCTTCCTTCTTTTCTTGTTCTGCTGCTTTACTAACTACGTCTAACGCCTCTCCGTATAAGGCTTTTAATTTGTCGATATTGCCGTAAGTAATGTCAATTTTCATTCGTTCCGCAATGCTTCCGATGGCATATAAAATAAAATAGGTAGCATGCAAAACAAATACCCTGTCCATATATTGATCTGGTTGATCGTTGATTTCCCGGCGGACCGCTAGTTTCTTACTCTCGATATCTTTGTAAATCAAATAAGACACGAGCAAGTGTTCTGCTGTCAGATGGTCTGAAAATATTTCATCATATTTATCGCTAAAAATACGCCTCTTTTCGTCTTTAGCTTCAGCCGGTTTTCCGAGTATGAAAGCCATTATTGCTTGGGCTGCTTTCTCTGCATCTATTACCTGTTGTTTCGGGAGATCCGAAAACATACCTTTTTTTCTTTCATAAAAGAATTTAAAAGTATTTTTAAGGTCTGCTTCGTACTTTCTCTGAGTAAAATCATTTGACCGAAGGTCTCTGCTTGCGACCGGATTTTGACTATTTGTAAACTCGGAAATACTTCCAATTAATTGTTCATTCTTGGTTTCGTAAATCCGAACGAGTAAATCTGTCTCGTTTAGGCATTCTGGATTTTCCTTTAGTGCTTCATGCAACGCGTGAATTGTCTGGCATCCGTTCACTATCTGAAAATCCTTCAGTTCGAGAATGGGGCTGCGAACGGCTTTCGGATATTTAAATTCTGAACAAGTAACTGTGATGCCATTGTTATAGTAAAAAAATCGAAATCCTTCTTCCGAAGTGGCAGTCTCTTTGATCGCCTTGTTTATCTTCGATGATTTTTTAAGATAAACGCGCACATTTTCATCAAACGCGTCCTCCAATATGTCATACGAACCGAAGTCTAATGTCTCCCAGTCGGCCCTTTGGCGTGTTACTTCATCATCTAAAACGATCCTAATAACATCTCGAGCGTCGATATTGGCAATTAAGGCCCTCACATCTCCATCGGATTTTTCGAAGTAACTTTTGTCTATTAATTTTGTTTTAGCGGACAAATGCCTCTTCCCGCGTTTCGTAATTCGCTCAATAATGTGATGTCCGAGAACCTGATGATGAGAAACATCAGAGAATCTTGAAAGATCAGAACTGAAGCGACGCCCCTCTTCGTCTGTTAGGCCCTTAAACTGGTTTGTGCAGAGATGGATTACAAAAGTCGGCGAAGTCGAGTCAAATAGAGACCATATATCCTCAATTTTAGCGAAAAGGGCTTGATTTATCTCTTGCTTAAGGGCGTTTTCTTTGCTCAAAACTTTAGCTAGAAAAGAAACGACTTTGTCGGTTTCATCGGAAGGAAAGTTAGAATTAAGCTTTTCAAGTTTGTCAGTATATTTGAAGTTAAATAAATGGACTGTTGGACCATTGTCTTCATCGATAAAAACAGCATCTATGCCACGATCATGACCGGTACTTCCCTTCATTGCCGACAAAAATGAGGTATCCGTAATTGCATCGATAGCATCATCTTCGGTAACGTCAAGGATCTGCATTAGGCTAAAAATCATAAATTTGTGGGAAAAATCCAGCTTGTCTTCTCCCACTTTTTTGATTTGGTTTCTAGGCTCAGGACTCATTAATTGAGATAGAAGATGACAGTTGCGGCGATACAGATGGCAGAGAAGAAGGTATGGGCACAGCGGTCGTAACGCATGGCGATCCTGCGCCAGTCCTTGAGCCGAGCGAACATGTTCTCGATCCTGTGCCTTTGCCTGTAGAGGGTCTTGTCGTATTTGATCTGGATTTTGCGATTCCTTTTTGTCGGTATGCAGGGCGTCATGCCTTTGGCACGCAACGCTGCCCGGAACCAGGCAGCGTCATAGCCGCGGTCTGCAATCAGGGTTTTGGCTTTGGGCAATGACGGCAGCAGCACACGTGCTCCCTTGTAATCGCTCATCTGCCCTTCGGACAGGAGCATGGCCACAGGCTTGCCCTGACCGTCGCAGACCACATGAAGCTTCGAGTTCAGGCCGCCCTTTGTGCGACCGATACGGCGGGGAACATCCCCTTTTTTAGCAGGCTGGCTGCCGTGCGGTGGGCCTTCAGATGCGTGGCGTCGATCATCAGCCTCTCGGGCGTTTCCTCTTTACCGGTCAGTTCCACAAAGATGCGGTTGAACACGCCCAGTCGGCTCCAGCGCACGAAACGGTTATACAGTGTCTTGTGCGGCCCGTATTCCCTGGGGGCATCCTTCCATTGCAGGCCATTCCGAATGACGTAGATGATCCCGCTGATCACCCGCAGATCATCAACACGGGGAACTCCGTGGGACAAGGGAAAATAAGGTTTTATACGGTTGAACTGTGTTTCCGACAGGTAAAACAAATCTCTCATGGCAGCACCTCCGCCATAAGTGAATCACATTTGATCCTATTCGTGAATCATGAAATTAATAGGTCCTGAACCTAATTAAACTCAGGTCTTGAAGGTTGGGGGCGCGATTCATATTTGTTGTACAGATGTTTATTCTGGATTAGTCAACTCTGGCAGCAGAACTCCAGGCGGAGCATTCGGCTCGGTAAAAAGCCGATAATTCTGCTCAGATTCAACTAGCGAGCGAAAATCACTTCCGGTTCAGGTATCGCTGCCTGGCTTGCTCAAAGAAAATCAATTCGGCTTGTGAATGATTTCCGTAAGTTCGCCATTTCGGGTAGTAGTCGTTATCCGCTTCATTACCCCACGCCAGCCAATTCGGTCGTGTGCCACGAGCAAACAATTCCAGGTAAGGACCAGGACTACAGGACTCGATAATTTCATACATCTCGTCTGGCTTGCGCGAATGTTCACGTTTCTGGGTAGCCAGAAAATTAACCTGGCGACGTCCCGGCGCCAAAGTACGAGCACTCTTACCCCGCACTCCGAATAGCACGAGTTCGGTAACATTGCGAAAGTAGAAACCAACGCCGCGGCCGTCTGGTCCGCCATCCTTGCGGATCTTGTGCCAGACTAGATTGCTCTTGTATTTGAAACCCCAGGCTTCCATGACCTTTAGCCCTTCCGGTAGAAGAGCATTCGGCACCCACAGGTAAAGATGTGCGGTATCTTCGGCGAGCGCACGCACGGGTAAGCTCAGGATTTCATCAAGCTCCATAGTGTCGTAACGATTCAGCCGTTTGTGCTCCGGCGCCATCTTGCCGGTGCGGTTCTGGAACTGCCAGGGGGGATCGGCGAGGATCGTGCTGAAACGCTTGTCAGCAAGATGTTCCAGCAACTCTGCGGCTGGGTTAGGTGTTTTTTGATTCATATTCTGCCCAATCCGTAATGAGATTTGGTGTAATACCTAGCGCTAATACTGGACAGCCTCCATGTCTGCCAGCATTCAGGCGGTACAACAGCTTGCCCATCCATGTTGTGCTCGCTCCATATTTTGTTTTAATAAGCTTCGGCTTGCCGTTCTTGCTGGTCTTGGGCGTACCATCGCTGTTTAGCTCAGGGCCCAGCTTTTCGAAAACGGCATTGAGTGAGGCGCTTCTCGTGAGGAGAATAGCGGCGTCGATCAGGTCACATTCATGAAAAGCGCGGAAGGCATAAAGATCCCGGTCAAACGTCTGGTCCTTGCTGTTCCACTCCAGGTCAAATGCAACACGTTTCTTGACGTAGTCCACCTTATGCCCATCAAGAAAATTCTCCCGGACAATGCGCTCAACCTGGCCCTTGTTCTTGAGCTCCTCAATCTTTTCCAGCGTATCCGACTCGTTTTCTTCCATGCCCTCGAGATCTTTCTCCCCCAAGTTTTTGTCAATTGTTCCGGATACTTTGGTAATCAGCAAGTCTCCCTTGATGCGCGTTTCCATCCAGCCTTTTGCTCTTAGAAGCCCAGAGATCCGTTTGGGAATATCGGATTCGTTGCCCCCAGGTTTACGGATATCCGCCAGCGTCAGGCGAAATACGCGGAGTGCCTCGATGATCTCCTGAAATTCGTTGGGACAACCGGTTGCCAAGACCTGCGCCGCGTTACGGTAATTATGAATTTCGTAAAGATCCCGGATGTCCTCGGGGATAAAAGCATCGATCGGATTCTCACTCATAAGGAAGTGCTATTGCTTTACAGGGAGCTTCACAAGTCCAAATCCGTCCACATCCCATCCACCCTTGCCTTCACCACCTCATCCATCGTAATCGGCTTGCCCCATTCCCGGCTGGTTTCCCCTGGCCATTTGTTGGTAGCATCCAGCCCCATTTTTCCACCCAGCCCTGAAACGGGGCTTGCGAAGTCGAGATAATCGATAGGCGTGTTTTCCACGATCAATGTATCGCGCGCAGGATCGACTCGCGTGGTGATGGCCCAGATGACTTCCTTCCAGTCACGGATGTTGACGTCATCATCGGTGACGATAATGAATTTGGTGTACATGAATTGCCGCAGGAAGCTCCACACGCCGAACATGATGCGCTTGGCGTGGCCAGCATATTGCTTCTTCATGCTCACCACGGCCATGCGGTAGGAACAGCCTTCCGGCGGCAGGTAGAAATCGACGATTTCGGTGAACTGCTTTTGCAGCAGGGGCACGAATACTTCGTTCAGCGCTACACCCAGTATGGCGGGCTCATCCGGCGGCTTGCCAGTGTAGGTGGAATGGTAGATCGGATCGCGGCGCATGGTGATGCGCTCGATGGTAAATACCGGGAAGGTTTCCTGCTCGTTGTAATAGCCGGTGTGGTCGCCGAAGGGGCCTTCCACCGCTGTCTCATCGGGATGGATGTATCCTTCCAGCACGATTTCGGCGCTGGCGGGAACCTGCAAATCGTGCGTCAGGCATTTGACGATTTCGGTTTTCGCGCCTCGCAGCAGTCCGGCGAACTGGTACTCGCTCAAACTATCCGGCACCGGAGTGACAGCACCGAGTATGGTTGCCGGGTCCGCCCCCAGGGCTACTGCAATGGGATAGGGCTGTCCCGGATTGGCAAGAGTGAAGTCGCGAAAATCGAGGGCGCCGCCTCGGTGAGCCAGCCAGCGCATGATGACTTTATTGGGGGCGATCACCTGCTGGCGGTAAATGCCGAGATTCTGCCGGGTCTTGTGGGGACCTTTGGTAACGGTCAGTCCCCATGTGATCAACGGGCCCGCGTCGCCCGGCCAGCACGTCTGGATCGGCAGTTTGCCGAGGTCCACATCCTTGCCTTCCCAGACGATTTCCTGGCAGGATGCCCTTGAGAGCTCCTTTGGCGCCATGTTGAGCACCTGTTTCAGCACGGGCAATTTCTCCCACGCGTCTTTCAAGCCTTTGGGAGGATCGGGTTCTTTCAGATAGGCAAGGAGCTTGCCCACCTCGCGCAGCGCCTCGACCGAATCCTGCCCCATGCCCATCGCCACGCGCTTCGGCGTGCCGAACAGGTTTCCCAGCACGGGAATGTCATGCCCCCTGGATTTTTCGAACAGGACGGCAGGACCGCCCGCTTTCAGCAGGCGGTCGCAGATTTCCGTCATTTCCAGATGAGGATCGATCTCGACTGCCACGCGTTTCAGCTCGCCCTGTCTTTCGAGTTGCGCAAGAAAATCGCGCAGGTCCTTGTACTTCATTTACGCCCTTTACGTCCGGAAACCTTAAGAAGCCGCTCTTACCAAGTAATCCAGCACGATACCGGCAAATATCGTCGCACCCACCCAGTTGTTGTGGAGAAAAGCCTTGAAGCAGCGCGCGCGGTCGCGGTCGTGGATCAGGCGGTATTGATACAGGATGAGTCCCAGCGCTGTGGCCAGGCCAATGTAATAAATGACACCGAGATTCTGCAGCAGGCCGATGGCAACCATGCCCGCGAGGAAAGCCATATGGCACAACACCACACCGACGACGTCGAAACGTCCGAACGTGATGGCGGAAGTCTTGATGCCGATCCGGAGATCGTCCACCTTGTCCACCATGGCGTATTCGGTATCGTAGGCGATCACCCACAACAGGTTTGCACCCATCAGGAACCAGGCAGGAAACGGCACTTCCCCGGTCTGGGCGGCGAATGCCATGGGGATGCCAAAGCTGAAGGCGATGCCGAGGTAAGCCTGCGGCATGGCAAAAAACCGCTTGGTGAAAGGGTAGCTTGCGGCCAGGAACAGGGCGACAAACGAAAGCTCGATGGTAAGCCGGTTCAGCGGCTGGATCAGCAGGAACGCCACGAGGCTCAACCCTGCAGCCAGCAGCAGCGCTTCCCTGGTGCTCACCGCTCCAAGTGCCAGGGGGCGGGTCCGGGTACGCTCGACATGTCCATCGAAATTGCGATCAGCATAGTCGTTGACGACACAACCGGCGGAGCGCATCAGCACCGTCCCCAGCACGAATATCAACAGGATATCCAACCGCGGCACACCTTCCGCTGCCAGCCACAAGCCCCATAGCGTGGGCCACAACAGCAGCAGAATGCCGATGGGCTTGTCCAGCCGCATCAGCTTTTCGTAATGCACGAGACGTTGAGTGAGTGTCACGCAAGCTCCAGGATGGAAGGAAGGAATACTTCGGTAACCAGTATGGACTGGCCATGCAGCGTGAACAGGGAGCGACGCGCCCACAGATTCCCCGGCTGCACCCGCAACTTGCGGCAGGCGCGGCTGAAAAGCGGATGAGCCGCAGTCAGCTTCTTGAAGCGGAGCGGTGTACGCTTGACGACAGGATTGGTAAATAACACTGTCCCCAGCGACTTGTTGCCCAGTCCGATCAGGCTGCGCCATGCGCCGCGCAAATGTTTCCGCGCCACCACGGAATGGGCAAAGACAACCGGCGTCTCGCCGCAATATAAATACACTTCCCGCACCAGGGCCAGTTCATCCCGCCGTAAATTCATTACGGCCAGTTCATCGTCGCAGACCGTTGCCAACGACTGGAACACTGGCTTGACACTGAACTCACTGCAGCAGCGGCGCTGAATAAGCTGGGTAAGAGAGCCGCGATTTTGCAACCAGCCCCGGGCGCGGGGCGATATGGAGGAAGGTGCAGGATGCCAGTCCGATAGCTGGGCAGCATTCATTCCGGAAGAGCTGAAAAGAGTGAATTATGCCCCATAATCCAGCCCGGCTGAATCCTTAGCCCGGATATTTCACCAAACCGGCCTGAGAATTGTAGAAAGCAGTATGAACACGGGTATTTGATCAACTCAGGCGGAATCCGGCTTATACCAGGGGTCTTAACAGCACAGATGGATTTTGCGGCATCTTTGCACCCCTGGTTGATGCAATCCCGTTTCACTCGGGCGCAAATGCGCCAATAAGGGAACGTAGCGTGCCCATCAATGTCAGCGCCCATATCAGCAATGCGAACCAACCCCAATAGTACGAAATAACCGCCAGGGATTCATCCCCCGCCGCTTTCGCCAGGGCAAGCGTGCAGGCTGTATACATTCCCATCGGAAAGACTCTGCTCCATGCCGGAGGATCATAAATCTGATATTGCCGGCCCAATGCCAGCCGGGACCAGGGAAAAACTTTAACGCACAACGGTACGGGGCCAGCGATCCCGACACGCGTGAATTTACGGATATCCATGATCACCTGATAGGGAATCCACAATGTGCCGACAACCCAGGCGAACAGGGTCATCCATAATGCACACTCCCGTATACCGTTCCATGCCGGGAGGAGGGGCAAATGCGTGACAAAGTCTGCGCCTGCCAATGTAATGATCGCGGCGGCCCCCATGCAGATCCAGTAAGGAGCGTCCCAGTCTGCGAGTTCGAATCTTCTGAAAAACAGGCAATGGGTTACCAGCGACACGATTACCAGGTACAGGATAAATCCGAAAGCCCAGAACGCACCCACTGCAAAGTAAACGTAACCGGGCGGTGTTGCTATTGCCTCGAGCAGATGAGTCGCAAGCAGAGCAACCGAAACCGTGCCCACCGCAACCAGCAGCGTCGCACCGGTCACGATTTCGTGGATATGCTGCGAGCGTGCAGAGACAAGATTGACGGCAATGGAATAAATGCACATGAACCAGCCAATCAACGCCACCAGCCAAAGTGACGCTGCCAGCACAATGGCATGCTTGAAGACAAACAGCTGCATACCAACCGTATTGGTTCCCACCACGAACGTCAGAAACAGCCAGGCGCGCCGCAGCGTCAGGAAATCCGACTTCAGATCCGGCAGGAAAAATGCCATCCTCGCGACGAGGACGGCGCACAAGGTCAGATAGAAAATCAAATTCAGCAGGAAGAGCGCCTTTGCTATGGCGGAAAAACCCATCGCTTCAAAGGCAAGAGATACGATGCCGGTTGCCATCACCATGGCGAAGTAGGCAGGATGAAAATTCCTTACGCCGTTAGTGATGATAGCCTGGTATCGGCTCATGATGGTGCCTGTTCATGAGGCAGAAGTGATCAGGGTTTTCGTGAAAGCAGCAGCAATAGCATCGGTACGCCCAGCAAAGCGGTCAATACGCCCACAGGTAACTGTTGGGGGGCCCATAGCGTCCGCCCCAGGGTATCGGCCAGCGTGAGAAAGCTGCCCCCCAATAATACCGCCAGAGGCAATAACCAGCGAAAATTACTGACCCCCAGCAGGCGGACCGCATGCGGTACGATCAGGCCCACGAAGCCGATGACTCCCGCGAGCATCAACGCCGCCACGGTGGCAAGCGATGCGCAAAAATAAATTCCTATTTGCAACGGTAGCACGGCCACGCCTAAAGTTCTTGCCTTCATTTGACCCAGTGACAAAACGTTCAGGCTCCCGGAAAAAAGCAGGCTCACGGCGGATACGAGAATGAGCGTTACCCAGGCTGGCAATGGCTCTTCGGCACGCGAAACATCCCCCATCAACCAGAAGAGCATGCCTTTGACATCGCTCGCCGGCGCAAGGGTAAGAATCAGCGTTGTGAGCGCCCCGCAACCAGCGGACAACACCACACCAGTCAGAAGCAGCCGGTAAAGATTCCAGTTGCCCGCGCGAAAACTCAGGCCGAATACAATGGCAACGATCGTCAAAGCTCCCGCTAGGGACGTCAGATTCGTCAGCAGAGTTCCCCACCCGAGGAGCATGGCAAGGAGTGCGCCTACGGCTGCGCCCCCCGAAACCCCCAGGATATATGGATCGGCGAGAGGATTGCGCAATAAAACCTGCAACAATGCCCCCGCCAGCGCCAGAAGACCGCCGCAGGCAAAGGCGGCCAGTACCCGTGGCAGGCGAAGTTGCCAGATAATCTGATGAGAGATGCTGTCGGTTGAAGACAGCAGTGCTTGAACGACGCCGAAAACCGGAATATGGACGCTGCCGAACAGCAAACCGATGAAAAGGCTGCCCATGGCCAGCAGGCCGAAGAGAACCAGCAGCAGGGGATACGAATGTCTGAAGCCTGCGCCTGATGTCATGCCAGTACGCAGATATTCAATGCTCGCGACTGGGAGAAAGCAGCGGTGAATAGGAACAACTGCCGGTTTCCGTCGGGTCGTTTCAGCATTAGGCAGCAGGGACTGCTCTTTGCCGCCCTCTCGCCTGCCTTAAGCGCCCACCTCCCCGGTGCCCTCCTCTGCGCTATCGCAGGCTGATGATGGGCCACCCGTTTTTTTCCGCATGTGCCCTGAGTGTTGCGTCAGGATCCACTGCCACCGGGCGGGTCACTTTTTTAAGCAGCGGCAGATCATTTAAGGAATCACTGTAAAACCAGCTTTCCAGAAAAGATAACCAGGTCAGGTTATGATGGTCCAGCCAGCTTTCCAGGCGCACGACCTTGCCGTCGCGGAAACAGGGAGGGCCGGAAACCCTGCCCGTGAATTCCCCATCCCTTTGCTCCGGTTCGGTAGCGATGAGATGATTTATGCCGAATGCCCTTGCAATCGGCCCTGTTACAAAACTGTTGGTTGCCGTAATGATGACGCACAAATCGCCCGCAAGCATGTGGCGATTGACGAGCTTGCGCGCCTGCAGCGTGATCAGGGGCAGAATCCTTTTTTCCATGAAATCCTTGTGCCAGGCATCCAGCTGGCTGCGAGAATGACGCGACAGGGGTTTCAACTGAAAATCCAGGAATTCCTGGATATCCAGAGTACCTGCCTTGTACTGCTCGTAGAATTCGATATTGCGGGCTTCATGGAGTTCGCGGTCGAGCACCCCCTGCTCGATGAGGTGCTGTCCCCACTGGAAGTCGCTATCGCCCGCAAGCAGGGTATTATCGAGGTCAAATAAAGCAAGATTCATGAGGCGGCCTGCAATAGCTCGCGTACCAGCGGAACAGTTATTTTCCGGTGACTCGCCAGCGAATATTTATCCAGCGCGTTAAGCTTCGCCATCAGGGAAGTCAAATCGCGCCGCTCATGTCGCAGCAGGTAGTCACATACCTCCTGTGGCAAAGCAAGGCCGCGGCTGCTGGCGTGGCTTTTCATGGCTTCCATTTTTTCCTCATCAGTCAATTCATGAACCTCGTACACCAGCCCCCATGCAAGGCGGGTAAGCAGATCTGCGCGCAGCTTCAGCTGCGTGGGAGCGACGGAACCGCTTACCAGCAGGAACGCTTGCCCTTCATCACGGATACGATTATAGAGATGAAACAGTCCGATCTGGGCATCGGCACCAAGGCGATCCACGTCGTCCACCATCACGCAATCGGCCTCGCTGCCATTCGCGAAAGACGTTCTCTCGCCACACGCGAAATAAAGCGTGTTCATGTCATTGCGCTTGCACGCACTGGCAACGCCTTGCAGCAGATGACTTTTTCCGCAACCCGTTCCCCCCCATATATAAACAAAACGCTCGTGCTTCCGCATCATTAGAAGGTTATCCAGGGTTTGCAACAACTCCGCGTTGCGGCCCGTCACGAAATTGGATAAGGTCGGTGGCGGAGGGATTATGTCCAGCGGCAATTGCTTCATCAACGAGGGAGCTGTTACTGGATATCAGGATAAGAAACAGGCGATACGGACGCAGACGTAGATCTGGAGTATTGTCCGAAAACGGCCATCAAACTCGAATGATGTCAGGGTTTCGTGTTAGGGTTCCTTGGCGCCATTTGCGGTAAAATTGCGGCTTCAAACGCCACTCTATCTGTAACAGGACGAGAATTCAACTTGACCACATCCAAACCCCACGAAGAAAACCTCTCTCCTCTCTCTTACCGCGCCGCCGGCGTCGATATAGACGCCGGCGAACGTCTGGTGGAAAACATAAGGCCCTACGCAAAACGCACTCTGCGGCCCGAAGTGCTGGCCGGTATCGGCGGCTTTGGCGCACTTTTCGAAATTTCCCGGAAATTCAACAATCCGGTACTGGTAGCAGGTACGGATGGGGTAGGTACCAAACTGAAGCTCGCGTTCGAATCCGGCAGGCACGACACGGTCGGCATCGACCTGGTTGCAATGAGTGTGAACGATATTCTGGTGCAGGGGGCAGAGCCGCTGTTTTTTCTGGACTATTTCGCGTGTGGGAAGCTGGACGTGGACACTGCCACCCTGGTAGTGAAGGGCATTGCAGCCGGATGCGAGCAAGCCGGATGCGCCTTGATAGGCGGAGAAACCGCTGAGATGCCGGGGATGTATCCGGAAGGCGAGTATGATCTTGCCGGTTTCGCTGTCGGCGCGGTCGAGAAGGATCGCATCATCACGGGCACAACCATCAAGGCAGGCGACGCAGTACTGGGACTTGCTTCCAGCGGCGCCCATTCAAATGGCTATTCCCTGATCCGCAAGATCATCGAGAAAAA
The DNA here is from genome assembly GCF_000196355.1 of Nitrosospira multiformis ATCC 25196. Classification (NCBI taxonomy): domain Bacteria; kingdom Pseudomonadati; phylum Pseudomonadota; class Betaproteobacteria; order Nitrosomonadales; family Nitrosomonadaceae; genus Nitrosospira; species Nitrosospira multiformis. The sequence goes on from NC_007614.1 coordinate 3,003,096, forward strand.
TAATGTGGATTTGTCCGCCGATTTTCATGGCAGGGCGTTAATAGATGTAATCATGGCGCCTACCCGGATTTACGTGAAGCCTCTGCTCGAGCTCATGAGGCAGGTACCGGTTAAAGGCATGGCGCATATCACGGGCGGTGGCCTGCTGGAAAATATTCCGCGCATCCTGCCTGAAGGCGTTACGGCAGTATTGAAGAAAGAAACCTGGGAGATGCCTCCGCTTTTTGCCTGGCTGCAGCGGGAAGGCAATGTGGCCGATAATGAAATGCACCGCGTTTTCAATTGTGGCATTGGCATGGCCGTCGTCGTGGCGCCGGAGTATATCGATGCCGCCGCGCAATTGCTTCAATCAAAGGGAGAAATCGCATGGCGCATTGGCACCATTCGCGAGCAGCGCGCGGACGAACCCCGGACGATCCTCGAGTGAGCAGTGTGGAGCACTACACACATGCAACGTGAATCCCCTGCTGATCCATGAAGTCACTCGTGATCCTTATCTCCGGCCGCGGCAGCAATATGCAAGCTCTTATGGAAGCAAATCTCCCTGCCCGGATAGCCGCGGTCATCAGCAACAAGCCAGAAGCGCCAGGGCTCGAAACCGCGCGCAGCCGCGGTTATGAAACCATTGTGCTGGACCCACGGTCATACCCGGATCGCGAAGCGTTTGACCAGAAACTTGCCGAGGCGATCGATGCCTACGCCCCCGATCTCGTCGCCCTGGCCGGTTTCATGCGCCTGCTCGGGGACAATTTTGTCAGCCGATATAAAGGCAGGCTGATAAACATTCATCCTTCGCTGCTGCCCGCTTTTCCCGGCCTGCACCCTCACCGGCAGGCATTGAAGGAAGGCGTGAAGGTGCATGGATGCACAGTGCATTTTGTCACCGCCGAAACGGATCGAGGTCCGATCATTATCCAGGCGGCTGTTCAGGTCATGCCGGACGATACTGAGGAAACACTGGCCGCGCGCGTGCTGCGACAGGAACATCGCATTTATCCTGAAGCCGTGCGCTGGTTTATGAAAGACCGGTTGAAGCTCTCTGATAACAGTGTTGAGGTGAGCGATGCCGATTTCGACAATTCTGTTCTATATTCACCCGGACTATCCAAATGAAATTTTTATTTCTAGCTCTGTTGTCGGGCTCAGTTTTTTTTGCTTTTCCCGCTTTTTCCGCTTGCGCTGCCTGCGGCACAGAAGTGCCGTCGCGCGTCGATATCAGCTATTCGGTCACGTCTGGGAGCCTCGAAGCGGACATGAATGACACGCTGAAAATCACTCAGGAAAACGGCGAGCGCCGCTACAGCCTATCCAGCGAGGGCAAGGCCAAGGGCCTGCTAGCCCTGACACAACCGGACACCCTGGTGCGGGACAGTGAAGGCATCATCACCACCCAGGGGACGCTGCGGCCGGAGCGGTTTTCGGATCAGCACGGAAACAAGGTGCCGAAAGTGGCGATTTTCGACTGGAGCAAGAAACTGATCACGCTTCAGCATAAACGCGGGGAAGAGCAAAAAGCGCTGCCTGCCGATGCTCAGGACAAGCTTAGCCTGCTCTACAGCTTCATGTTTACTCCTGTCTCCGGCAAGGTGGTAAACCTGCACGAAACCGATGGGAAGCACCTCGAGTCGGTACGCTATGCTGTGAGCAAGGAAACCCTCGATACTCCCATGGGCAAACTGGAAACGATCGTGCTGACGAAGCAACTGGAAAAAGAAGGGGATCGGGATAAAAAAATCTGGCTTGCTGTCGATCACCATATGCTGCCGGTGCGCGTCGTGGCTACCGAAAAAATCGGCATCGTGACGGATCAGATGGTGACAAAAATAAGTTATGGAGGGCCGATGAACGGCCTAAAACAGGGCCGCCTGCAATAGGCTCGGCTGCGGCAAACCTGTAAAATCACTGGGACGTCAGAGTGGTTGTGCCGGGCAGCGAGTGCCGTCTGCCCGAATCCTCCCTTTGCGCCTGCCTGTCCTGCTAAGGCGTGCTTTGCGTCCGCTTCTGCCGAGCAGTATCGATAATTCATGACAATGCGTCTTACCCCTGCTCATCTCGACATGGCAACCGCTGCACTGCGCACTGTACTTCCACTGCAACGTCCGGCTGATTCTTTGTTGCGGCATTTTTTCCAGGACAATCGGAAACTCGGCGTGCACGATCGCGCGTTCATCGCTGAAATCGTATTCGGTATTCTGCGCCACCGTTTTTTTCTGGAGCGCGTGGTGGAAATTGCCACACCTCGTTCGCTCCTGCTGGCGTATCTGGCGAAATTCTCGGGAATGAACTTGCGCGAGCTGACGCCCCTGGTGAGTGAAACAGAAGCAAAACGGCTTGCGGAAATGAAAGCAGTGTCGCTGGAATCGCAGCCCCTCGGCGTCCAGGCAGAATTTCCGGAGTGGCTGTTGGAAAAACTGCGGGAATTCATGGACGATGGAGCCATTCTTGACCTGGGCCGCTCGCTGCAAGCACCCGCACCCCTTGATCTGCGTGTCAATACGCAGCTTGCGACGCGCGAGGAAGTTATCGAGCTGTTGAGAAAAGATGGAATCGAAGGCATGCCGACGCCCTACTCGCCCCTCGGTATCCGCCTTACCGGAAAGCCGGCGATCAACCGGCATGAAGCGTTCATGAGCGGCAAGATCGAAGTCCAGGATGAAAGCAGCCAGCTGCTGGGTTATCTGCTTGCCCCCAGGCGCCGGGACATGGTAGTGGATTTCTGCGCGGGAGCGGGAGGAAAGTCGCTGATGCTGGGGGCGCTGATGTGTTCGCAGGGACGCATCTATGCTTTCGATAATTCGGAAAAGCGGCTGAACAATCTCAAGCCCCGCCTCAAGCGTTCCGGCTTATCGAACCTCCATCCTCAGCTCATCGCCAATGAAAACGACATAAAGGTGAAACGGCTGGCGGGAAAAATCGATCGGGTATTGGTGGATGCACCTTGCAGCGGGCTTGGAACCCTGCGACGAAACCCGGATCTGAAATGGCGCCAGTCGCCGCAAAGCATCGAGGAACTCAAGTGCAAGCAAACCGCTATCCTGTCATCTGCGGCCAACTTGCTTAAACCGGGTGGCAGGCTTGTTTATGCCACTTGCAGCTTTTTACCGGAAGAAAACCAGGAAATCGTTGAGAATTTTATTGCGAATAACCCCCGCTTCACCCTGTTGAATTGCGCCGAGTTATTGCGCCAGCAAAAAATCCCGCTCGACACCGGTGTGTTTATGCAACTCCTGCCCAGGCTGCACGGAACGGATGGTTTTTTTGCCGCCGCACTGGAATCAGGGAAGGCTCAAACATGATGTCACCAGGCCGTAGTCTCTCCGTGAAGCAGTATATGGCTGTCTGTCTTGCTGTACTCCTGACAACCTCTGCCGCAGCGTTTGAACCCCCTTCCTATCGCAAGCCACCTCCAGTCCTGTCCGCTTCCGGTACTGTGCAGGTTGCTTTCACGCCGGGGCAGGATGCGGGGAAACTGATCGCGGATGCCATCGATGGCGCCCGTACCCAGGTTCTGGTCCAGGCTTTCAGTTTTACCCATCGCAGAATTGCCGATGCTTTAATCGCAGCCAGGCATCGCGGAGTGGATGTAAAAGTCATTGCGGACAGGGAGCAGACCGAAAAAATTCCGACCAGTCTGATTGCGAGAATGGCGTCACAAGGTGTGCTGGTATTCATGGACTCGAATCACAGCAGTGCCCACAACAAGGTGATGCTGATCGATGCAGGCAGCACCCAGGCTACGCTGATTACCGGCAGTTTCAATTTCACCCATGCGGCACAGCACAAGAATGCGGAAAACGTGCTCGTGATGCGTGGGAATTCCGCGCTCGTGGACCTTTACCGGGAAAACTGGCTGGATCATTTCAGTCATGCGCGGCCTTACCGCTGATTCAAGGCGTGTGAGCCTGTGCTTCCCTGAGCCGAAATGCGGCATGAGGGGAAAGTAGTTTACGCGTGCTAGAATCTGGCACGCCCATCCATTTATCCATTTGCCCATCCATTTCCGCCACTGCCCCTCTTCTGTTTCAACGGATGCACTTCAACATTGAATTCCAGAGCCTGCTGAACAAACTGCTTGCTCATGCGCAGCAAGTCCCCGTCCTGTGGCAGCTTGCTGTGTTGACTGCGGCCATGGGAATGGCGTGGTTGCTGCAAAGGCAGTTCATCCGGCGCGCTCCGGCGCGTGTCAATGCCGGCGGGAAGTTAACCATCAGCGCACGCAGCCTGAGCCGGCTCCTGTTTCCATTTTTTGCGCTGGTCTTTACTGTCGTCGGCAAGGGAGCGCTGGACTATTGGTACCCGACGCACCTGCTCAATATCATTATCCCGATTCTGTTCGCGCTCGTCCTGATCCGTGCCGCGGTCTACATGCTGCGCAAGGTATTTCGCCGCCAGGAGTGGCTCCGCCCGTGGGAACGATTCATCGGCTGGACGGTGTGGATAGGATTCGCGCTTTATATCACAGGGCTTTTGCCCGAAATTCTGGCCCTTCTCGACGACATTTCACTGCATGTCGGCAAGCAGCGTATTTCGATATTGCTGATCGCCCAGGGTTTCATCGCGTTCACCGTCAGCATGCTCGTGGCCGCCTCGCTTGCAAGTTCGGTTGAAACCCGCATCATGATGGCGAGAGCGCTGAATATCAATCAGCGTGTCATCTTGTCGAAGATCAGCCGCACCATTCTGATCATTATCGGAGTGTTGGTTGCGTTGCCCATGGTCGGCGTGGATATCACGTTTCTGTCCGTGTTTGGAGGTGCACTCGGCGTCGGGCTCGGACTGGGATTGCAAAAGATCGCGAGTAACTACATCAGCGGGTTTATCATTCTCCTGGACCATTCCCTCCATCTCGGCGATATAATCACGGTGGATAACCGCAAAGGCGAGGTGACCTCGCTCACCACGCGGTATGTGGTGCTCAAGAGCGAAGAAGGTACCAATATCCTCATTCCCAATGACGTTTTCATTACTTCGGCTGTCATCAACCATCCCTTCTCCGATCGCCGATTGCGCCTTGTCTTTCCGATGCGTATCAGCTACGACAGTCCGATCGAAGCCGCGATGAAAATCATGTCGGAAGCGGCAAAGAGGCGCCAGCAGATATTGGCCGAGCCTGCTCCCGCAGTGTATCTCAAGGAATTCGTCGATGGCGGGATCGTTCTGGAACTCGTCGCATGGGTGGAAGAAGCGGAGAAGAATCTGCCTGCGCTACGGTCCGATATCAACCTCGATATCTGGCGGACATTCGGAGAAAACGGGATCAAGCGTTGACTGAGGGCTTTTCAACCACATCAGCCCCAACGGTCCGTTTATAGTTTCTGCCCCCTCCGCCGCCAGGTCGGGAACTGTCCGGAACCCTGAGGCGGATGGTAATATTGTTCCGGAAGAAAATCAGTGATATCCGAACTGTTATGGGCGCCTTGGTTTTTTATACCGTCATCTATTTCCTTGGCTATTACGCCGCCCACATGTTGAACGAACTGTCGGGCCGGAAACTGATCGTAAACCGCCGCATGGGGGGTCTGGTTCTCGCTCTCCTGGTTGGAACAGCACATGGCTACAAGATCATCAGCAGTCCGCCCCCTCATCATGGAGATGGAGCAGGTTTTGCGCTCGGTCTGTACGTACTCCTGCCTCTGGCCATCATTACGATAGCTGTCCTCTATCTCAACTGGCAGGATCGTCAGGATAACGAACGTTGATTTTATTGAGGCGTGTGCGATGCGAGCAGACGATGTTATCTGCACGGTTGTCTCAGCGTTGAATTCGCCTTGACTCTTCTTGCCCCGCTAAGGGCAAGCTTTTCACTGCTGCTCCTTCAAATCTGCTGATCACGTCTGTAACAAAATGCTCGGAAAAGCCCGCCATAAAAGACCAGAATATCAGCTTTGCATATTCTTTGTGTCCTTCTCCATGTTGCTCGAAGATCGACAGGAAACTTTCGGAGGATGAATTGCTATCAGGCAGAAAAACGGGAAACAGATCGCCGGATAGCAAGCCGGAAAGAAAAAGTATAAAAAGCAAAAAGGCCAACACACCCCCAACCAGGGGAGAAAGAGCAGTGTAAACCCAGGACTCCGCTATCAACTCCAGATCCAACAAAGTCAGATCCTTCAGACGGCGTTGAAGACCGACAAAGCCGCCAATCACGCCACTGGCGAATACGAGCAGCGGCACTATATAGATGGACTCCCTCAATAGAGCAGCAGCGGTCAATGAGAGGCCATAAAGAATAACCAGTGCGATGAAAAGACGTCGCGTAACAGAAATCAGCAGTCGAGCAGAAATATTATTTGACTTAACGGCTTCCTTGGTAGAGTTATCTGGCTCATCCATATGGTTGGAGTGACCTGCTCCTTGAAATCCATCCTTAACTTGATCAAGGAAACAAGGTCGAAAGGTTATCGGCGCCTGGTATCCTGCGGATTATCCATCAAGACTTCCATAGCAAAAGAGCGCCGGGTATCACGAGATGATGCTCCGACTCCTCCGGGTTTGAATAGACTTTGGCGGCAAGCTTTGGCAGTCAGTGGCCCGCCAGGCGAGGAGATGCAGAGGAATATCATTCGCGCTGTATCCCCCTGTCCGCTTTACGCGGTTTTTTTCTGGATGAACTCGATCTTGTAGCCGTCAGGATCTTCCACGAACGCAATCACGGTAACACCGTGTTTCATCGGGCCTGCCTCGCGTGTAACCTTGCCGCCCCGTTTCTTCACTTCCTCACACGCCTGATAGGCGTTATCGACTTCGATCGCAATATGTCCGTAACCAGTTCCCAGGTCGTATTTGCCGGTATCCCAGTTGTGGGTGAGTTCCAATACCGTTCCCTCCGCCTCATCCTGATAACCGACAAATGCGAGGGTAAACCGGCCCTCGGGATAATCTTTCCGGCGCAGCACTTTCATTCCCAGCACGTCCGTATAAAAGGCAATCGACTTTTCCAGATCGCCCACGCGCAGCATGGCATGAAGTATGCGCATTCAGATTTCCACCATCTCAAAATCCTCCTTACGCGCTGAACATTCCGGACATGTCCAGTTCATCGGTACATCCTCCCACCTTGTTCCGGGCGGAATACCTTCCTGCGGAGAGCCTTCGGCCTCGTCATATACATAGCCGCAAATCAGGCACATATAGCAACGGTAGACACGCACTTCGGTCGTTTCGGTGGTAGTCATGATGAGTAGGGGTATTTAGGTTAAAATATCATTTTACGGTATTAGTTCATGTCTCAGCCACCCCCCATCGTACTTTCTTTTGCTGCCAGCGACTCTACCGGGGGCGCCGGTATCCAGGCTGATATTCTCACTCTGGCCAGCATGGGATGTCACCCCCTTTCGGTCATCACCGCCGTGACGGTGCAGGATACGGCGGGAGTAGATGATGTAATGGCCCTGGATGCAGAATGGGTGACGGATCAGGCACGCGCGGTTCTTGAGGACATGCCCGTGCATGTGTTCAAAATGGGTTTGCTGGGCAGTGTGGAAATTATTGCGGCGATCGCCGAAGTGGTTTCGGATTATCCCAACATTCCAGTCGTGCTGGACCCTGTGCTTGCCTCGGGCCGGGGCGATGAACTCGCCAATGAGGAAATGGTGGCTGCCATGCGGGAATTGCTGCTGCCGCAGGCAACCATCATCACGCCCAACAGCCTCGAAGCGCGGCGATTGGCGCAGGATTATGAGGATGAGTCCGATATGCCGGATTTGCACCAGTGCGCAGGCCGATTGCTGCGCCTGGGATGTGAATATGTATTCGTTACCGGAACCCATGAAAATACTTCGCAAGTGGTGAACACGCTATACGGAACTACCGGCATCGTGCGCACGGATGCATGGAATCGCCTGACGGGCTCGTATCATGGATCGGGGTGCACACTCGCCTCTGCTATCGCCGCCACGCTTGCCAATGGATTGCCTATTGCAGAGGGTGTATATGAAGCGCAGGAATACACCTGGCAATCGCTGAAAGCCGGGTTCAGGCCTGGAATGGGGCAACATCTGCCAGACAGGCTATTCTGGGCGCGTGATGAGAACGGTGTCGAGGAACGAAATCAAGCGATGTAGCGCTGCTCCGCGTCGAGAAATAACCGGTCTATATGCGATCACACCAGATACAGGCGATACATCGCATCTGGTCGCGATGACATGGAGGGCGCTTGCCGGAGGTGCGCGACTGGTTCAATACCGCAGCAAAACGCTGAATGAGGAACTGCACCGGGAACAGGCGCGCTCCCTCGCCCATCTCTGCCGCCGGTTTGACGTTCCCCTCCTCATCAACGATCATATCGATCTTGCTCTGGAGGTCGGGGCGGATGGAGTGCATCTGGGACGGGAAGATGCACCCATTTCTCAAGCCCGGCTTAAACTGGGTCATGAAAAGATCATCGGAATTTCCTGCTACAACGAACTCGAATCTGCCATCGAAGCCGAGTGCAATGGGGCGGATTACGTCGCTTTCGGGGCTTTTTTCAATTCCGTAACAAAGACCGATACCGTGCCCGCTTCCATCGATCTGCTACGGCAGGGAAATCTTGAGATCAGGATTCCCATTGTCGCCATAGGCGGCATCAATAGCGATAATGCCCTGGAGTTGATCAGCGCCGGCGCGGATGCTGTAGCAGTCAGCAACGCCCTGTTTGGCGCACGAGATATCCGTTCCGAGGCCGCCAAGTTCTCCGGATTATTCAAGCGTCAGTCGTTTCACCCCTCATTGTCAAGGACCAGTCAATAATGTCACGCAACCAGCAATTGTTCGAACAGTCGCAAAAATTCATTCCCGGTGGTGTCAACTCGCCGGTTCGCGCCTTCAAATCGGTAGGCGGCACGCCGGTTTTCTTCAGAAAAGGTGAGGGTGCCTATGCCTGGGATGCGGATGACAAGTCCTACATAGATTATGTCGGTTCCTGGGGCCCTCTGATTCTCGGGCATGCCCATCCTGAAGTGGTTGATGCGGTCTATGCGGCAGCAAAAAACGGCTTGACTTTTGGAGCGCCCACCGAGGCGGAACTGGAAATAGCGGAACTGCTGTGCCGACTGGTGCCGTCAATCGAGCAAGTCAGGCTGGTAAGCTCCGGAACCGAAGCGACCATGAGCGCCATCCGGCTGGCGCGCGGTTATACCGCTCGGAATCGCATCATCAAGTTTGAAGGCTGTTATCACGGCCACGACGACGCCTTGCTGGTGAAGGCAGGCTCTGGCGCTCTGACTTTCGGCCATCCGAGTTCTGCCGGCGTCCCTGTTGAAACGGCTTCGAGCACGGTGGTGCTCGATTACAATGATCTCGCCGGTGTTGAACAGGCTTTCAACCAGTTCGGTGCCGAAATCGCGGCAGTCATTGTCGAGCCTGTTGCGGGCAACATGAATCTTATCGCGCCTCAGCCCGGCTTCCTGGCGGGTTTGCGCGAATTGTGCACGCGCCACGGCAGCGTGTTGATCTTCGATGAAGTGATGACAGGCTTTCGCGTCGGACTGGAGTGTGCCCAGGGGCTTTACGGAATAAAACCCGATCTCACCACACTGGGCAAAGTGATTGGCGGCGGTATGCCAATGGCTGCGTTTGGAGGCCGGCGAGAAATCATGCAATGCCTTGCACCAGTAGGAGCCGTCTATCAAGCGGGTACGCTTTCGGGAAATCCGGTTGCGGTCGCTGCCGGCCTCGCTACATTGAAGCTGGTGCAGGTACCGGGGTTCTACGACAAACTCGCGGCGCGTACCCGCAAACTTACGGAAGGTCTTGCCGCGGCCGCAGCAAAACAGGGTGTGGTTTTTTGTGCGGAGGCTGTAGGGGGCATGTTCGGACTCTATTTCCGGGAGAGCGCGCCGAAAAGTTACGCGGAGGTGATGAGCTGTGACCGCGAGGCTTTCAATGGTTTTTTCCACGCCATGCTCGAGGAGGGTATTTATTTCGCCCCATCAGCATTTGAAGCCGGATTTGTTTCCGCGGCACACGGGGATGCTGAAATCAGCAAAACACTAGCCACCGCTGAAAAAATCTTTGCGCGGGAATAAAAACAGCGGGCAGTTGCTGCTGATAGCGAGGCAGTATCTTCCTCTAAAGATACTGCGCTGCGAATGGGTCAGGCCTGACTGCTGGAACTGGACCTCGTTCCACCCCGGCTCCCTTTCCGTGGCCCTGCCGAGCTACAGATCGCGCGAACGGACTGCTTCCGCTGACCGTATCCGGGCCCTATAGCCATCCCGGTCATCCCGATTTTACCGGCAGCGCCCTCTGCGATAATTCCGCGATAACTTCGGAATCCCCGACTTTTTTTATTACTTGCGCAGACCCGAAATAAACTCGGATACCGCCTCCATTTCTTTTTCGCTCATCCGCGTTGCGATCACGTGCATAACCTTGTTCGCATCGTTTGCCCGCTGCTCGGTCCGGAATGCACGCAGCTGCGTAGCAGAATACTCTGCATGCTGCCCGGCGAGCTGGGGATAAACGGGAGGAATGCCGGCGCCGTTAGGGGAATGGCAACTGGAGCAGGCGGGAACATTGGTTTCAAGATTTCCGCCGCGATATATTTTTTCCCCCAGCTCGGCGAGTTCCTTGTTGTTGGCCACCCCGGGCTTGGGCTTCTGCTGAGCGTAGTAAGCTGCGAGATTCCTTGCATCCTCGTCGGAAAGCGGCGCAACCATCGCTGACATCACCGCGCTATCGCGCTCTGCCGGCTTGCCGTCCTGCGACTTGAAATTATTGAGCTGCTTGATGATATACTCGGCATGCTGCCCCGCCAGATTGGGATTTGCAGGAATCATACTGTTGCCATCCGCACCATGACAGGCGGCGCAAACCTGGGAGGCGATTTGCTGGCCTTTAGCCGCATCTCCTGCCGTTTTGACAGGCTGGGGAGGCGTTTCCGCAAAAACATGGCTGGACAGGGCCAATACAGCCGATGCGGTAATCATCGAAATTAGCTTGATGCCTTGCATTCCTGAGACTCCGAAGAAAGTAATTGGTATTTTGATTTGACTGCGCATTTTAAGGCAAAGGCCGTATAACAACAATATAACAACAATAACCTTATCCGTAATGAAAGCATTATTTTTTCTATTGTTGTTTATCAACCTCGCTTTCGCGCTATATATCCAGCTTGAACCGGACGAAAGCAGCAGAGCCTCCCTGTCAGCGGAGCTTCAGACGAAAACCGGACCTTCATCGGCGGCCGCTCCGCCACCTCCATCTGTTTGTCTGGAATGGGAAGCCTTTCCCCAACCGGATGTCGCCCATGTAGAAGCAGCCATTTCCCGGCATAATCTCGAGGGCAAATTGAAATCGCGCACCATGGGCATGGCGCCCTATTACTGGGTGCACATTCCCCCGCTCATGAACAAGCAACACGCCGAACGCAAGATAGGAGAGCTCAAGCGGCGCGATATTACTACTTACCAGATCGTGGAAGGCGACAGCAAGTGGAACAATGCGATTTCACTGGGATTTTTTGAAAAAATCGAGGACGCCCGCGCCTTTCTGGCAACCCTGAGGACTAAACGGGTCGTATCCGCCATTATCGGGGCAAGGAATGTCGAGCAGGTCAAGTTTGTCGCGGAGAACTCCCCGGCGGACCTGGAGGGGCAACTGGAAAAATTAAAGGCGGAATTTCCGAATAGCCGTATCACCAGGACCACTTGCGAGCCAAGGGCAGAAACGCATGGCAAGGCGAACTCGGCAGCACAATAAAGAACCCGGAAAACCTTGAATGCAGAATGCTCCTTTCCCTCTCCGCCTGCTTCTCCTCCCTGTCATGCTCATGGATGTGTGATTTTCAGGGAAGTATTCTTCCACCGCGGTTTTTCTGACCTTGCTGCGGGCAAGCAAGTCTTGCAATAAGATATTTCCATCCTCATCATATAAGCTTTTCATTCAAATTTATCGGCTCATGGCTCTGAAATCTGTATGACGGTGCATCTCAAATCCCCTGATGAAATAGAGAAAATGCGGGTAGCGGGCAGACTTGCATCGGAAGTGCTGGATTACATCGCGCCGTTCGTCAAGCCGGGAGTGACGACCGACGAGCTTGACAAGCTGTGTCACGATTACATGGTGAATGTGCAGGATACCGTTCCTGCACCGCTCAATTATGCCCCTCCGGGTTATTCGCCTTACCCGAAATCGATCTGCACCTCGGTCAACCATCAGGTTTGTCATGGTATACCGGGGCATAAGAGACTCAAATCCGGGGATATCGTCAATATCGATGTAACCGTCATCAAAGACGGATATCACGGTGATACCAGCCGGATGTATCTCATCGGCGAACCCGGCATCCAGGCCAAGCGCCTGTGCAAGGTAACCTATGAAGCAATGTGGCATGGTATTGAAATCATCAAGCCCGGAAAACGGTTGGGGGATATCGGCCACGCCATTCAGCAGTATGCGGAAGGCCATGGATACAGTGTAGTGCGGGAATTCTGCGGTCATGGAATCGGAGCAAAATTCCATGAAGAACCCCAGGTGCTTCATTACGGTCGCGCCGGGACAGGGCTCGAACTCAAAGCCGGAATGATCTTCACGGTCGAGCCGATGATCAACGCCGGCAAGCCGCAGATTCGCCAGCTGGCCGATGGCTGGACCATTGTCACAAAGGATCATAGTCTGTCGGCGCAATGGGAACATACCGTGCTCGTCACGGAAACAGGATACGAAGTGTTGACACAGTCGGGTGGCACTCCGCCGCAGCCCACCCTCCATTCCTGACGACAATGAAGGGGCTGAATGCAAAACCTTTCAGCCACGAAGCGGTCAGGCAGAAGCTCCTGAGCGGTCGCGAGTCGTTGCAGCGCCGCTACCACCAAAACAGAAACGGCGCAGCCCTGCTGCGGGATCACAGTCGCCTGGTAGACGGTATTCTCCGCCAGGTATGGCATGAAATGAACATGCCCGGGTCCACCGCCCTGCTGGCCGTGGGCGGATACGGCCGAAGACAGCTTTTTCCCTATTCCGATATCGATCTAGTGGTATTGCTACCGGATAAAGGGGATGCTGCCGAGGCGATGGATAATGAGCTCGGGACTCGCCTGGAGCACTGGGTAGGATTGCTGTGGGATATCGGCCTGGATATCGGCCATAGTGTGCGCACGGTCAAGGAATGTGGCGAAGAGGCAGCCAACGACATTACCGTGCAGACCAGCCTGCTGGAGGCCCGCCTCCTTGGAGGCAACTCCGATCTGTTCGATCGGTTCCTGCAGGTAATGGAAACCATGCTTGCACCCCGGAAATTCTTCGTCGACAAGCAGCTCGAACAGCAGCAGCGTCATAAGCGATATCAGGACGCGCCCTACAAGCTCGAGCCGAACATAAAGGAGAGCCCCGGCGGCCTGCGCGATCTGCAGAACGTGTTGTGGATCAGCCGTGCTGCCGGATTCGGAAAGACCTGGTCGGAACTGGCGAAAAAAGGCTTCATCATCCGCCGCGAGGCCAGGCTCATCCAGCGTCAGCAGACTGTGCTGCAAGACCTCCGCATCCGGCTGCACTACCTCGGTGGCAGGCGCGAAGACCGCCTGTTATTCGATTACCAGAATCCCCTGGCCGAAGAACTTGGCATCGCTGCGAAGCCCCCGCGCCGTCCCGGAGAAATGCTGATGCAACGATACTACCGCGCCGCGAGATCGGTGACCCAGGTCAATACCATTTTGCTGCTTACCCTGCATGCGGAAATTTTTCCGGATGAGGAGGCAGTGACGACGATCATCAATGAGCGGTTTCAGAAGCGCGGCGATCTGCTGGAGATATGCGAAGAGGATATTTTTGAGCGGGATCCCGGCGCGATACTGGAAAGCGTTCTGCTCCTGCAACAGAACCCGGACCTTAAAGGCCGCAGCTTCGCCACTCTGAGAGCGATGTGGCGTTCGGCGCCGCTCATTACGGCTTCATTTCGCCGCGAGCCTCGTCATTGCGCCATGTTCATGGAAATACTGCGTCAACCTCGCGGACTGACACGCGAGCTCCGGTTGATGAACCGCTACGGCATTCTCGGGCGCTACATTCCTGCTTTCGGCCGGATTATCGGCCAGATGCAACATGATCTCTTCCATGTATATACGGTGGATGAGCACATCCTGATGGTCGTGCGAAACCTGCGTCGCTTCATGGCACCCGAATTCGCCTATGAATATCCGCTCTGCAGCAGACTCATCAATGAATTCGAACGGCCTGAGTTACTCTATCTTGCCGGACTGTTCCACGACATTGCCAAAGGTCGGCAAGGGGATCATTCCTTGCTCGGCAAGGTCGACGCGAGGCGCTTCTGTGAACGGCACCGAATGCCTGCAGAAGATACCGAACTGGTCGTCTGGCTGGTGGAAAATCATTTGCACATGTCCGCCACGGCACAAAAAAAAGATATAGCGGATGCCGAGGTCATTGCGGATTTCGCCGCAAGCATGCGGGATGAGCGGCATCTCATCGCGCTTTACCTGCTCACGGTTTCGGATATCCGGGGGACCAGTCCCAAGGTATGGAACGCATGGAAAGGCAAGCTGCTTGAAGATCTGTTCCACCGCACCCGACAGTATCTTTGCGGCGAAACGGCGCTCACTGACATTTCTCTGGAAAACCGCAAAAACAAGGTGCTGCAACTGCTGCATCCGGATGATGCAGCAATGCGCGCCTATGAGCGGTTCTGGTCCGGGCTCGATTCCAGCTATCTGATGATGCACGATCCCCGGGAAATTGCCTGGCACACGCAGCATCTGAGCCAGAGGATGAAATCACCGGCACCGATAGTCAAAACACGCGCCGCCGAAACCGGGGCAGGGGTAGAGGTACTGGTTTATACGGCCGACCAGAAGGACCTGTTTGCCCGCATCTGCAGTTTTTTCGACGGTATCGACTACAATATCGTCCAGGCAAAAATCCACACGACCCGCGAGGGATATGCGCTCGACAGTTTTCTGGTGCTGGACCCCTTCAATGTTGCAAACCATGATCCGCGGGAGTTTCAGTTCATCGAGCAGGAGCTGACACAGCAATTGGAGCAGCAGGCTTTAATGGCGACCCCCGTGAAAGGGCGCCTGAGCCGCCACCTCAGGCATTTTCCGATCACGCCGCAAGTCAGCATCGAGCCGGACGACAGCGGCGCCTATTATGTGCTGTCCATCACGGCAGGCGACCAGTCCGGATTGCTCTCGCGCATTGCGCAAGTGCTTGTGCGGTTTGGGTTGAACGTCCACAGCGCCAGGATAAACACATTGGGCGAACGTGCCGAGGATACTTTCCTGGTTACAGGAAGCATTTTGAGCAACTCCCGGTCAGTGATCCAGCTCGAAGCAAACCTGATAAAGGTGCTGCACACATCCCCGCAACCGGAGACACCCGGAAAAGCCCCCGGAAAACCTTCTGCCGGAGACCGGATTATCCCGCGCTGACTCGAGCGGGTTCCTTATCGGATTCAGGTGCCTCAAGCTGCGACTCGTCTTCCCGATACCCGAGACGGGCCCGTAACAGGTGTGCGGCTTCCACCATTTGCTTCAAGGCAGTCATGACTTCCCCCCATCCCCGCGTCTTCAGCCCGCAATCCGGGTTGACCCATAATTGGTCAGGGTCGATCACCCCGCAGGCTTTCTCCAGCAACTCCAGCATCTCCCGCGAACGGGGAATCCGCGGGGAGTGGATGTCATAGACGCCCGGCCCGATCTCGTTGGGATATTTGAAATGGCCGAATCCGTCCAGCAGCTCCATGCGTGAACGTGACGTTTCGATCGTGATTACATCTGCATCCATATCGGCAATGGCGGGAAGGATGTCATTGAATTCCGAGTAGCACATATGGGTGTGTATCTGGCTGTCATCCCTTACGCCCGAGCTGGCGACACGGAAGGCATGCACCGCCCATTCCAGGTATGCATTCCAATCTCGCTTTTTCAAGGGCAGGCCCTCGCGGAAAGCGGGCTCGTCGATCTGGATAATCGCAATGCCCGCCTCTTCCAGATCCACAACCTCGTCCCGAATGGCAAGGGCGAGCTGCAGCGCGGTGACGGAGCGCGGCTGGTCATCACGCACGAACGACCACATCAACATTGTAACGGGACCGGTCAGCATCCCCTTGACCGGCTTTCCCGTCTGGCTTTGCGCATATCGAATCCAGTCAGCCGTCATGGGCTCGGGACGGTAAATATCCCCGTAGAGAATCGGCGGTTTCACGCAGCGCGAGCCGTAGCTTTGCACCCATCCATTCTCCGTGAAGACATAACCCCATAGCTGTTCGCCAAAATACTCGACCATATCGTTGCGCTCGGCCTCGCCATGCACCAGTACATCGAGCCCGATTTCTTCCTGCTTTCTGATCGCCACTCGTATCTCGTCCCGCATCGCTTCAAGATATTGCAAATTGCCGAGCTCTCCTTTCCTGAAAGCCGCGCGCGCTTTGCGGATCTCCGCTGTCTGAGGAAATGACCCGATGGTTGTAGTAGGCAAAAGCGGAAGCTGTAGCCGCTCCCGTTGCAGTTTCTGCCTGACCTTGAACGGACTCTTGCGCCGGCCATCCTGTTCAGTCAGGCGATTCAGACGGTCCTGCACCACCGGGTTGTGGATGCGCGATGACTCCCGCCGAGCCTGCCTCGCTGCGGTGGAAGCATCCAATTGCTGGCGTATAGAATGTTCCCCCTGATTCAGCCCTTGCCCCAGGATGGAGACTTCTTTTAATTTCTGCACCGAGAAAGCCAGCCAGTTCCTTATTTCAGGCTCCAGACTGCTTTCCAGTTCCAGATCCACCGGACAATGCAGAAGCGAGCAACTCGGCGCAATCCACAGTCTTTCCCCGAGGAGGGCCTGGGCATGCGACAAAACCGCCAAGGTGGGAGCAAGGTCTGCCCGCCAGATGTTACGCCCATCGATAATGCCCAGGGACAGCACTCTTCCGGCCGGGTAGCCCTCCAGAAAAATACCGAGTTGACCAGGCGCCCGGCACAAATCGATATGGAGGCCTTCCACGGGTAGCTTCTTCAATCGCTCGGCATGATTGTTCACGCCATCGAAATAAGTCGCTAAAAGAATTTTAGGGAGCCGGGCAAGTGCCGAGGGGCCGTGGGCCTGTCCATCCGCCGGTTCCCGCAAACCGGCATAAGCCTGATCCAAACCCCGCAGCCAGTCCTCGTCCAGGTCGAGGGCCAGCACAGGTTCGTCGATCTGTACCCATTCCACGCCTAGCGACGCAAGCCGGACGAGAATATCGCGATATACCGGTAACAGTTGGGGTAACAAATCCAGGCGGCTGAATTCCTGCTCATTCTGCCGGGTGACCTCTTTTCCAAGATACAGGTAGGTCAACGGCCCGATCAAGACGGCTTTAGGCTTGATGCCGAGCGCCTGCACTTCGGCAACCTCCCTGAAGAGCTGCTCGGAACCTATACGAAAGCAGGTGTGGGCATCGAATTCCGGGACGATATAGTGATAGTTGGTGTCGAACCATTTGGTCATCTCCATCGCAGGCTGATCGACAGTGCCACGCGCCATGGCGAAGTACAAGTCCAGCTCTGTTTTACCCTTGTCTGCTCCGAAGCGTGCAGGTATTGCACTCAGCAGTGCGGTCATGTTCAGCATCTGGTCATAAAGGGCGAAATCGCCTGCGGGAATGAGATCAATACCCTGCTCGCGCTGCAAAAGCCAGTGCCGCTTCCTCAATTCCGCTGCCGTGGTTTTGAGTTGCTCATCACCGATATCGCCGCGCCAGTATGCCTCAAGCGCGCGCTTCAGTTCCCGTTGCGCGCCAATACGCGGAAATCCCAGGTTATGTGTCAGTGCCATTGGTCATTCTCCTCTATCGTTTGGTCCCACTTCAATTGCAGCTCTGTGGAGTGACTGACGATTTTGTGGCAGACTTGGTTATGAATCAAATGAAATGTTGTAAAATATTAATGAATAAAATTCATAAATTTCTATGTGACGATGACTTCCCTGCTTGAACTTCGGCACCTCCGCACTCTCGCAGCCTTGGATGAAACAGGCAGCGTCTCGCGGGCGGCAAAACGCGTGCACCTGACCCAATCGGCATTGTCGCACCAAATCAAAGCGTTGCAGAACCATTACGGCTTGCCGATATTGCGCCGCCAGGGGCAAAGCATCGAACTGACTGAAGCGGGACAGCATCTGGTCACGTTGGCGCGCAAGGTACTCGAGGAAATACAGGCGACTGAACGAAATCTTGCCAAAATGTCGGAGCATGCCTCAGGTAGCTTGCGCATCGTACTGGAGTGCCACACCTGCTTCGACTGGCTGATGCCGCTGATGGACGCATTCCGCCAGAACTGGCCGGAGGTCGAACTCGATCTGGTTTCGGGATTTCACAGCGATCCCCTTCAGCTTCTGGAGGAAGGCGGGGCAGATGTAGTGATCGGATCGGAGCAGACTGAGCGACGCAGCATCGTTCACCACCCGCTCTTCCGCTTCGAAATTCTTGCGGTGCTGGCGCCGGAACACCCGTTACGCGCGAAGAAAATCCTGCATGCACGCGACTTCGCCGGCGAGACGCTGATCACCTATCCCGTGCCGGAAGAGCGTATCGATCTTATTCGCAACGTGCTGAAACCGGCAGGCGTTCAACCCGAGCGGCGCACAGCCGAGCTTACCGTGGCGATCCTGCAACTGGTCGCCAGCCGACGGGGTATTGCCGCGCTGCCCAGCTGGGGACTTAAAAACTATGTCGAGCACGATTATGTAATCGCGCGACGCATTGGTCCGCAAGGACTGTGGAGTGACTTGTACGTATCAACGCTGGCGGAAACCGCCACCCGGCCCTATCTGCGCGATTTTCTGGTTACTGCAAGGAATACGTGCTTCGCAACGCTGGATGGAATCATTCCCCTGAAGTCGGCGGAGCAATAAGCGCCCAACAGGTAGCAGACAGGAGAAACAGTGGAGAGAAGAAGTGAAGAAGAGGTATAAAGAGAAGGAGGCGGGATAGGCAGGCAAGTACAAACTGCCTCGGAGTGACCGGTAAACTGGCAGGCCCCGAATGACGAAGGGCCTGCCAGACAGAAGTTTCCCTGAAATTTCCTCAGTGCAGCGTGACCGGCTCCTCTTCTTCGCAGGCGAGATCGGCGCAATACTTCTCATAAACACCGTCCAGGAACCCCCACAACGCCTCGCATGCGCGCATGGTCGCGGCGAGCACCTCGGCCTGCTTCTCCGGGGTGTCGGCAAACCGCTCGATCAGCATCCATTCAGCCTGGGAATGATATACATCCGCTTCCTCATGAACACTGAAGAACTCGTAGCTTGAGGGATCGCTCATTCCATAATATTTCTCCAGTCCATCAATTTTTACCGAAGCGATGGACGGCACCTGCGATTCAAAGGCATGCAACGCGGCAAGACCTGCATAGAACGGCTGGTTCAGGCAGATGTCGCGGAAGGTGGAAACCAGCCGTGCGGTTCCGGGCAGGGCCGAGGCGCGTGCGAGATCCTTATCGCTCGACCCCAAGGCAAGGGCGAAATTCTTCCACAAGGCCGGATGGTTCTTGTCGCCATGCTCTTCGCTGATGAGGTTGTTGAGCACTTCCTGGCGCACACTGATGTCGCCGCTATTGTCTTCGCTATGAAAATGCGGTGTGTTGAAATGTACAGCGCTCAGATAAGTCGGTTCGGCCAGCACGTTGTGAAAATATTGTTCGGCATAACCGCGCAGCTGCTCCTTGGTGAGCTTGCCTGCCGTCCAGGCCTGATAAAAAGGATGCTTCAACAAGTGCTTCGCATCAATGATAGAATCAACTTTTTGCTTGAAAGATGAGTGGCTTGTCATGGTTTTCCTCTAAAGCAGAGATGGTAATTCAGAGAATTTCCGGAGTAATCGGTTTGCATATCATCTACAAATAACGCGCGTAAGTCAAATTCGGTTCACTTTCTCGTACTGGAATCCGTCGATTTTTACCGTCTTTTGGCGTCGGAAAGAGCGTGATACCCCTACTCAGCATGGGGCATGATGGCTTGATCAAGGTGTCGGCTCCGTGGCTGTGGCTCCTGGAAATTCCTGAATAATGCGTGGCGCCCCGATACTTCAGAAGGAATCGAAAGTAAAGTGAATATGAGCGATTAAGAAAAGCTGATCAGCAAAACTGATGTGGTTAATTCAAGGAGCTACATGTAATAACCTGTATTTATTCCCGTCAGCCTATTTGATCTTCACGAACAAGTGCGACTGGCAGGACTCCTGCTAGATCAGGGCCTTCCCGATAGGGCGAGTGACCGCCGGTGCTGCGGTGAGAGTGCAGCCGACACTCGCCGAGATCATTGTTGCCACGGCCAGCCACTGAACCAGGGTCAGTTGTTCTCCTAAAATGAGATAGCCAGCGAGTGCGCCGATGGCAGGCGCGCTGCTGATGATGACCCCGAACATGCGACTGCTTAGTCTCTCCAAAGCCTTCATTTCCAGCATGTAGGGAATTGCGCTCGACAACAATGCCACCACAAGGCCGAGCCATAGTACCGGGCTAACAAGGAGTTTCTCTCCCGCCATCACTATCCCGAAAGGCAGCGTTACGGTGCAGGCAATCGACGTCCCGAGGGCCACCGCCGTCTTGCTTCCCAGTTCGGATGCCCGTTTTCCAAACAGGATGTAAAGCGCCCAGCACCCGGCCGCGCCGAAGGCAAAAGCGATCCCGAAGGGATCCAGTCGGGCCTGACTGCCGGGCCAGGGCATCAGCATTAACAAGCTCATCACAGCAAGCGCGAACCAGAAGAAATCCCGGATCGAACGCGACGTCAGCAGGACAACCGAAAGGGGGCCGCTAATCTCGATCGCGATGGCTACTCCGATGGGGAGGCGCTCGATTGCCAAGTAGATAAGGAGGTTCATACCTCCCAAGGCAAGCCCGTAGAGTGCAAGAAAGGTGGTTTGCCGCTTCGTGAAGGCAATCCCCCAGGGCCGTGATATCGCCAGCAGGACCAAAGCCGAAATGCCCGTCCTGAGCGCCGCAACCCCCTCGGGTCCAACCAGCGGAAAGAGGCTCTTTCCCAAAGCCGCTCCCAGATTGGTGGATAACTGAGCCACGACTATCGCCAGACCCGCAAAAGCTACTTTTTGATCCATCATTGCTCTCAATGTTTCCCCGGAGCATACGCGTCTTATGTTGAACTGTGCCAGGATTGTCAGACTTGGCCTCCCCGCTTGCAACACCTTGCGCTAACCTCGAGATGACGAGATGTTTTGAGAAATCCTTGGATCCGGATGTCATCGAGGAATCGATGCATTTTGCCGGTTATCCCCGGTTGGGCTTCCGAATGGCGCGCCAAGGCGCGTTGCTGGTACAATCCTGATGAGCTATCAGGTGCAGGAGTCGTAATAAGGATTCCGCGCCTTTCACTCAGGCTACGCGCCTTCACTTTGCAAGCCTTTATCGGGCTGAAGATTTATTCAACGCTTTTCTTAGCTGAAACGCGGCTTTATTTTCTCAAGCAGGGTTGCCATGGATGAGCAATCGAGTCTGCTGGCGCTGTTCACCAGCAGCTTTCTTGCTGCCACGTTACTTCCGGGCGGCTCGGAAGCAGTACTATTTGGCGTGCTGACAGCCTACCCCGAGCTTTATTGGTCTGCTCTGGGACTTGCTTCAATTGGCAACACCATGGGAGGCATGAGTTCCTATGCGATAGGCCTCTTGCTGCCCGATGAGAAGTCTCTGCTTAAAAGATTGGGGGGGAGCACGCGGGGTTTGATCTGGGTGCGCAAATATGGCAGCCCGGTCCTGCTGCTCGCCTGGGTGCCTATCATCGGGGATGTGCTATGCGTGGCAGCGGGATGGCTTCGAATTAACTGGATATCGACCATGCTGTTCATGGCCGTGGGAAAGTTTGCCCGATACTGGGTCATCGCGGCTGCGATCAGCCTGTAGGCAATCTATGAACGATCTATGGTCGCTTCAGCCCCGCTTCCTGAGCTCCAAGCTTCGTTGATGGACTCAGGGGAGGTCATCGGACAGCATTCCCCCCGCCGATACCAATCAATCGATCAATTACCGGGATTTACTTTGCTTCGGCACTTTCCAGCAGCTTTTGCAGCTCACCGCTCTGGTACATTTCGGAAACAATGTCCGAGCCGCCGATAAACTCTCCATTGACATAGAGCTGCGGGATGGTAGGCCAGTTTGAGTAATCCTTGATGCCTTGGCGGAATTCCGGTTCGGCGAGCACATCCACTGCGAAAAGATCATCCACGCCGCAAGCATTGAGGATTTTTACCGCATGGGCCGAAAAACCGCACTGCGGGGCTGCCGGCGAACCTTTCATGTAGAGCACCACGGGATGCGTGGTCACTTGTTGCTTGATGATTTCCTGCGTATCCATATCTGACTCCTCAAAAAACGTTGGTTCGGATTATCGGGGGAAAGCCCTCCAGGAGGAGGCAATTCTTCGATATATCGTATTAATATCGCATTTTAGCAGCTTCTCCCGGGAAACTCCTAAACCATCCACCACTTACCCGCATTATTCCAGCGAGATCGGGCTGGGAGAACACCTCCCTGAAACCCGCTTCCCTCAGGAGGCATCTGCAAGCTTCCGCCTGATCGTAACCGTGTTCCAGCAGCAGTGACCCCTCGGGCGCCAGATGAGCGGGAGCGGAATCAATGATCAACCGGATACAGCCAAGGCCTTCGCTTGGGGCCACGAGCGCGATCTGGGGCTCGAAGCGCAGATCGCCCTGGGCCAGATGAGGATCGTCCCCCGCTATATAAGGCGGGTTGGAGACGATCAGATCGAAGCTTTCGCCAGCCACTCCCTCAAACCAGTCTGCCTCGATAACACGCACATTATTCAGGCTGAAGCGGGCGGCGTTGGCGTTGGCAACGGCGACCGCGGCGGCTGAAACATCGACTGCGGTAACCTTTGCCAGCGGTCGATGTGTGGCCAGGGTCAGCGCGATAGCGCCGCTGCCCGTCCCCAGATCAAGTATCCTGCAGGGACGCTGCGGAGGAATCCGCGCCAGCGCGAGATCGATCAATAATTCGGTTTCGGGTCGGGGAACGAGTACCGCAGGCGTGACGTTGAACTCGAGACTGTAGAACTCGCGCCTCCCCGTCAGATAAGCAACCGGTTCACCAAGGGTGCGCCGGCCTGTCAGCAGGTAAAACGCCTGCGCCTGCTCAGCGGTCAGTTTCTGCTCGGGATGAGCAAGAAGGTAAGCATGATTTACGTCGAGCACGTACTGCAACAGCATCCGCGCGTCGATATCGGCAATGTTCCGGCGGGCTTGTCCCAGCGCTTCGAAAATGGTGAGGGACGACACCGGCCGGTAATCTACTCCGCCATTGCCGCCAACTGCTCGGCCTGATGCTCGGCCAGCAGGGCCGAGCAAAGCTCGTTCAAATCCCCATCCATGATCTGCTCGATCTTGTACAGCGTCAGATTGATGCGGTGATCCGTTATCCGCCCCTGGGGAAAATTGTAAGTGCGGATACGTCCTGAACGATTACCCGTGCCTACCAGCGACTTGCGCGTTGCCGCCTGTTTGCTTTGCTGCTCCTGCATCTGCTTGTCGCGGATGCGCGCAGCCAGCACGCTCATCGCCTGCGCCTTGTTTTTATGTTGGGAACGGCCATCCTGGCATTCGACCACGATTCCCGTCGGCAGGTGAGTGATGCGCACGGCAGAATCAGTCTTGTTGATATGCTGGCCTCCCGCCCCGGAAGCACGGAAAGTATCGATCCTCAGCTCGGCAGGATTGAGCGCGACATCCTCGATCTCGTCTGCCTCCGGCATCACCGCGACGGTGCAAGCGGAAGTATGGATACGTCCCTGCGTTTCGGTCGCTGGCACGCGCTGCACCCGGTGCCCACCCGATTCAAACTTGAGTTTGGAATAGGCGCCTTCACCGCTGATCTTGGCAATGATTTCCTTATATCCGCCGACGTCGGACGGGCTTTGCGAAATGATTTCCACCTGCCAGCGCTGGCGTTCAGCAAAGCGTGCATACATGCGGAACAGGTCCGCCGCAAACAGCGCGGACTCGTCTCCTCCGGTACCGGCCCGGATCTCCAGAAAAATATTGCGCTCATCGTTCGGGTCTTTGGGCAGCAATTGCTTCTGCAATTCCGCGCCATAACGCACCAGCCTCTCTTTGGCATCCCGTATCTCGGCATCGGCAAACTCGCGCATTTCCGCCTCGGCAGCCATCTCCTGCGCGGTATGAATATCCTGCTCGCTTTGCAGATAAGCGTTATACAGGTCGACCACGGGGGCAATCTCCGCACGTTCGCGCGTCAGCTTGCGGTATTGATCGAGATTGACCGTGATGCTTTCGCTGCTCAGCAGACGATTCAACTCCTCCAGGCGCACGCTGAGTTGCGTGAGCTTGGCAGTCATACTTTTGTTCATTCTGAGGGATGAAGGTGATACAGGCGGCTGATCAGGTCGACCAGATCGTCACGCTCGTCCTCAGCGGCGTGGTTGAGCGCATAGGAGGGTAAATGGAGGAACTTGTTGGTAAGCCCGTTGCTCAGGGATTCGATGATTTTCCGCGGATCCTCCCCTTTGGCCAGCAGTTTTTTTGCCCGTTCCAGTTCATGCCGTCGGTAACGCTCCGCCTGGTCGCGCAAGGCGCGTATGGTGGGCACAACCTGGCGCGATTCCAGCCAGTGCATGAAATTGACCACATTCGAGTCGATAATCGCCTCTGCCTGCGCCACCGCCCCCTGCCGGGAATCCAGGCCTTCCTTGACGATATCGGCAAGATCATCCACAGAATAGAGGAACACGTCATCCAGTTCCGCCACCTCGGGCTCCACGTCCCGTGGCACCGCAAGATCCACCATGAAAATCGGTCGGTGCTTGCGTGCCTTGATCGCCCGCTCCAGCATGCCCTTGCCGAGAATGGGGAGCGTGCTCGCGGTACAGGTGACGACAATATCATGAAGCGCCAACTGGTCGGGCAATTCATTCAGGGTGATGACTTGCCCGTTCAACCGGTGCGCCAGGGCCTGTGCCCGCTCGACAGTCCGATTGGCGACGGTAATGCGCTTCGGATGACGGGCAGCGAAATGGCTCGCGCAGAGCTCGATCATCTCGCCCGCACCGATGAATAACACGCGCTGCTCGCCGATGTCTCCAAAAATGCGCTCCGCCAGCCGGGTGGAGGCCGCTGCCATGGAAACGGAATTTGTCCCGATTTCGGTGGAGCTGCGAACCTCCTTCGCAACAAAAAAGGTGCGCTGGAACAGCTTGTGCAACAGCATGCCGAGCGTGCCCGCATGCTCAGCCGATTTCACCGCATCCTTCAACTGGCCAAGTATCTGCGGTTCGCCCAGTACCATGGAATCCAGTCCGCTGGCAACGCGGAAAGCGTGCTTCACGGCCTTTTCCCTCGGCAGCCTGTAGAGATACGGCTCAAGCTCGCGGGTCGGCAAACGGTGAAAATCCGCCAGCCAATGGGTGGCTTCGTCCGGCTTATCGGTACTGCAATAAATCTCGGTGCGATTGCAGGTGGAAACAATCGCCGCCTCTCTCACCGGACGATGGCTTACCAGATCATGCAGCGCATGCTCCATCGCATCCGCGGGGAACGACACCTGCTCGCGCACATCGAGCGGCGCGGTCTGATGGTTGATGCCAAAGGCAAATAACTGCGTCGAGGACACGTTGGCTCAGTACCGGCTGAATTTTAAAATTTCGTGATTATAGTATTACAAGCATTTGAATACCAACAATTGGAAGAGTTTCGGGTCCAGAAAAAAATATGGGAACAGTGTCAAGCGGATCAACCCGCGTCAGAGGAAAACTTCAGGATGGATCAAAAAAGCAGAGCTGCAAGCTGCCTCAATGCGGCCTGCTCGGGGCTCAAGGTGAACATCATTCTCAACATTAAGAATCTTTTCCAGAAAATCTCCGTGACTGATATGCTGCCACAAACTAGTGTGCAATAGCCTGTCTTCAGATTACCTTGACCACGGGTGAGATCAATATCAGCGGAATCACCAAGACGAGTAGAGAGGATGGTGCGCGCACGAAAGCACGACCCTATCATTTAGCCCAAGGACCTCATGAACTCCCCCTCCGATGAATCATCAATCGAATTGAAGGCACCGGTCCTTGAGGTTGCCGCACCGATTGTTACCGAAAAAATAACCCTCCTTGATACTGAACCAAGGGAAAGAGGCGCAATGGCTCTTTGGATACTTGCATTCATTGCCGTCATTGCCGCGCTATATCTGGGCCGGGCTTTCCTTGTTCCGCTATTGTTTGGCATCCTGGTAAGTTACACATTAAGCCCGGTGGTAGATTGGTTTGAACGTTATCGTATTCCGCGGGCATTGGGGGCGATATGTGTACTGGGAGTGCTCGTCGGGGGCACTTCCTGGATGGCGCTCTCTTTAAGCGCCGATGCGGCGATAATGGCTGAACAACTTCCGGAGACGGCGCGCAAGCTGCGGCAGAGCTTAAACATTTTGCGCGATGGGAACTGGAGCACGCTGCGTCATTTTCAGGAAGCCGCCGATGAGCTCGGGCGGGTGGCTGTCGACGCCGGTCTGGAATCAGCAGACCGCGCAGTCATAATCAAGGAATCGGAAAATAATGCATGGCTGCGCGATCTTATGCTCACGCAGTCAGCCCTGCTGGTCACGTTTACTGCACAAGCCCCGGTAGTATTGCTGCTTACTTATTTTTTGCTGGCCGCAGGAAGCCATTTCCGACGCAAACTTGTACGATTTGTCGGGCCACGGCTTTCTCAGAAGAAAGATGCGGTGCGGATACTTGAAGAAGTGGACAGTCAAATCCAGCGCTACCTCCTTGTCATGTTGATATCAAATGCTTTAATTGCCGTCATGACGTGGCTGGCGTTCGAAATGCTGGGACTGAAGCATCCGGCCGTATGGGGGGTAGCTGCCGGAGTGCTACATTTTATTCCGTACTTGGGAACTGTTGGAGTTGCGCTCGCCTGCGGCGTTGCCGGGATGCTGCAATTTGGCTCGCTTAGCCAGGCATTCTTGCTGGTAGCGGTATTTTTGCTCATTTCGGGTGTGGTGGGAATGATGCTTACCACATGGCTACAGGGCAGATTTGCGCGTGTGAATCCCGCAGTTCTGTTCATCGCACTGTTATTCTTCGGCTGGCTGTGGGGCGCTGCGGGTTTACTGCTCGGCGCCCCCTTACTGGCTATTGTCAAGGTAATCTGTGATCGAGTCGAGTCGCTTAAACCGGTCGGTGAACTTTTGGGACAGTAATTAACTTTCACATCTGCGAATGGGCAATCCCGAAGAAAAGGCGCAAGAGGCTCCTAATGGAGCCGATGTATGAATCAATAGCGACCCTGCCAGGGCCCCATGCTTAGCTGTTTAAGCAACTTAAGGTAATTTTTAAATGTGGCCTACCGAACAGTATGAGCTGCCAAAAAACGTTAATCTGATTTCCAATGCCGTAACGATTTACTGAAATAACGGCAAATCATTTCAACAACGGCGAATCATCATCTCTTAAATTTCGTAGAAAAAGGAGATTGGTTTATGAATAAGGATCAAGTGAAAGGAACCGCAAAAGACATCGCAGGAAAAATTCAGGAAGAGGCCGGAAGGGCAGCAGGAAGTAAAGAACATGAGGCCAAGGGTCTTGGCAAACAAGTTGCCGGCAAGGCGCAGAAGAAATATGGGGACGCCAAGGAAGCCGTGAAGGATGCGGCAGACAAGCTTTAAATTAACTTCCAAACATCCCCTCCCGCTCAACCAAAAACCCGCTTTGCGGGTTTTTGGTTATTTGATTCAGCCTGCCAGCCTTCCCCTTCTTTTTTTCTGAAGAAAGCCTGCATCACTTCCAGAGTTTTCGGCTTATGGCTTCAATGTCTCCAATAAAAAGGAATCGACATATCTGAAGGTCAAGGGTCAGGAATCAAGAGATCGGGGCAGAATGCCCATCCACTTCGCCGTTTTCAGTTTCCCGCTCCCGCTCGTGATAGAGGTCACGGAACACGGCCGGGAGGTCCCATGCACATTATAAATTCCGTAACGCCCCGTCGACACAATCGGTGCTTGCATTCACTTCAAGGAGTTCCGATAAATAGCCAAATGTGTTCCCTATGTAAGAACCGAACAAGGCTACATAGAACGAAGCTCTTACGCTATTTTCAACTCCCCGGATAGCAGTTCCAGCAGTTGCCTGGCTCCACTCCATCTCTGTCCGGATTACATTGCTGCCCGGTAATAGCCTTCAGTAAAACCGAAGCGATGACGACATGCCGGCAGTACCTAGACTGGAGGCGTTTATTCCTTCGAAGATAGCTTTTCGCTGAGCTCTTCAAGAAAACCTTGCTGCGCAGGACGGACGCGCCGCTTTCCTTCGGGAATGTCAAACCACTCCGCCCGATCCACCTCCGGGAACTCCCGGATTCTGCCGGAGCCTTTCGGCCATTCCATGCTGAAGGCGTTTGAGATCAACCCGGAGGGGTCCCAGTCGCTTTCCGTAGCCCAGGCATCCACCTGCTTTCCGCTGGGTTGGGTGCGCGACGTGAGCGGAAGGAAGGGTGCGGATGGATGATGCCCGGTTTCCTCAAAAAACTCTCTTAACGCAGCCTGCAGCGGTTCTTCATCCTCCTCGTATTCGCCCTTTGCGATCGACCATGCGCCGAGATCCTTGTTTTTCCAGAAGGGACCTCCAGGATGGACAAGCAGAACCTCCAGCCGGCCATTTCGTCTGCGATAGGGCAGAATGCCCGCGCTTTTCTTACTCATGCTGATGATGGTTCGACTGCCCGCTCAGGCTAAATCCGAAGAGACTGTGAAGCAGTTAAGCGAAAACATGCCGCCTATACGGAGGGACCAAAGAAGTGGCTATATAAATTTAACCGCTGCTTTCACGTCGTATCTCGTTGTCCCGCTTACGAATTAACACAAAACAGGGCAATTCAGATCACGGGTTCATGCTTGATGCGGGTTCTCGTCTTTATCGCTCTTCTCCTTTGCCGTGCAATCATCCGTTTCGTAATACAAGCCAATCTCCGGTAGTTTCAAGACGAATTTATGCTTCGCGTTCGCTGATTTCATAAATGGCTGGTTTTGAATGAAATCGATTCTCTCGACTGCGAGACTCTTTTGGATACGCTCCTTATAGGGCGACCAGTCCGTATCCGTGTCACGAGTATGGAGATTGACAACAAGCGTGCGCCCGTCATACGCGACTTGAAAAGCTGTAATTGCCTGAACTTCCCGAAACAGGTGAGTAAAAAACTCGGAATGGACAGTATTGCCCGCCTGGTCAGAAATAACGTCATTCGATCGCCCTATTACGGCAGCAATCAGAGGAAACCCTCTGCCGCACGCACAGGGCTCATCCGACATCGTTATCAAGTCGCCCGTATCATACCTGGGCAGAAAGAGTGCTTCATTTGATATATCGGTGGAAACGAGACGCCGGTCTTCCAGCACTTCAGGGTAGCAGCGGTCAGTAATCAAGTGAAACCCTTTCCTCTGCTCGCATTCGTAGGCCGATATCCCCGCATCGTGACATCCATATTGACTGAAGCAGGGAACGCCAAATGCGCGTTCAATAGTCTCGCGCATTCCGGGCGTCAGATTTTCGGCAGTAGTTACTATTCCTCTCAGAGAAAAGGTCGGGCGGTCAGGCCTTGAAAGCAAATATTCAGCGAGTTCCTGAACGGCTGATGCATAGCCATATAAAAGACGGTATTTACCTCGCGCGATCTCTCTGGCATAAGTATCCAGCCTCTTCGCGCTCATTTCGAACGCTGAGAAAAGGCGCGCGTTCATTATTCCATAATAGATATTCTGCTTGATTCCGGAGGTAAAAAGAGATGAGCCTGCCAGGATAGCCACGGGCTCCCCCAGATGATAGCCAGCGGTTCGCCAGCTCAGCAGAATACCGGCCCAGAGATAGGATTGGGATTTGACCCCGGTGACGTAAACAAAAGGCTCTCCCGTTGAACCCCCCGTTTTCTTACGAAAAATCTTCCCTCCATAGCTTCTGTTCAAAAGGGATTCTCTATTTTCATTTATGAATTTTTTGTCAATGACAGGAAATTCGGTAATGGATTTATGTTTCTTGTAATAGGGCACATCCCTCATCGAATCGAGGTATGCTTCCAGCATTTTTTTTTGACGGAACCTGATAACCTCCTGCGATTCAAACTGGACCGCCTCCAGTTCTTTTAACAGCGTCAAGGATTGGGTACCTCTCATTAGATCGAGCAGCTGGAAGCGCGCTCTGCCAAACCACTTCTGAACAAGAGTATAGTCAAAGCCTGCCATCGTCGTTTCCTGCTCGCCGAGACGAAGCATAACTGATGCCTCGCATTGCACACCCATAGAATCTTTTCCTTTCCATGCTCCTCCCGGTCATTGGCATTGGTTCCATATCATACATCGGCCTGCCCTGTCTAAATAGAGGCGAATCGCCTCCCTCCCCTCCGGTTTCCTGAAGGTTTCTGCTTTATGCTAAAAGCCAGGGGGAAGCGACTGAAGAAACAGCCTTACAAATCCTCCGGTTCCTTTGAGGATATTGATATCAAAAAAGAGCGCCCGCTCGGGACGCTCAAATGTGAACAGTTTTTCTCGTTCCTAGGATTTTGCCGAGTTGAAGTTGCCCAGGAGAATCAGGTCGCCCGGCACACCACAACTGCTGAACGAGATGTAGTTGTTCGATGGAAACAACAGGTTTTTCAGCGCGAATACCGAAATGGAATCGAACTGGATGGACAGCTTTTCCGCAATCTGCGCCGGCACCTGGCTCTGTATCTGCTGATTGACCTGCGCGGCCAGATCGTCAGAGCCGCTAGGTCCTCCTCCCGACAAGTGACCGCTGACCACAACTCCCTGACCGGAAGTCTTGATCTCGATGGTCTGGTTGCGCCCGCTTCCACCCACATTCAGTGGCAACGCAGCTTTCACCTCGATTGTCACGTCCGTTGCCAGCTTGGAATCGCTGCAGCGGGGGTCGCAATTCCACAGGCAGGGATAGTAAGACGTGCAGGCACGCTGGTTGTATTGCAGGGATTGCCCGCGCGACCCGCTGTAATACATTTGTCCGTTTGCCTGCACGACAATGGCGGTGTCCGCCAGCGACCAGGAAACGTCGTTTCCGCCCGGAATCGAGTAGGTATACTGGGTCATCGATCCACTGCCATGACCGCTGCTGGTGGACGAGGTGTGGTTGAGTTTGCTCAAGTCCACGCTGCCGGTGACGCTGGCACTGGTGAATTTAGCCGACCACGCCTTGGCTGGACTGCCTGGATCGAGCCCTTGCAGTGCCCAGCCATTGTTTCTCAAGCTTTGCGGAAGCACATCCTTGAATATCAGCGCAGAGCGGACGATCATGCTGTTGCTCTGACCCTGCGGAATCGGCTCAGGGATATTGTTCAGAAAAGCCTGGGAGTAATTCAGCGCTGCCCGTCCCCCGGTCATGATGAAGAGCTGCAGCATCTCGTTATTGCCGGGTGTCTGAAGCGGCTTGAAGATAAAATCGCTTGGCTTGAGTGACTCCAGCGTGGGAATAGCGGTCAGGTCGAGCTGATTGATCAGGTAGACCACAGGGTTATTGACGAAGTATTCCTTCACCGCCTTGTTGAATTCCACCTTCGTTGCATCGCTCAGATCGATGTTGCTGATCGAGAACGTTCCCTCCTGCATGTCGAGCTGCACTTTCAAGACGTTGTGATTGCTGTTGTCAATCTTGACCGTTCCTGCCACCTTGGCCAGCTGAATCACCGCCGCCAGGGTTTCGCCGCCGATCGATTGGGGGGCATCGCACTGCTCAGGAAAGGATCCCACTTTCGAACAACGCTGCACTGAACCGTTCAAAACCTCCATTCTCAGCATCGCGGTATTGTTGTTATTGATGCTGAAACTCAGAAGGGGGTAGCCGTATTCGATGGTAAAGCGGTTGATCACGGTCACGTCGCCAGGGTATTTCTCCGAGGTGTTGACAACGATTCTGTTTTTGTAGGCCGTGTCCTTTTTCAGGGCTTCGTACTGGTTCTTCAGCGCTCTGTTGATCTCTTCCAGATTCATGTTGAATACCACATCCCAGCCGTTGGTGCAGCTTCCCTGAGCGTACATCTGCTTCAGCAACGTGTCTGCGGAGGGCAAGGTTGGAGCTGGAGCCGCAGCGAGCAGCGGGCGGAAACCTTCAGCCAAACCATCGGCCGCCGGGGCCGCAAGCACCGGGGGCAAGCCGGATGCGAGCAGGCGATTCAATGCGCGGCGCTGCATGACTTTCTGCGCATCTGCAATTCTTGCTTCCAGCACGAAGGACAACCGGATCGTCAAACTATCGCCATTGAACTGCAGGCCCTTGTTCGTGCTCGTGTTCGGCAGCGAAACCTCCCAGATGGAAAAGGGCGTCACCCGGCTTACACCTTCAGACCAGGATTGCCCCCCGTCGGAAAACCTGGGCGAGTTGTCCTGGGCGTTATAGTTGTATATGCGCTCGCGCCACGGTGTGCGGAATGTCAGCGGATCGCGATGAAGGTTGCGGTCATGAAAGGGGGTTCCGCCGTAGGCCAGGCGCAGCAGATAAGTGCCGCTTTCAGTCGACCTGACACCTTCCACGGAAGCAACCACGGAAACGATCCTGGCGTTGACGTACTGGTAGAACGCCGGCGCATCCAGGAAGATGGTGGTGCGAAAGATATTGCCACCAGTCAATTCCTCGGGCTTCACCCCTTCGATGACATATTCGATCGGCCGGGTTCGTGTGACCTGATACTGCGCGAGGAGGGATTTGGCTTCCAGCGTGGCGGCTTTCTGCTGAACCACCGCGGCGCTGAATTTCAGCAGGCTGTACGCCAGCACGGGTGTGGCGGGCTGAAGGTTGGCGTATTGAAGCGCCAGGTCCTGCATCAGGAATGCCTTGGCAAGAATCGTGAGCATCTGGTTCTGGATGAATGTCAGGTGCCCGGTCAACGCCACCAGATCGATGGCGGACCGGTCCAGATCCTTCACCTGGGCAGGATGCAGCTTCTGCTGCAATTCCTCCAGCCGTTTTGCCTGGCGGCTGTTGATCTCCTTCTGCTTCTGATTGGTATAGATGTCCCGTTGCAGGACGTGCAATGCGGATTCAGCGCTGGTTACAGCCTTGCCGCGCAGCACCATCGTGGCAAAAGCCGCTTGCAGGCCCGCCTTTTCCGGTTTGATGTCCGGACCCGATGCCATGATCTGGTTGAACTGGATCGACATTTCGTCCCAGGAAAGCATCGAGGGATTACCGAACTGCCCATCATCCAGATCATCCAGCGCGTGCTGGGCGTTTTCCAGAGCCTTGGCGCCGGTGCTCGCGCCGGTATAGAGCTTGGACAGGGCGTTGAGCACATTCAGCGTCTTCTGGA
Source organism: Nitrosospira multiformis ATCC 25196 (assembly GCF_000196355.1). Classification (NCBI taxonomy): domain Bacteria; kingdom Pseudomonadati; phylum Pseudomonadota; class Betaproteobacteria; order Nitrosomonadales; family Nitrosomonadaceae; genus Nitrosospira; species Nitrosospira multiformis. The sequence goes on from NC_007614.1 coordinate 3,036,346, forward strand.
TACGTTGCACGGTGAGGCCAAGATCTTTCACTGCGGAAATGGAGGATGCCGGGATGGCAATGGAAGTGCCAAGGCTGAACAGATTGGTGGCCACTTCCAGGCCGAACTTGATCGCCTCCATGGTTTGCCACTGCTGCACCGCGGATTTATATTTCTGTACCGCCAGGTTCACTTCTCCCTGGGCTTCGAACAGTGACGCGCGCAGATCGTTGATCTTGTTCTGCTGCTGGTCGGCCTCGGCCTTGCTCTGGGCAATCAGCGAATCGTAGAATCCTTCCAGGTCTCTCTGCTGCTCGGCATTCGCCTTGATCACATCGCTGACCAGCTCGCCCGACTTGATGATGTTCTCATTAAGCCTCCTGCCGACATCGATCACCCTTTCTTCCAGGCGCCGGACGGCCATGCGCTGTTCGTTTTGCGCCACCTGCAGCTGTATCCTGTCCAGATAGCTGAGTATGCTTTGCACATACTGCTCATAGTCCGTGTAAGGCAGAATCGGAACAAAGCTGCCATATTCCGGATTGATGGCGTAGCTGGCGAGATCCATCGCACGGATGCGCAACGCAATCAGTTCTTCGCTACCGCTTGCGCCCGATAGAAATTCCGCCAACCAGCTCAGATAATCGCGCACGAACTGCTGGAGACAGCCATTGGCTTTGCCCGACTGGTCGCTGATGACCGCCTCTGCAAATGTCATGGAAAACTGAAGGCTGTTCACAAGCAACGGCACCGCCTCGGCGGGAGGCACAACGCGCACGTCATCCGCGACAAAAGGCACTGCCTCCGGCCCCTCGCCTTCCAGGTTGAACCTGAGTCCATCCACGATGACACTGTAGCGTGAACCGGAACTGTTTCTGATAGCCAAAGCACCCAGAAACTCGTCACATCCCAACTGCAGCGATTCAAATGCTTCATCCGCCAGGGAGATCGCCCTGGGCTGGCCTTGTACCCGCATATCCAGCACCTGCCCGAACAGCCGCACTTTTTTTCCGGGCACTTCGATGGTTTTATTGCTGCCCACGGACAATACGTTGGCAAGAAGGATGAAATCCTGCACTTCTTCGGCAGCCACGAGCTGCATGTCTGCGAGATCCAGACGCGCCTTGTACGCATTGACAGTTGGAGTGGCAATGAATGACACGATCCCGGCGGTATCCTGCGGCAGCATGCGGACGAAATCGCGCGGGTCATAAATGGAAAAATTCGGCTGTATCGTCGTACGGTACTTCTGCGCCATCGCGCCCTTGAAGATGCGCTGCCAGATCAGCCCACGCTTCTGCTCGATCATCACGCTCAGGCTGGCAAGCCGCACACCTATCACCGTCTGCTGGGCGAATTCCTGCTGGAGATCGGCAAGCGACAAAAGGGAGTTGACGTTGAACAGCGAGAACACGCTGTTCTTTTTTGACCACAGCTTATCCAGCCAATCGCCCCGCTTGAGCGTCGAATTGAAGACGGCGGAATTGCTCAGGCAAATGACATTTCCATACTCTTCCACATAGCCGAAGATACCGGCGGCGCGGTCGGTCGTAAACTGGACAAAATTTTGAGAACCATGACCCGACAGCGGATTGCTGCCGTCCGCATAAGCCGACGTGATCCGCGCAAACTGTTCCGGCGGATAGGCAAACACCTGAAGGATGGTATCGCCCAGCTCCACACCGGAAACATAATGGGTGCCAAATTCGCGGAAAGAATCGAGGACCTTGTTGGCATCATCCTTTGTCAGTTGATCGCCGTAATCCTGCAGCCGGCTGCGCCCGGCGTGCCGCAACCTGGTCGAAGCGGAAGTGAAGGCAGGGGTGAGCCCATACTCGGGATCGGGCTGACGGGGACGCGCGTGTACCAGAATGCCGCCCACCTCCGACGCATGGTTGTCCGCTCCATCCACCCTTACCAGTTTGACCAGCGCATAACCTGATCCCGGCCTCGTCAAATCCACGCCGATGGTTTTCGAAAGTATTTCCAGGGAAGCCCGGCTGCCGGCAGCACCCGCGAGCAAGGCCCCCGGTCCAAAGGAAGGCGCATCGATGTCGCTGGAAGGCTTGACGATCTCATACGGAATCAGCTCATCCAGCAACTCCAGGGCCGTTTCATGCAGCGTAATCACAGGGTAAGACCACGAGCCCCGGTGCTCGACCGGTTCCACGGGCTTTAAATCCATCGCCTGGTGTTCAGCAGAATAGAGGATGTTGAGCACCCCCTTCTGCGGCTGCCAGTTCGGGTTAAGGCCGCGAACGAGATTGGTGGAAAAACCGATGCTGAAATCCGGATTATTGTTCATGTTATGCATATCCCTGAGAGATTGGCGATGAGGATCAAACAGGTGATTCCTGCTTGAAGAGGAAGAGACGTGGTACGGCTGAGCCAAAGAGGATATACAGGTGGTTAGCGCTTCAAGACTCGGGAATAGGGGCTGATTGGTGCTCTATTCGAGGTTTTGCCGATTGGCTTTTCAGTGGCGGGGTTGGGGGGGAATCGGTTTTGGGGGAGTCCAGAGATGAAGCGGCGCATTCGCAAATACAGGAAGCAGATCTTGGCGATCGCCCTATTGCGCGCCCCTTTCTCCGGCGCGTTCACCGGTCCCCATGGCGTGGGTATGACGTACCACCGTTCTTCAGATGAGTTCCCGCGGGAATAGCTCTAAGGAGGGCCAGCGACATCAATAACGCGGGACAGGTCCTCGCCACTGCCCTTATCCCTGAGCCTCGATCCTATGCTTTGATGCTCGCGGGCCTGATCCTAGTCGGATTCATGGTCCGGCGAAAGAGTCTGTCGGCATAAAATGCCTATATCAGGAGCACTTCACGTTGTGAGGGAGATGCGCGATGCGTGTTCGAAAAACAAAGGTCTGATTGGAAAACCAATCCGCGCACGAGTGACTTTATTTAATGAGGGAACAGCGGTAGAAATTCACCCTTGCTACTTGATCCTGCTGTTATTGCCGAGGCAACTCATTCAACCCTATTTGATAATTTATATCCCTTATCTATATTTAAAGAATACCTGCCCAGCCTAGGGCCTGTTCACAGTAGTTGATTTGTGTTTACATCCGGAATTTGGATGTGGGTCATGGATCGGGACATGTTGAGCGATGCGCAGTGGGCTCGTATTTCGGGACTATTGCCGGGCAAGCCAACCGACAAGGGAGGGCGAGCGGCGGATAACCGGTTGTTCGTTGAGGCGGTGCTATACACGGCGCGGGTTGGAAACCCCTGGCGCGACCTGCCGCCGAAGTTTGGGAACTGGCATTCGGTGTATGTGCGCTTCGCGCGCTGGGAAGCCAACGGCGTGTGGTCGCGTGTTGCCGAAGCGCTCCAGGGCGAGGCCGATCTGGAAGAGCTATTCATCGACTCAACCGTCGTGCGTGCGCACCAGCACTCGGCTGGCGCGTCAAAAAAAACGGTAGCGATCAGGCGATCGGGCGCTCGCGTGGTGGGCTGACTACCAAGATCCATGCATGCGTGGATGCCTTGGGCAATCCATTGCGCCTGATCCTCACCGGTGGCCAAGTAGCCGACATTACACAAGGGCCCGCACTGATCAATTCCATCAAGACTGATGCAGTTGTCGCCGACAAGGGATACGACAGCCACGTGTTCGTCGCAGTGATCACCGAGACGGGGGCTGAGGCCGTCATCCCGTCTCGGAGCAACCGATGCGCCTCGCGCGAGTTCGATCGGGAGCGGTACAAAGCGCGTAACCTGGTGGAGCGATTCTTCAATCGGCTCAAACAATTTCGTCGCCTCGCGACCCGCTACGACAAACTCGCCAACCGCTTCAATGCTTTCTTGCATCTGGCTTGCGCCTACATCTGGCTACTGTGAACACGCTCTAGTAATTCCGTTTTTTGGAAGTCCCATTCTTATATATCGAATACTAAGGAGGAGTTTATCGTGAAAACCTTCGTTGATTTCAAAATCCGTGGCTTTATCCTCCTTGCAACATTTTTCACCGGCTTGGGTTTCGGTACCAGCGCCTTCGCTCAAACACTACTACGTGAATATCAATACCTCGTCGACCTCAGCAGCAGGACAACAACCCGCCTTTATCAATCCCCTTTCGGCGACGTTTTTTATCGTAACATCAACGATTCGGGGCAGTTAGTGGGCAATTTTGGGGAAGCTCCTTTCCATGCTTTCATCACCGGCCCCAACGGGATAGGTATGAGAGACTTAGGCACCCTGGGGGATAATCCGGCACGTTCGAATTCATCTGCCTTTGCCATCAACAACTCAGGGCAGGTGGCAGGATTTTCTGATTCGATTCGTGACCGTCTTCAGTTTGAGTCCCATGCTTTCATCACGGGTCCTGATGGGATGGGTATGAGGAGTCTGGGCACCTTGGCCGGTAATCACCCCGCTGCTTCCAGCAGTGCTTCTGGCGTCAATGAGGCTGGCCAGGTAGTTGGTGGCTCGGTTGTTGGTGCCTCTTATCATGCTTTCATCACGGGCCCCGGTGGGATAGGTATGAGGGACTTAGGCACCTTGGGTGGTACTAACAGCCGTGCTTCTGGCATCAATGAGGCTGGCCAGGTAGTTGGTGGCTCGGTTGTTGGTGCCTCTTATCATGCTTTCATCACGGGCCCCGGTGGGATAGGTATGAGGGACTTAGGCACCTTGGGTGGTACTAACAGCCGTGCTTCTGGCATCAACGAGGCCGGGCAGGTGATAGGGAACTCTCTCACGGCTCAAAACGTTTGGCATGCTTTCATTACGGGCCCGGACGGGACGGGTATGAAAGACCTGGGCACCCTGGGCGGTACTAGCAGCAGTGCTGTTGGCATCAGCGATATCGGGCAGGTGGCGGGGAACGCTGACACGGCTGGAGGTGCCTCTCATGCTTTCGTCACCGGGGCGGATGGGATAGGTATGAGGGACTTGGGCACCTTGGGCGGAACTTCTAGCGAGGCGTATGGCATCAACGAGGCCGGGCAAGTAATAGGGGGCTCTCTCACGGCTGAAAATGTTTGGCGTGCTTTCATCACCGGCCCCGAGGGCGAAGGCATGACAGACCTCAATTCACTGGTTGATATGCCGACTGGAGAAGTTCTACTCCAGGCTACTGCTATCAATAACGCAGGGCAAGTCCTTGCAATCGGACTAATCCCTGAACCGGAAATCTATGCCTTGATACTCCCTGGGTTAGGGTTGGTCGGATTTATAGCGCGGCAAAAGAAGGCGAAGAAGCCTTGTTAATGTTAACACTACTCGTCCGTCCCATAACGCATGGAGTTTTCCAAATTCCCCGTATAGAGGCTGCCAAAACCCTCCTCCTCGAAGGATGAAACACCCCGGAAATGGTCGTTGGAGACATAATTCAGCGCTTCGGTCGGTAAGTTGGGGAATCTGGCTGCTTTCCGTTAGGTGGAACGATGTGACCGTGCGGTTATTAATATCAACTTGTTGGAGGAGACATAATATTCAGCCATTGCTTCAAAGCCAGCGGCTTTATCCCAGCTGTAGCATTTTTTGTCGCCCTCAGTTTCGTCACGCATGCCACCGCTGAACAGCATTCCTTCCTTATTGATCTTGCCAGTAAGCAAGTAACCAGCCTCGGAAGCCTGGGGGGAGGGAACACTATCGCTAGAGACATCAATGATGCCGGACAGGTGGTCGGCACTTCGACAACAGCCCAAGGCGAGACTCATGCCTTTCTAACCGGGCCCAACGGCATGGGAATGAATAGAGTGGGCATAACCACTGACCCCTTGTTAAGCTCCTTTAGTGGGGCTGTCGGAATCAACAATACTGGACAGGTTATCGGAAATTATCCGACTACGTCCGATCCAGAGGGCTTTTTTACCTGGAACCGTTCTTTCATTACTGGCCCCAATGGCGTAGGTACAACCGAACTCGGATTTGAAGCCACCGGAATTAACGATAGGGGGACAGTAGTGGGGTGGGATTCCGCTTTCCCTACCGAGTTTCTCTCCTCCGTTTATCCGGCTGTAGTATTCAGGGCCGGGAGAGAATATCAGGTCAGTGGTTTGCTTGGACCTTACGACAATTACGATCAGTTTCTGGCTATTAATAACTTAGAACAAATTGTGGGAAAGGCATCCGGAGTACATGCTGTTCTCGGCTTCTCCGATACCCCCTCGGGATTCTGGACTGACATAGGTGCCTTGACTGGAAATTACTATAGCGAGGCTGTTGGGATTAACGATGCAGGACAGGTAATAGGTTCTTACCAGGCTAACGGTGTCTCCCATGCTTTCATAACCAATGCGAGTGCCACGGAACTGACCGATCTCGGCGCACTAGGAGGCTTTGGCAGCGAGGCTCTTGGAATTAACGATATCGGACAGGTAGTTGGATGGGCCAATACGTCGGATGGAGATCGGCATGCGTTTTTTACCGGTCCTAACGGAGAAGGCATGATAGACCTCAATTCATTGGTTCACCTGTCCGAGGGGGGCATCCTCACCGCCGCTATGGGTATAAATAATGAGGGACAAGTTATTGTTCTGGCTATCCCGGAATCGGAAATCTACGCTCTGATGCTTGCTGGCCTAGGCTTGATCGGTTTCATGGTACGACGCAAGAAAGAAGAAAATCTACTGAGAAGGCAAAGGACACACGTCGTGTAGTTGCCGCCGCCGGAATGGATCCTGACGAGTTGTGCGGCACACGCTACGCCATACCGCTATCACACACTTGGTTCAAGCTGGAGTGGATCTGCCTACGGTAAAAAGGATTTCAGGGCATAAGACCTAATAATGGTTGAACGTTATGCTCACCAGAACGGCAAACATATCTTATGCTCACCAGAACGGCGAACATATCAAGACAGCAATGGATAAACTTGGGGACCGCTATCGGAAGATTAGGTAGTAATTCTCTTCGCAATTACACAAGAATTACACAAAGCAAAAGGTTTTCCGATATTAAATCTTCTAACTTGAATTACTGGTGGCCAAGGGCGGAATCGAACCACCGACACAAGGATTTTCAGTCCTCTGCTCTACCGACTGAGCTACTTGGCCTATTAAAACGATTATCCTGTAACAGTCGATTCAGGTACAGGTTTTTAACCGGCGAGATTGTAGCACAGTGCCAATTCTGTTGGAATCCAGCGTGCAAGATTAAAAACTGGAGCAACCGTAGAAACGGTACGATTTTCTTGCCGAACTACGTTTCTGTTTCACCTCTTGACCGTCTCTTGCAAACACGAAATGCAGTCAGGCATGCCGGTTACGGCAGAGTATCCAGCCTCTTAAAAACAGTGGAATTTCTTGCTCCCACACATCGGAGCATTAACCGCCTGAAAATCAGCTGCCTGAAACTCGTCCAAACAGGCTACAATTCAGCATTTTAGCAGCAATAGGCATGCGCATTTCCCACGGCACTCCCGTTCAGGCTGATGCGCCGGTTGCCCTCACCATCGGCAATTTCGATGGGGTGCATCTGGGGCACCAGGCGATGCTTGCGCGCCTGAAAAAGGCAGCTGACCGGCTTGGTGTCGAATCCTGTGTCATGATTTTCGAACCGCATCCGCGTGAATTTTTCGCACCGGATAAGGCGCCCACGCGGCTCACCAGCCTGCGGGAGAAGCTGGAGTTGCTGGCGGCAGCCGGAGTGGAGCGGGTGCAGATATGCCGCTTCGATTTCGATTTTGCCAGAATTCCGGCGGAGGATTTTATTGTCCGCATCCTTCAGCATGGTCTGGCTGCGCGCTGGATCCTGGTGGGAGACGACTTTCGCTTCGGTGCACGCCGTGCCGGTGATTATGAGATGCTCAAGGCATTTTCGGCAGAGTGCGGTTTCGAGGTGGAGGACATGCCGGGCTTTACCGTAAACGGCCTGCGGGTTTCAAGCACGGCGGTTCGCGAAGCATTGGCGGCCGGCGATCTCGACCTGGTCAAACGCCTGCTGGGCCGTTTCTACAGCATCAGCGGGCGCGTGGTGGATGGCGACAAGCTGGGCAAGAAGATCGGGTTTCCTACCGCGAACATCCAGCTCAAGCATAATCGCCCGCCGCTGGCGGGAATCTTTGCCGTTGAAGTCGAAATGGAAGCTTCGGGTAACGAGACGCCGCCGTCATTGGAAGTGCCTTCATTGGATACACTGCGGGGGGTTGCAAGCCTGGGGGTGCGTCCTACCGTGCATGAGCATGGCAAGCCGGTGCTGGAGGTTCACCTGTTCGATTTCGACCAGGAAATTTATGGCCGCCATTTGCGGGTGCATTTTCTTCACAAGCTGCGTGATGAGGAAAAATATTCCGGCCTCGAGGCGCTGACCAGACAGATTGGCCGGGATGTGGACAATGCAAAGAATTACTTCTCCTCGTTATCCGCAGCGCCCGCTCTTTCTGAAAAGAAGCTTGTGCAAGGATAAGGCTGCCATTGCTGCCATTCGCTACTTTTTCGATATTTCATGACCGACTATAAGAAAACGCTGAACCTGCCCGATACGCCTTTTCCGATGCGCGGCGATCTCGCGAAGCGAGAGCCTGTGATGCTCAAGGCATGGGAAGAAAAGGATCTTTATCAGAGAATCCGGGAAGCCTGCAAAGGCCGCCCCAAGTTCGTGCTGCATGATGGACCGCCGTATGCCAACGGGGATATACACATCGGCCACGCGGTCAACAAGATACTGAAAGACATCATCATCAAGTCGAAGACCTTGGCTGGCTTCGATGCGCCCTATGTGCCGGGCTGGGATTGCCATGGCCTGCCGATCGAGCACCAGATCGAAAAGAAGTACGGCAAGAATTTGCCGGGGGATAAGGTGCGCGAGCTATGCCGCGCTTTTGCAAAGGAGCAGGTTGCGCGGCAGAAAGCCGATTTCATCCGCCTCGGTGTCCTGGGCGATTGGGATAACCCTTACCTCACCATGAATTACCGCACGGAGGCGGGCATTATCCGTGCGTTGGGCAAAATCCATGAAAACGGCTATCTCTACCAGGGGCAAAAGCCGGTCAACTGGTGTATCGATTGCGGCTCGGCATTGGCTGAAGCGGAAGTCGAATATGAAGACAAGACCTCACCTGCGATAGACGTGAAATTCAGGGTGGCTGATCCGGCCGCATTCTGGCAAAAGGTCTTGAAACCATCGGATGATTTGCTGCCTCCGGTTACCCATGATGACAAACCCGTTTATGTCGTTATCTGGACGACCACCCCCTGGACCTTGCCGGCCAACCAGGCGGTGAGTTTGAACCCTGATGAAGAATACGTTGCGATCGACACCGGAAGTGAGTTCTTACTTCTGGCCGATGCCCTTGCTGACAGCGCCTTGTCCCGCTATGGAATCTTAAAAGCCGATGTAAGCATTGCGGGCAGATGTACGGGTGCCGCCTTGGAACACATGTTGCTGCAGCATCCGTTTTACTCCCGGCAGGTGCCCATCATTCTGGGAGAACATGTCACCATGGATGCGGGAACAGGTGCGGTGCATACCGCTCCCGCGCATGGGGTGGACGATTATGTGGTGGGCCAGAAGTACGGCTTGCCGGTGGATAATCCGGTGGGGAATGACGGACGCTTCTTCGATTCTGTGCCGCTCGTCGGCGGGCTTTCCATATGGAAGGCGAACGAGGTGGTAATACAGGCATTGGAGAAGAACGGCCTTTTGTTGAAGAACGAAAAGCTTCAACACAGCTACCCGCACTGCTGGCGGCATCGGACACCGATCATCTTCCGCGCGACCCCCCAGTGGTTTATATCCATGGACAAGGAAGTCTCGCGTAAGAATCATGGTGAAGTTGCGCAATCGCTGCGCGAATCGGCGACAGCCGCCGTGGAGGCAACCGCCTTTTACCCGTCCTGGGGAAAAGCCCGGCTGGAAGCGATGGTCAACAACCGGCCGGACTGGTGCATTTCGCGCCAACGCAACTGGGGTGTGCCGATGGCGCTTTTCGTCAACAAGGAAACCCATGAACTGCACCCGCGCACGAGCGAACTGCTGGAGCAGGTTGCTCAACGGGTGGAGCAGGAAGGGATTGAAGCATGGTTTCGTTTGGATGCGAAGGAACTCCTGGGAGAGGAAGCGAAAGATTACAAGAAGCTTACGGATACGCTGGATGTGTGGTTCGATTCGGGTACGACGCACGATACGGTTCTGAAGCCTGATCCGCAATTGAAGTATCCGGCCGACCTTTACCTGGAGGGGTCGGACCAGCACCGCGGCTGGTTCCAGTCCTCCCTGCTCACCGGTTGCGCGATTGACGGGCGCGCTCCTTACGATGCCCTGCTCACGCATGGCTTCGTGGTGGACGGGCACGGCCATAAGATGAGCAAATCCAGGGGGAATGTGATTGCGCCGCAGAAGGTGATGGATACGTCGGGAGCGGATATCCTGCGATTATGGGTGGGGTCCACGGATTATTCGGGAGAGCTTTCGATATCGGATGAAATCCTGAAGCGGGTGGTGGAGAGCTACCGGCGGATACGCAATACGCTGCGTTTTCTGCTTGCCAATCTTGCAGATTTTGATTCATCAACCGATGCCGTGCCCATCGAGCAGTGGCTGGAAATAGACCGCTACATTCTGGCCTTTACGAGAAGGCTCCAGGATAAGGTGGTGGAAGATTACTGCAACTTTGACTTTCATTTGATCGTGCATCGCTTGCATAACTTCTGTTCCGAGGATCTTGGCGGTTTCTACCTCGATGTCCTCAAGGACCGGCTATATACAGCCAGCGCCAATGGTCTTCCGCGCCGTTCCGCCCAAAGCGCGCTGCATCACATTGCCCATAGCCTCGTGCGCTTGTTTGCGCCCATCCTCAGCTTTACTTCCGAAGAGGTATGGCAATATCTCCACGGCGATTCGGAGAACAGCATTTTCCTGCATACATGGCACAGGCTACCGCCGCAGCCGGATGAGGAAGCGCTCGTGACGCGCTGGAGCAGGATACGCGAATTGCGCTCGCAGGTTCAAAAAGCCCTGGAGGAGTCGCGCGCCTCCGGGAAGATCGGTTCTTCGCTTGCAGCCGAGGTGCAGATTCGAGTTTCTGGAGATGATTTTTCTCTGCTGGAGTCGCTAGGCGATGATCTCCGGCTTGTCATGATCACCTCGGCAGCGCAGGCCGTTCACATTGAGAAACTGGAGGGCGAAAGCATTGCCGTAACGCCCAGCGTCCACCCGAAATGCGAACGGTGCTGGCATTATCGGGAGGATGTAGGTGTGGACAGGGAGCACCCGACCATTTGCGGGCGATGCGTATCCAACCTGTATGGGGCGGGCGAGGCTAGACGATATGCTTGAACAAGTTTCTTGGGAGGACAGGCTTATATGAAGCTGTGGGTAAGCCTGGTTATTGCGCTGATTGTAGTGGTGCTCGATTTCGTCACGAAGCGCTGGATAGAGGGCGTATTGGATTATGGCGAGCATGTGCCGCTGACCGGTTTTTTCAATCTGGTGCTGGCATATAACGCGGGAGCCGCGTTCAGCTTCCTGAGTGATGCGGGAGGGTGGCAGCGCTGGTTTTTCACGACCGTTTCCGCAGGCGCTTCTGTATTAATCGTTTTTTTGCTGTACAGGCATGCGGCAGATAAACTTTTCTGCATCGCTTTGAGCCTGATCCTCGGAGGTGCCCTGGGGAACTTATGGGACCGGGCTACCCTGGGTCATGTCGTCGATTTTCTGGATTTCCATGTAGCGGGCTATCACTGGCCCGCCTTCAACGTCGCGGATTCAGCGATTTCGCTTGGAGCCGTATTGCTGGTGATCGACGGTTTTCGGCGAAAGGATGCCGATATCGCAAAGAGCAGGTGATTCCAGCGCAAGAAGAGGTTTCAGACGGCGGTCTTGCCGGGCTGCCACATCACGTCTTCCACACCTTGCTGCCGATTCAGGAAGCGGCATAATACGAACAGAAAATCCGACAGCCGGTTGAGATACTGAAGATGGGCAGGAATCAACGTTTCTGCCTGGTAGAGCTCTACGAGCCGCCTTTCGGCGCGACGGCATACTGCGCGGGCAACGTGGCATAATGAAGCGGCGCGGGTGCCACCGGGAAGTATGAATTCCCCGAGCGCCGGTAACCCTTCGTTGTAATGGTCCAGTTGCGCCTCCAGGCGGTTGGCCTGTCCGACATTGATAGTGACCCGTCCGGGAATGCACAGATCCCCGCCCAGATCGAACAGCTCGTGCTGGATATCTTCCAGTTTTATCCTGATATCGCCATCCAGCGCTTCCGCAAGCAACAGGCCAATGAAACTGTTGAGCTCATCAACCATGCCCATGGCTTCGACGCGCTGACTGTGCTTGGAAGAGCGGGTACCGTCCCCCAGTCCAGTCGTCCCGTCATCACCCGTCCGCGTATAGATCCTGCTCAGGCGCTTTCTCATGCCAGTCGTCAGGTCAATTCGGGGAGTGATTTTCGTTAACCGGGCAATACGACCTCACCCTTCCTGCCCCTGCTTGCTTTGACCGCGTGGCGGCATGAATAACGCGGGAATGGGTTTTTTTTGCTGCTTATGGGCAAAATAGTCGAACCGTTTTTCCGGCAGGGGTGTTTCGGACTTGGCACTGGTTCTGTCCGAAGGCTCTCCTGAAAACGTGCCCGGCGTATAGGGCTGGGTAAAGAGCGGGTCCTCCGGCAACTTGCCGGTTCTGCGGGAGCCTGCATGCTCCTTGGAACTCCTGGCAGTTTTACCCTTGGTCCCGTTAAGCGACATAACCGAATTTGCCTGCTCCAGTTTCCGCGGCTGCGATCCGCGAGGCTGCGACCCCGCAGATTTCTGATCGATTCTTCCGTGCGAGATCGCAGCTTCCCCTTGAGCAACCGGGGTTTCCGGCTCGAAACCTGGAACGACTTTCGATTCCAGCTTGAATTTGAGCAATTTCTCGATGCCTTTGAGTAATTCCGCCTCATCCTCGCATACGAGTGATACGGCATCGCCCTTGGTTCCAGCCCGGCCCGTGCGGCCAATGCGATGTACGTAATCCTCGGGATTTGTCGGTAACTCGAAATTGACCACGTGCGGCAATTCCTCGATGTCCAATCCCCGGGCAGCCACGTCGGTCGCCACCAGGACGCGGACCACGCCCTGTTTGAATTTTGCCAGCGCTTCGGTACGCTGCGTCTGGGTTTTGTCCCCATGAATCGCCGTTGCACTGATATGGTCCCGTTCCAGCTGGTGAGCCAGGCGGCTCGCTCCATGCTTGGTCCGGGCAAATACCAGAACCTGTTGCAGGTCTTGCGATTTGATGAGGTGCGCCAACAATTCACGCTTGCGCTCGCGAACCACAGGATGTACAACATGAGTTATCAATTCAGTGATGGTGTTGCGCCTAGCGACTTCGACCAGTACCGGCTCTCTCAGAAGCTTCCCCGCAAGTTTCTTGATTTCATCGGAAAATGTGGCCGAAAACATCAGGCTCTGGCGCTGGGATGGCAGCAATGCAAGAATGCGCTTGATATCCGGCAAAAAACCCATGTCGAGCATCCGGTCTGCCTCATCCAGTATGAGAATCTCTACCTTGGATAAGTTGATCGCCTTCTGCTGAACGTGATCCAGGAGCCGTCCCGGCGTAGCCACCAGAATTTCTACCCCCGCCCGCAACTCTCGAGTTTGCGGTTCCATATCCACCCCGCCGTAAACTGCAGCGTATCTCAGTGGAAGATACTTGCCATACGTTTTTACGCTCTCGTGCACCTGGATAGCGAGTTCGCGCGTGGGAACGAGAATCAGCGTACGGATGGGGTGCCGGGCGGGAGAGGCGCTGGTGTTGGCGCCGGATTGCAGGAGATTCAACATCGGCAATGTAAAACTCGCAGTCTTGCCGGTACCGGTCTGTGCTGCGCCCATGATATCCCTGCCTTCGAGGATATGGGGAATTGCCTGGGTCTGAATCGGAGTTGGGTCGGTATAGCCTTGATCTGCTATGGCGCGCAGAATCTCGGGCGTTAAATTAAGTTCGGTAAACGACATATTCAATACTTCGAGACCGCATGACAAGGGGTGTCGACGCGGTCGGAGGAGGATAATTTATAAATAAGGAAATGATGTACAACACTGGTTGTAGAAGATGAAGAGACTAAACGCGATGTAGAGCGTTGAACAGCATTGGTCTATTTGCGACGCATCGAATTTATTAAGGTGTATCAGTATTAACGTCGCCCGATAATCAAAAGTTTAGACTATCTGTGAATTATAAAATTCATTCGTTCCTAATCATTTCTCGCTTGCTGGCGAATACTTTCGGGCTTGGTTCCTCTGATCCATTCGCCGCTTTTCGTGAAAACACGCAATAATACCGGTGCGCCACCAATCGCTACCGCATCGACGAGGCAATACCACGCCGCTACACCGCTGGGCGGATTTCCCTGGGACAAACTGAGGACAGGCTCTATCGTAGCCCACTTCCATGTCCCGACCGCGGTGCCGATCAATTCCAGCCAGGTGGTAATAAAAAAGGCTGCCAGATAAACCATTGGGGAGCGGCCCTTGAACAGATATATCAGAAACACGCAAAATAGCAGTGCCCCTACCTGATCTCCCTGCTCAGGGTATCCGCTGATCCCCCAGAGCGACCAGAGACCACAGGTCAGGACCACGAAAGCCGCTATTTTTCGGGAATGCCTCAGAAAGAGGCCGGAGCGGGCCAGGGCGACTGCGGTAAGGTAAACCATGCCATGCCCAGGGGGCACGTAGGCTGGCACATTTCCAAAACGATAGGTGTAGCCCTGCATGTAAATGGAAGCAAAATGCTCACCCGCAGTAGCGAAAGCGACCGCGATGATCACTTGCATCCGCACTTCTTTATTTTCGCCAATCAACAGTCCGAACAGAAACGTCCAGGCAATCAATCCCATGAAGTTTTGCTGCGCGAGACTGCCAGTTGCATCCAGATTCAGGCTGATCGCTACACAAAGAAAAGTGAGTGTGGCGATAAAGTAGTCACGCATCCTGTGCGCATAGGGAGTATCTGGTTTGGGAAAGTTGCGTAACATTTCTTGGATCTAGTGTTGGAGACAGCTGCCCGGAGGCCGTAGGATAATTTAACCCGCACGAGGCTTAACAACTATAAAGTGTGAACCATACCATACATCCGGGATTTCTTTGTGGCGTTTCTGCGGGGAGATAGGCAGGAAGACGAAATCAAGGCCTCCATGAAATAAAACCACTGTTTCCGGTTGTTACCGGAAACAGTGGTTGAACAGCAAAATTACTCGTATTGTTGTCAGGCGTCTTGAAGGAATAGGGGTACCAACCGCCAGCAAATCGGCTGATTATTACTCCTCGTCTTCCTCATCCTCGTCGTCGTCATCCTTTTTTTCGGGCTTGAGCACCATCTTGCCCTGCTTGATGCTCTCGTTCAAGTCGGTTTCTGCAACTTCCTTGTGCACCAGGTTCTGGTGGCAGTCGATGCAGGTGGCGCCTTCCGTCTCCATCTTCTTGTGCGCGGCCTTGGCATCGGCTCCGGGAGGCTGCGGATTCTTGTGGCAGGCGCGGCAGGTGCGGCTGTCCCACTTCTTGAGATTCATGCGCGCATCGTGCGCCATGATCAGGCGGCGCTCGTTGAATTTCTCCAGCGTGGAGTAGTCATTGACCATCTCCAGATAAAGCTCGCGCGCTCCGTCCACCACATGGGTCGCCACCGCCAGGTGGAAGTTCTGCAATCCCTGCGGGATGTGGCAGTCCTTGCAACCGGGGTTGGCGCCCAGGGCGCCATAGTGCGAGGATTCCTTCAACTCCTCGGCCGGATAAGTCATGGAGTGGCAACTGGTGCAGAATTCGGTGGTGGAGACGGCCGCTTCGCCGCCCAATACCACCGCCACCATCACCACGCCCAAGAGTGTGCCCACCAGGAGGGCACTACCTGTCTTCATCGCCATGTCAGTCGTCCGAACCTTTCTCGCCTACCTTGGCGCTGGACTGGAATTCATCGTGGTACTTGAACTTCGGATCCCCCGTGAAGACCCCATCGAGCTTGTAGTGCTCGTGCATGGCCTTGGTGTCCTTGACGTACTTGTCAAAGTCGAAGGTGTATTTCTTGTCCACGTCCGGGGTGAAGGGGGTGTAGGGTTCCTTGGCACCTTTCCACGGGCTGCCCTTGTAGTTCATGTGGCAGGCATTGCAGCTTTCCTCGAAGCTGAAGTCCTGCCCGGCATCGGCCAGCACCTGGCGGGAGGTGGTCTTCTTCGATTTCTCGAAAGCGGCGCCGGATTTGCGGTGGATGCCGCGGTACTTGGAGCCGGGTCCATGGCAGGATTCGCAGCCTACCCCGGTCAGGAACTTGCTCGGGTCGTCAATCGTGTAGCCGCCTTCCTTGCCCCAGCCATCCACATGACAGCCGACGCAGTCCTTGTCCTTGGTGTAGTCCTTGGCAGGATCGAGCTTGGCCTTCTTCTTGGCTTCGGCCTTGTTGTTGGGCTTCAGCGAGTCCATGGCCTTGGCGTGCGCCGTGCTGCCCCAGGATTCGGCCTGGCTCTTGTGACAGGAACTGCATTTCTTGCGGCCTTCAAACGATTCGGCAGAGGCGCTGCCGGCCATGACCGCAAACAGGGCTGCTGCGGCCAGGGCGAGTGTCATGCGATGGTTCATCCTTCCTCCTTTTTTCTTTCGGCAAATATATCCGTTGTTTCCGTTATATCCCTGGATTCGATTCTTGTATTTCTTCCAGCTCCATGCGACTGCAACCTGATCCGCATCCTGTTTTTCATTGCTTCCTGCTGCTTGTTCTTGTTCTTGTTCTTTTTTACTGTATTTCCCTGTTATTGTAATGCGCTTGCAATGATCGCAATGTCAGGACACACTTTTTATTGTGTCCATACTGTATCTCTGGTTCATACAGACGGGTAGCACCAGTACCATCACTCTTTCTGGTACCACTGGTACCGGTGGCACCCCCAGCGCAGCACGGGGGACCCGCAAAGCGGGGTCGGGCAGGGGGACCCGGAGCGCGGCGCGAGGGGCCCGCAAAGCGGGATCGGGCAGCGGGGGGGCGCCGGGATCGCGCCTGATACAAAGTGTACGGATGCATGGCTGTATCGTCGCCGAATTCTTTTTTCCCACGCGCGATCCCTTCCCGCAGCTTATATCCGGTATCGTGTTTCGGCTTGCTACAGCAAAAATCCTTGTTCCCGTGCAGGCCGCTTTGCAGTTCGATCGCCTTGAGAAGTACCGCGGCCGTGCCGGGTGCAGATGCGCAGAGGATCTGCGACAGGCTCAGCGTCGGTCGGGGACAAGGGCTACAGATGAATGGAAGAAACGCGGGCAACAGACATGACCTGTTCCGCATTCTGAATCAGGACTCAACAAGCTGTCAGGCAGAACCTGGCCTGCTTCAGGTAAATAAAAACAGCCCGGGCAAAGCCGGGCTGTGTTGCTACGTTTGATGAGGTGGCCCTACAGATGCGGTTGTCGGCAGAAGTGGGTGGTCATTAACCTGTGCCGTTTGCGTCAACCGCGATAGCGGATTTACTCGGCGGCCGGAGGCAGGACGGGCGCCGGAAAGGAGGCGGCATCCTCCGGGGTGGCGCCGGCTGAGGCAGGTTCCTTGCCGCCCGGTATCCTGTACACCCAGTAGCCCCCGGTCTGGTAGATGAGCTGCACCGCGGTCAGGTCAAGCGGCATCGACTGGGTGAAGGGCAGCATCTGCGCAATCAGGGTCTGGTCGCTTTTGTCATCCTTGAGGAAGTAGCCGCGCACCAGCCTGTCCGAGAGGGATTGCAGGGTGTAGGTCTTGTAGTTGTTGTCCAGCACCCATCGCTTGAGATAGTCGACCATGCCATGCATGTTGCCTTCCATGGGGAAGTTGCGATAGGCAACGTCGAACCGCCCCGGACGCATGACGCCAAGCTTGTACAGGTCGGTGACATGAATGGCAAGATAGGCTTCGCGATCGCCCGCCAGTTCGCGCAGGATGGCAGCCCCCGCTTGAGGTTCGGCCATCAGGGCATCGGCAAAGCGCTCGAATTTCTGCTCTTCTTCCCGTCCTGCCTTGCCGCCCCAGAAGTCGTCTTCGTATTTGCGGATGGCGTCAGCCTGCTTCTGCCACGGCGTCGGTATGACGAGGTAATCGGAGAACTGTCCGCTGAACAGGGTGTCGCGCTTCGAGAGAAGCTTGAGCTGGCGCGAGGTGTCCCACCAGCCAAGCACCAGCGCATCCTTGCCCGCGTACTTGTCGATGGCGGCAGCCAGAGTGGCCAGTTCGTTGAGTTTGAGATCGGTCGTGAGCAGCAGCTCACTCGTGCGGTTTTCCCAGTCGAGCCTCACCTGCGGGCCATTGGCCTGACGTGCCGCATGCAGCACCGCCAGCGGCTGGGGAATGTCTTCGGCAAAGACTTCATACCGGGCAATGGAAAGGTCCGGCCACTTGCCCAGTCCAAGCTGCGGGAATTTGTCTGCGCTGCCTTCTTCCGCCAGCTGGTAGCGGTAGGGGGCAGGCCCGGGATTGAACCATGCCCAGGCAAACCACAGGAGCAAAAGAATTCCTCCCGCCACCAGGAGAATGCCCAGTGAGGGGAGGAGTTTAGAGCCAGGCCGCGCCCCCGGGGTGGGGGCAGCGGCGCGGCTGGAAGTTGAGGCTGTCAAACTTGTTATCTAACCTTCAGTGCTGATAGTGCTTACTGACGCTCGCTTTTCTCGCGCCGGCGCCAGCCTGCCAGGGCAAGCGTGCCAGCTAGCAGCATGCCGCCACCCAGACCGCCAAGCGAGAGCTTCTCGCTGCTGTCAAGGTCGAACAGGCTTGCCTTGCGCTTGGCCTCGAGCTTCGCTACCTTCGCCTGCAACGCCGCCATTTCACGGATCTTGGTGTTCTCGTCCATGACTTCGACGTAGTCGCGGTTCATCGGGCCCCAGCCTTCGGTATAGGTCCAGCCGCCCGGGTTGACGTGCGCCAGCCCTACGTGCAGTTTGGGAAGGTTGTTCTCTCCCATTTCCAGTACCTTGAGCTCGATCGCAGCAGGGTTGTTGTCCTTGCTCCAGTAGAGCTGGGTGAAGCCTGCGAACATTTCCTTGTCGGGCGGCAGCGGCGTCGGACGGTTGGTCTTCTGGCCGGTCAGCAGCCCTTCCTTGTAGAGCTTCTCAGCCACCGCGTGCGCTTCCTTGTACTTGGCGATGCCGTGCAGCGTGCCCTTGTCCATGAATTCAAGATAGGAGCGGGCAAAACGCTCGGAGTGGCAGGAGGTGCAGGTCTTGACCCAGGAGTCAAGCCGCGCTTCCGACCATTCGCTGTTGATGTTCTCGGCTATGCCGGGAACCGCAGGGTAGTTGGCCCAGCGTATCTTCCTCACGACGTTGTGGCTGTACTTGCCTTCATATTCGAAGTGGCAGCCGGCACAGGTGGGCGCAGTCTGCCCGCCCTTGGTGTAGGCGTCCTTGAGCGGCGCATTCCAGTTCCACTTGTCCCCCATGATCGCTACGGTCTTGCCGTGCTTGCTCATGGAGTAGGCTTCCCAGTTGTTGTGGTCTACCCCGCTGTGGCAGGTGGCGCACGCTTCAGGATGACGCGACTCGGCAGCAGAGAATTCGTGCCGCGTGTGGCAGGAGTCGCATTTGTTCTGGTTGGTGTGGCACATGCTGCAGCCTTCGGCAATCTCGCGCTGCGGCATGGAGGCAAATACCGCTACTTCTACGTTGGCCTTCCAGTCCAGCGAGTGCGAGGGGCGTCCCTGCGGCCATTGCTTGTTCGGCCATACCAGCGTGTCGCGCTCGGATTCGCGTTCGGCAAATTCCTGCAGGTGGCAGGTGCCGCATACGTCCGCCGTCGGCATCCGCAGATCCTTCATGTGGTCTGCCTTGTCCTTCTTGTTGATGTCAACGTGACAGTCGATGCATCCTACTTCCTTGAGCTTGTCGTTGGCCCCAAGCTTGCCCATCGAGCGAAGATTCTTCTCCACGTCTTCAAGCTTCGCCTTCTTGTAGTACGTCGGGTCTTCAGGCTTCAGGTTCCGGATCTTGTCCAGGTTCGCGTGCGTGCTCCGCTTCCACGCACTCACCCATACCGGCGATTCGTCCGTGTGGCATTTGACGCATTCCTCACGCGCCGCTACTTCCTTCATCGAGGTCGGCGGCTTGTAGTACGAGGCAGGGTCAAAGTACATGCTCATCGGGATCGGCTCCCAGTACTTCGCCAGCGTGCCGCGCCCCGCTCCCTGCGCAGGATCCTTGTATCGCTTCACCAGCGCCGAATGCAGTTCCTTCGGCGAGGCCGACTGCTCCAGCTTCAGCGCCTTATACGTCTCTTTGGGAACGCTGGGAAAGTTAGCCCACGTGGCGCCCGCAAACAGCACCCCACACGCAAGCGTAACCAGCCTCAGCCAAGGCTTCATTAACATCTGCTTCTCTCCTTTACTCCGTAATGATGTTGTTGTGTCTGGATACCGCGTCACCGCATCCATTCCGATACGGCCTTCCCTCGCGCTACACATATCCATGTCTCAGCCAAAATCCCGCGCAATTCCCGGGCCAGACTAAAACAGCGCGTAGCCTAACTGGACAGATACCCTGTGTCAAGGAAATTGAGCATCGCGACGCCAGGCGCCGCGATGTTTCGGAGATATTTCTTTAAGGCGCCGTGCGCGTCGCGCCGCTCACGGGCTTTTCTTCTGTGGTGGCAGGATAAGGAGCAGACTTATTGACGTAATGCAACACCATGCCCGTCAATACTGCCCCCCCCACGATATTACCGAGTGTTACCGGAACCTGGTTCCAGAACAGCCATTGTCCGACAGTGATGTCAGCGCCGAGAAGAATAGCCGTGGGCATGACAAACATGTTTACGATGGAGTGCTCGAAAGCCAAGGCGAAAAAGGTTGAAACCGGCAACCAGATAGCCACCACCTTGCCCGTGGCGGATGTGGAAATCATGCCCAAGACGGTACCCATTGCCACCATCCAATTGCACAGTATGCCTTTGACGAAGGCGGTCAGCCAGCCGTTCGCGCCCGCGTGCTCATACACCAGCGTTTTGGATTTGGCTACGGCGATGATCTTGTCTCCAAGCGCCCCATGTCCCTCGACGAACGCTTCAGTCAAGGCGATAGCGAGCAAAAACCCGACAAAGACACAACCGAAAAAATTACCGATATATACCCAGGTCCAGTTGCGGAACAGCTTATCCATTGTGGTTTTACCCCGCAGCACGCCGACGGGCAGCACTGCGAAATTGCCGGTGGCAAGCTCCATGCCAAGCAATATGATCATGGCAAAGCCGACCGGGAAGACGGCGCCTGAAACGAGTGCAGCAACGTTTTCAGGAAGACCGGCGGAAACCTTGAACGCGAGGGCGGTGCCGTACGCCAGAAGCGCGCCTGACATGAAGCCCTTGACCAACATCGTGCCCACGTCCAGTCCCGCCTTTTTCTTGCTGGCAGCTTCCACCTCTTCCATGAGTTTCAATGGCGGATGATAGTCCATACTTTTCTCTCAATTCTCCTAACGGAAAGTTTACGATTTATGCGAATGTTCGGTCTGACCCGCTTTGATCAGGTTTATCCGGGCCCACACCGCCACCTACTAGCAAAGTCCCGAGCCACCAAAAGAAAAGCAGCACCGAAGCTATGACCATATACCACCCGGCATTCTCCTGATCATTCACCAGGTAACTGTTGCAGACACGCACAGGTGCAACAATATATAACCATCCGAGTACCGCCAGCATACTGAAAAAATTGGTCCAGACAAAGCCCCGGCCAATAAGGGTGAGGCGCCTCCAGGCCAAAACCAGAGGAAATCCGACGAGAAATGGTAGGCTTAGGAATTTCGCCACTTCAGCCCATGGATCTGTCAATGCCGCATCCAGTGCCCGAGGAAGCATCCAGTAACTTGAAGCGAACAAGGCCGCTATTACACAAGGCCAAGCGCCACCGAACCGGATCAGAAGAGAATCCTGAATACGCCCGGGTACCAGTCGGGCAGCAATGATTCCGACTACTACAAGCAAAGGCATCTGCACCAGCATATGCCTGCTCATGGAAGCTTCCAGCCAGTCTCGTGCAATAGGTGTGGCAAGGAGCAGGTAGAACACTCCAAGCGCAAGCGCGCTTCTGCCGGAATAATGAGATAGGGCTCCAATCATAGCAACGCTACGACTTGCTCGGCGAATGGGACCGCTTTATCGATATCGCTGATCAGCCTGAGTCTTCCATCCCGCCCGACGAGATGAAGAGCGGTGTTATGCTCGAATCCGCCAAACTGGTCCGGTATCACGATAATGCCAAAGGCATCCAGCAGCGATTGAAGCTCCGCCTTGTCGCGTACTCTTGCGATACGCCAGATCTCGCCGTCAGCGCCATAGGCTTCGCCATACTTCTTCAAACTGGCGGGATCGTCGTGTTCAGGATCAAAGCTGATGCTAAGCAGGGCAAAATCGCGCCCTAACGACTCCTCTGGTATCAGGTCCCGAATCTGCTTGAAGATCATGCCCATGCTCCGACACAAGGTGGTGCAGCGCGTGAAGATGAAGTCTACCGCAAGCAACTTGCCCTGGTAATCTTTCAGGTGAAAGATTTTTCCGTTCTGATCTTCAAGTGTAACATCCGGCAGCGCACGCGGAGAGCGAAGTATTTCCACGCGCCTTGCCGTTTCGGCCGTAAATGCCGTGAACCCGTCAGTACCCCACCAAAAAACCCATGTGCCCAGCGAAGTCACCAGCGCTGAAATAAGTACGCTGCGTTTTGCCAGGCTCATGGGTTATATCACGCCCTTACCATGTAGGTGTCATGTAGCCATACTTCGCGCAAGAGAGGCGCGTTGATAATCGCGACTCGCCAGCCCCAACCGCGTAAGAAAGCGGAAAATGAATACTAGCACAGAAGCGATCAACAACATTGCGAAATATGAAGCAATTTTGTCGTAAGGCACCCATTCCGGAAGATGTTCCGCATAGCGGCGCGCGGCGCTGATTTTCCCGGAATAGAGAAAGCTCATGGTGAAACCCATGGTGCCGATAACGAATCCCCAGAAAGCAGCGACGTCAAGGGCGCTATCCGGCGCATTCTCGTTCGGCTTGCCAAGGTAATACATGAACCCGAAGACCATCGCAACCATGCCGAGCAACAGATAGGTATGGAAATGTCCCGGCACCCACAACGTGTTGTGCATGACATAGTTGACCGTGATGGTGCCGTCGATGAACGCGGGCATCGCGCCGACTGCCCAACCGAAGAGCGACACGAACAGCAGCCGTGAGCACATATCCCAGCGAATACCCGACCGGTACACGATCATCATGGCGCCATAACCCGTCACGATCAGGATCGGGAAGGTATTGAGATAACCGATGATGTGACCCATGATCAGGAACCACTTGGGATAGGCATAATCCATCAACAGGTGGTGCGGGAAGATGAACATGACCATGATCGTGGAAGCGGTCCAGGAGGCAAGAAACACCTTGTTCGCCTTCCAGGGACGTTGCGTATAGCGCGGCAGGATTTCATAGACCGCGATCACAGCCATGTAGATAACGGCATTGATGAATACGTGTCCGAAGAAGTAGATCATGCCCTTGGCCAGCAGCGGATCGATTTCGAAAGTCGGGACGTAAACATTGATCAGCATCATAACCAGGATGCTGGCGCCGACCACTAGGCCAATCAGGTTGACGATGGTGACCATGGTGCTGGCAACCACGGCCGGCGGCGGTGCGTTGCCGTCATCAGGACCGAAAAGCTGTGGCCAGCCAAGTCCGCGACCCAGACCGCCGTAGCGGCTGATGATGGCGCGCGCGATATCCAGATGCAGCAGCACGAAACCGACGCCGATGACCAGCAATCCGCCCATGAACAGCGCGGCAGCTCCCGGACTCCACATGCCCATGGAAGTGGTGGGCAACGGAAAGAGGAAGGTCCAGGCGGCGTGGAAATCGCCAAGCAGGACACTCGCCAGGATCATGACGACCCCTGTCAGAAACAGGATCAGGTTGGCCATGAATATACCTGTCGACAGATCGACATACTGGCGCAGAAAATGCCACATTATGGCCGCTCCGGCCAGGGCGACGATACCCACCATTCCGGCACCGTGCAACGTCATGATTTTATAAAACCAGAGTGCTCCGATGGAGATCATTTGCGCCTGCTCCATCCTCATGAGCAGGCCGAAAAGCATCATCAGTAGCAATACTACACAGGAGATGACCAGATAGGCCAGCACGCCCGCCTTGGCTCCCTGATCGGGAACCGGGGTATAAGTATAAGTTGCCATGCTTATTCCTTTTTAAGATTTCCCAACTTTGATTTCGGTCATCATATTGTGGTGAGCAACACCGCAATACTCCATGCACAATACCCGGTAGGTACCCTCCTTGGGGAAGGTGATGTGGATTACGTTGGTGTAGCCGGGCATTGCCTGGGCCTGCGCAATCAGACGCAAGTCAGGATCATAAATGCCGAAGCCATGGTTCACGTCGGCGCTGGTGACACGAATGTCGACCGGTTGGTTGGGCTCGACCTGGTCCCGGTCCATTTCCCAGTACCACATATGACCGGTAACATTGATAACCTGGGTAGGACCGCTACTGGCCGCGGCCTTGGGACTGTAAGGCAAGCTCATCAGGTTGTAGATCATCGCCGGGAAGAATACAAACGCGACTGCCCAGAACAATTTGGTGCGAAAACTGTATGCACGCTTCACCAGCGGCCCATATTCTTCTTCGCGCTTTCCGGAATTGATGGCGACGAACACGACACCAAACGTGATCATCAGCATCAATACAAGGGAAACCTGCCACGCGGTTTCTTGCATTATATTCTCCTTCTTTCTGTATATTTCATCTTTAATGCCCAGTTAAATCGTGGAATATCGGCCGACAGGGAGCCCGGGGTGCATGCGATGATCCTGAAAATCTGTTCTATTTTCCGGAGTGCATGAGAATCCGGTCAGGAACACAGACAATCCCGCTGAAACGTTCACACAGCCGCGATGCGTTCGAAACCATTCAACCCACCTTATTCCGCTCGGGGATCGACGTACTCGACATGCATCAGAATATCCTACGGTCGATACCATCAAAAAAAGATAAAGAAAATATCGAATAGCCGACCTGCAATCCCCACGCCTTTTACCTCTGACCCCGCACTTTTCATCTCTTGTCGTGGCCTATCATGCGGTTGTATGCAGGCGAAAAAAGCAGTATTTCCAAACTTCTTTCGCGACCATTGAACAGCTGACTTGAACCGTTCCACCCCTCTTGCCGGAAATAAACCTTTCCGATCCCACACCGACAATATCATACCTGCAATACCCATACTTGCTACGCTGGTATGCATATTGATTACTGCGTGAGGGCTGGAGTATGCTGGATGAAGAGTTCGATGTCAAGCACGACATATAGCCGGCTCAAATCCGTAACCATAGGAAATGTAGGGTTAAATTCTCTCGAAAGAGGTCACGGGCAATGCGGTTTCAATCCCTGCAGGAGTCTTTCCGAGGCTAGAGGGAGCGCCCTTTCCATCTTTCAGGCGGGCCCACCAAACAGGTACTTTTCCACCCACTGCAGCAGATGGGGAGGCAGATGAGTCCGTCTCCATTCACGTAGCGCATATTGCCGGCCTCCGGCCAGATCGAATAAGTATAAAGGGCGGTCAGCATCCTGTTCAAACCCGGGCCTGTTTCATTGCCAGCACGAATTCCGCCAGCAGGGCGCGAGCGCGTTTGGGTACGATGGTTACTCCCGGAACGATCCTTACATGGTAGACATCATTTGCCCGTTCGATACCGGGATTTGGCTAGAAATCTGGTTGATGCGGATGAAGGGATGTTCGATGAGATAGAGATCGAAGCGAGGCATAAAGCGATATCCGGCGGAGCAAACCGTCAGGGCAGGAGTATTCAGGAGGACCTGCTCTGTTATTCAGCACTTCTTGGGCCTGGAAACGCAACGGATCATCTGTTACTTATCCCGGTTCTCATGCCTGAGAATGCATTGCACTTCGAGAGTCCTGTCGCTGCCTGTACCATTGCTCCAGCATCATCAGCACCCATACCATGGTGCCGTGATATCCGGCATGCTCCTCCAGGTGCTGCTGCAGCAGCTTCTCGATAAAGTCACCGCGGATGATGTTTCTCGATTTGAGATCGCTCAGACTATCCCACGCCAGGTCCTGCAGGTTTTTATGGGTTTGAAGCCACACCCCGAAAGGTAATCCGAAACCATGTTTTTGCTTGGCAATAATATCGTCCGGCAAAAATCCCCGCAGGGCTTCCTTGAAGAAGTAGCGCAACTTCGTCCCCTTGAGCTTCAGGTGAGGTTCGAGCCGCAGGGAAAAAGCAACGATCTCATCGCTGATGAGTGGAAACGCAACGTCCATTCCCGCCAACTCGCACGCCTTGGCGACCTTGGGCAAGTCGTTATCGGCGAGGGTGAATTTGCGATCAAATGCAAGCATTTGATTGATCAGGCTTTTGGCATCATTCTCATGATAAGTCTCGTCCAGCAGGCGCGCCGGATAACCCGGATTTACCGCATCGAGAAATTCAGGGGTAAAGATAGCGTCGCGTCCGTAACGTTCAAGAAGATTGTAAGTCTCGGTGCGT
Organism: Nitrosospira multiformis ATCC 25196; assembly: GCF_000196355.1. NCBI lineage: Bacteria > Pseudomonadati > Pseudomonadota > Betaproteobacteria > Nitrosomonadales > Nitrosomonadaceae > Nitrosospira > Nitrosospira multiformis. The sequence goes on from NC_007614.1 coordinate 3,062,783, forward strand.
GCAGGCATGGGGATGGATGCCTGCTCGACATAACTGCGCGCTTTCCGTATCAGGGGAAGCGCGCCTCCCCCAGGAAGACCAAAAACAACCGGTTCGATGAGTCCCTTGCGCAATAACAAGGGAGTCTGCTCATACAGCGAGAAAATGTGTTGTTTGGCATAACGTACGTTACCGCCAAAAAGCTCATCCCCCCCATCTCCGCCGAGCATTCTGCTGAGGCCGTCGGATTTTGCCATCTGCGCGCAGTAGTAGGCGGGTAACGCGGAAGAGTTGCCGAAGGGCTGATCGAATACCGCTGCAACCTGGGGAATGGCGGAGACGATATTCTCCGGTGTAACGTAGTACTCCTGATGCCGCGTACCGAAATGCCTGGCTGCGATCCGGGCATATCCCATTTCATCATAACCCGTTGCATCGAAACCAATGGAATAGGTGCGTGCTGGCTGTCCGCTCACCTCGCCCAGTATCCCGGCAATCGTCGAACTGTCGGTTCCGCCACTGAGAAAGGCTCCCGTTTCGTCATCGCCAATGGCGGTCCGCACACTGGAATGCAATACTTCCAGAAACTCCTGCTTGAGTTCCTGGAAAGGGTGTCTTTCATCTTCCTGAAACCGCATCAGCCAGTATTTTTCAGTCTTGATGCCGCCCTTACTGTAGACGAGATATTCGCCCGGCATAAGGCGTTTCTGCCCCTCATAAATGGTGTCAGGACTAGGCACCATATGAAAATAAACGTAGTTATACAGACTCTGGAGGTCGATTTCCGACCTGATCGAAGGATGCAGGCGGATGGCATCTGATGACGAGGCAAATACCAAGCCTCCGGCCAGAGCCTGGTAGGAGAGTGGGTAAGTGCCCATACGGTCTGTCGCCAGAACGACCTCATTCGCATTTTCATCGACAATACAGCATGCAAACGCACCGCTCAGGCTCTCGAAAATCTTTGCGCCTCTTCCGTCCCCTCCACTCCTTCCCCGCCAATTTTCGGCCAGCGTTTTCGCCATGCCTTCGCGTTGCGCCTGTTCATCCAGGCGGGGTTCCAGAAAATTTCCCCGTCCCCACAACGCGGCAAGAAGCCCATCCCTCTGATAAATGTGAGCACGCCCGTCCGAAGCAGCGGTTGCTAAAGCGCTATTCCCGCTCGCGCAGGCGTGCAACTTACAACTGTCAAACCGTACGAGCGGGCTTGCCATTTGCCGGAGCAGCGCCAGGTTTTCAGTAACTGAATGGCCATATCCCAGCCAACCGCATAATCCACTCACAGGAATTCTCCACGTTTTCTTGGCATTGTGCTTCTCGTTATCTGATGGATTTTTTGTGGATTATTTGCTTTTTGCCACCCTCTTGGTCAAAAGGCATAACGATCCTCGTGCATGACAGCGCTTAATCTGCTAGACCAGCATTTCCATGGGCGGCGGATGACTGAGAAACGCGGTAGGACTAGCGGTCAAGCCGTATGCGCCGGATTGGAACACGACGATAAGATCGCCTGCTTCCGCCCTGCTCATCTCCATGCGGTCGGCCAGAAGATCCAGCGGCGTGCAAAGCGGTCCCACCACCGAAACAACTTCCCTGTCGGTTCCCTGTACCCGATTTCCCACCATGACCGGGTAATTCTTGCGTATCACCTGACCGAAGTTGCCGGAAGCCGCCAGATGATGATGCAATCCTCCATCCGTGATCAGGAATATCTGTCCTCTGGATTCCTTGCGTTCGAGCACCCGGCAAACGTAGATGCCCGCCTCCGCCACGAGGTACCGGCCAAGCTCGATGACGATGCGCGCCTCCGGTAGCGCCTGTCTCACTCCGGGTATGAGGCGCCGCAGATTCTCGCCAACCGCCGCCAGATCCAGCGCTTCATCCCCGGGAAAATAAGGCGTACCGAAACCACCGCCTATGTTCAGCATGCGGACGGGAGCGGGAGCATGCTTCGCGAGCGCAATGCCCAGCTGGAAGGTCTTTTCGTGTGCTTCCTGCAGGGCAGCCACTCTCAGGTTCTGAGAGCCGCTGAAAATATGAAATCCTTCGAAATCGAGCGCCAGTCTTCCCAGTCGGGCCAGCATGGCAGGAACGCGTTCGGCATCCACTCCAAATTGCTTGGGGCCCCCGCCCATTTTCATGCTGGATGATTTAAGTTCAAAATCCGGATTGACGCGAACAGCCACTTTTGGGCGAACCCCCAGATATTCCCCCAGGATGGCGATTCGCTCCATCTCCTGCTCGGATTCCATATTGAGAACGATGCCGGCGGCAATGGCGCAGGAAAGTTCGCTGTCGCTCTTGCCCGGACCGGCGAAGCTGATTTCACCGGGTGGCATAGGAGTATCGAGCGCAACCTTCATTTCTCCCGCTGAAGCAACGTCCAATCCATCCACCAATCGAGCCATATGCTGCACGACGGCCGGCATGGGATTGGCTTTCATCGCATAGTGCAAGTGAATTTCCGCAGGCAGATGCTGACGCAGGAACGCCACGCGATCCGTCAGCCTTTGCCGGTCATACGCGTAGAAAGGTGTCTTTCCCGCGCGCTGCGCCAGGCGTGTGAGAGGCAGCCCTCCGATCTCGAGGCAATCATCGTTTACGGAAAACTGAATGGGCGCGTGTCTTGGCCGGGAATCCGTCATGCGCCGGCTTCCATGAAAATATCGTGCAACTCCTGAGCAAGACGCTTGCGATCGATCTTGCCATTGGGGTTGCGCGGTAAACTGCCCTCTCTGTACTCGATCCGGCTGGGCAGCATGAAGGCGGGAAGATGAGTCTTGCACGCAGCGAGCAACGCCTCATCGGCAGCCTTCAAACCCGCCCTGGGGGTCGCAATCAGGACAATAGCATGACCCAGCACAGGATGGGGCACTCCCACCGCGGCGACTTCTCCCACCAGTTCCGTGCCATAAACGACTTCTTCGACCTCTGTCGGACTGACACGATAACCGGATGTCTTGATCATTTCATCGCGACGGCCGATAAAATAAAGAAAGCCTGCTTCATCCATGCGGACCGTATCTCCCGACCATACTGCCAGTTCGGGGATAGTCAGGCCCGGCTCCCGGCAAGGAACGGGCCTGAAGCGCTCAGTGGTCTTTTCCTTGTCATTCCAATAACCCATGGAAACAAGAGGTCCTCTATGCACCAGTTCGCCCGGTTCGCCGGGAGCGCAAGGCGATCCGTCCTCCCGTACCACCAGCACCTCAGCATTAGGGATGGCTTTGCCGATGGAGTCCGGACGTGTATCCACTTCTTCAGGCGGAAGAAAGGTGGAGCGAAAGGCTTCGGTAAGCCCATACATGAGAAACACCGCGGCATTGGGCAACACATTGCGCAGCAGGTCAAGCGTCGCCCGCGGCATCGCCCCGCCGGAATTGGTGATATACCGTAACGGAATATCCTTCGGCCAGCTCAATTGCGCCAGTTGAATCCACAGAGGCGGAACTGCCGCCAGCCCGGTAATCTTTTCTTCCTTCAATCCATCGATGATATCGCGCGGGAGCAGATAGTTCATCAGAACGCCAGTCGCTCCGACGCGAAACGCGGTAGTAAGCTGACTCAGTCCGTAATCGAAACTGAGCGGCAACACGGACAGAATACGGTCGTCCGGATTGTTCTTCAGATATTGAGATACGCTTGCCGCGCCAGCTACGAGATTGCGATGGGAAAGAACGACTCCTTTCGGCTTCCCCGTGCTTCCCGAGGTGTAGAGGATAGCAGCCATGTCAGCATCGGTGGCGGGGCGGGAAACCGCCCGCCCATCAGGTTTGCCTGCGGTGACAGCGTCATTCCAGGATACGACAGTCAGACCGGGAACAGGCATGGCAGCTTCTGCCCGATCGGTTACGATCACCGCATGGAGGTCGTGGCACTGAGGCAGCGCTTCGACAAGCAACTTCAATCGCTCGACCGAAGTCACGAGAATTCTTACGTTACAGTCGCGCAAGATGTAGGCCACCTGCTCCGGCTTCAGAAGTGGATTGACTGGCACGAAGGCGCCTCCCGCAGCCGCTGCTCCAAACAGACTCGTCACTGCCTCGATGCGTTTCTCCAGATAGACAGCGACACGCTCGCCTCGCCCCAACCCCAGGGCCAGCAGCCCCTCTCGCACCAAGCCGATTTCGCGTGCAAGATCAGCATAGCTCAGCCTGTTTCGCTGGTAAACCAGCGCTTCCTTATCGGAAAAACGATTGGCAGATTCGAAAACGAGATCCTGGATAAGGTGCGTCATTGGAAGCAAGCCTGTTGTCTGTAATTTTGATATGGAATGCGCATCTGCACCGTATTACTTCAAACCATGGCGATTCATCAGATCATAAATAGTGGGACGGCTGACGCCCAGTAATTCAGCCGCCTTCACCACGTTCCCATCCACTCTCGCCAATGCTTTCATCAGCGCATTGCATTCCGCCCTGTCCCGTATCTGGCGAAGGTTGATAGGCTCAGCTGCGCTTGTACCGTACAGGCCGAGGTCATCCGCGCCGATTACCGAACCCTCTGCCATGATGACCGCACGCTTGATACAGTTTTCCATTTCGCGCACGTTGCCCGGCCACGAATGATTTTCAATGGCAGCCAGCGCTTCCTGGCTGAAATTCAGAGAGGAACGTTTCTCCTGCATGCAAAACTTGTTCTTGAAATGATGGGCAAGCAGCGCGGCATCCCCCACCCGCTGTCGCAAGGGAGGAATGGTTATCACGATTTCACTCAAGCGGTAATACAAATCTTCGCGAAAACGTCCATCCTCGATCAGTTTCTTGAGATTCTGATGAGTGGCGCATACCACGCGCACATCCACGGGTATTTCCTTCCGACCCCCTATTCGCTCGATCACCCTTTCCTGCAAAAAACGGAGAAGCTTTGCCTGCAAGGGCATGGGCAGATCGCCCACTTCGTCAAGAAAAAAAGTGCCTTCGTGCGCGAGCTCGATTTTTCCGGGCGTCTGTTTGACGGCTCCCGTATAAGCACCCTTTTCATAGCCGAACAATTCACTCTCCAGCAACGACTCCGGGATGGCTGCACAATTAATGGCCATGAAGCGCTTCTCCCGCCGGGCGCTCAACTGATGCAGCGCCCGTGCCAGAATTTCCTTGCCGGTACCACTCTCGCCCAGCAGTATAACCGTAGCGTCCGAGGGTGCGACTTTTTCCACGTTGCGGCATACCTTGCTCAAGACGGGATCGCGGGTTATGAGGCCGTTGATGGGAGAGTTCATCTGGGCCTGCAACAGCTTGCGATTCTCCTGCTGCAGAGCATAGAGATAGTATGCCCGTTCTATCACCAGGCTCAGGATATTGGGATCAAAGGGCTTCTGATGAAAGTCATAAGCCCCTGCAGCGATAGCCTTGAGAGCATTTCCATGGTCCTGATTCCCGGTGAGAACAATTACCTTCGTATCCGGCACCAGTTCAAGTATCTGTTCCAACGTAGCCAAACCTTCGGAAGCGCCATCCGCATCGGGAGGAAGACCCAGATCCATGGTGACGACGGCGGGCTCATGCCGTCTGACCAGAGCAAGCGCGCTTTCGCGGTCGCTTGCCACCAACACTTCATAAGTATCGAAGCTCCAGCGCAATTGGCGTTGCAATCCGGGATCATCCTCGATTACCAACAGACTCTTCTTGTCCTGACTCATTCAGTCCTCTTATTACCGGTATTACGGTCCCTCGAATTCATTAAATCAGCCCGCCTTCTGAATACCCACAGTCCGCGCTCCGTAAAGAGGCAGAATGATCCGGAAAATCGTACCATTCGAGGCGCTGCTGCTGACTTCCACCTTCCCGCCCAATTCGGAAACGTACTCCCTGCTTTCAAAAACGCCTATTCCCATGCCTGCCGACTTGGTGGACTCGAAAGGTTTGAACAGCTTTTCACGAATGAATTTCTCGCTCATGCCGTGTCCCGTGTCTTTTATTTCTATTACGGCAAAATCATTCTTTCGCATTAGCCGAACCCATACTTGTCCATTGCGTGCAGTGGCCTCAATTGCATTTTGAATGAGATGGCCAACGACGCGCTCCAGGCGTGCAGCGTTTGCATATACGGAAAGATCGGGATCCAGTATCTCGAGAACAGGTTTGAGTTCGGTAATGGATTTGCTTTTCACCACCTCCTGCAGCAACTCGGCAATAACGAGGGGAGCAGGCTTCTCCGGCGAATCGCCACTGCTCAATTTTTCCAGGAGGCGCCTCATCTTTTGCACCGAGAGATATACGGTTTCTATCATGTCCTGCTGAAATTCGGGATTTTTCCTGTGCTTCTCGGCATTCGAGAGCAAGAGGGACAACTGTGAAACGAGATTCTTCAGATCATGCACGACGAAAGTCGACATCCGGTTGAAAGACTCGAATTGGCGCGCCACCATCAGGGCATTCGCGGCCTCGTGCTGCGCCAGATAGCTTGCCGCCTGTTTCCCGGCGACCTTGAGCAGATCGCTTACTTCCCAGTTCAGCTTGACCTTGCTCCGCGGTTGGACCAGCACTACGAAGCCGAACAATTTTCGATGCTGAATCAGCGGCACGACCAGCCATGCCCTGGAAATTGCGTGCAGCCATTGGGGCAGAGGAATTGCGTACTTTTCGGGACCTGCTGCATATTCTCCCAGATCGATTACCCATTCCTTGTTTTCCAGAAATTGACAGAAGGGGCTGCTTGAGGACTCCGCCCCGCCTGCCGGCGATATATTCAAATGCGCGACGGGTTCAAAGCTCCCCGATTCCTTCCGGATCCACAAGCTTCCTCCCGGGCTTTCCACCAGTTGCGCCAAAGCCTGGATTACGCGCTCCTCCAGCCCATGCTCGCCTTCAGCGAGAGTGCGGGTAAAATGCAGCCATTCTTCCCGATAGTCATAGTTGTAACTGAAAAAATGCTTACTGATGAAGACCCTGAGCCAGGAGCGCAGGGTTCCGGAGAATAGCACCGCCAGAAGAAGAACGATTGCGCCAAACAGGAAACTGACCTGCATGACGGTACCCCAGCTTCCTCCGAAAAATCGAAGGTAGTAACCGGTGGCCGCCATTGCCAGCAAATAGGCGGCGGCACCAAACAGGGCAGCCGAATAAAAAAGAATTCGGCGCGACACTGCGATCCCCAGCGACCAGTCGGGATTGCGCGCAGCAGAAACCGCGATAAGCGGAACGACCAGAGCATTGATTATTCCACGTGCTGCCCATATCTCGGGATTGATCTGCTTGAGAAGCAAAGCATCGCTGTAGAGATAAAAATCGTAAGCAAAGATACCGCCGATGCCGAGACACGCAAACTTTATGCCCCATCGTTGTCGTAGAGGGGTGTTACGATAAACCTGCTCTACGAGGATCATACCCAGTATAGCCATGGCGAGACTTCCGACTATATTGCTCGTGAAGTCACCCGTTGCGTGGAACGCAGGGTCATCCTTCCCATGCGAATACGCCGTTATAAAAAGACAACCGGTGTATAGCAATGCAATGGCCGTGAGAACTGGGGAAGTTCTTGCCCCGGAGGAATTTTTTTCCTGCTGGTGGAGTCCCAGCAGCACCACCAGAAAACCTGTCCATCCAGCATTTCTCAGAATCTCCAGCACATCCGATGAAAGGGAAAGAGGAGCATTCTGGTTTGCCTGATAAGCAAAGAAGGCGGCCCACAGTACCGAAAGCAGGCACGCGACAAGGAGCATCATGCCATGCAGCCGCCCTCGCCAGCTTGTAAGCAGGAGCGCAGCCAAGACCAGATGCGCCATTCCAGCCATCGCGTAGCTGGCGGTGGCTACCGTCGTCAGCATCTCGGACTAGAGTTCCTCAAAATCATCTTCCACCCTTGCCTAGCAGGACAACCTCGATGGTTTCTATCAGGATAATGACATCAAGGAACAAACTGTGGTTCTTCACATAGTAGAGATCGTACTGAAGCTTTTCGATCGCATCTTCCACCGAGGCCCCATATTGATAGCGAACTTGCGCCCATCCCGTTATTCCCGGTTTTACGCTGTGCCTGACGTTGTAATAGGGAATTTCCGCAATCAACTGGTTCACGAAATAAGGTCTCTCCGGACGTGGCCCGACGAAGCTCATATCCCCGTTAAGCACGTTGAATATCTGGGGAAGCTCATCGATCCTCAGTTTACGGATAATTCTACCGACACGTGTCACACGCGGATCATCTGTCAGCGCCCACTGCGGCTTTCCCCCCTTCTCGGCATCATTCCGCATGCTGCGAAATTTGGCCACCATAAAGGTCTTACCGCCCTTTCCTACCCTTTCCTGGCGGTAAAAAATCGGACGGCCGTCCTCCAGAAGAATACAAAGCGCAGTGACGGCCATGACGGGTAACGTAATAATCAACAATATGATGCTCGCAACCACATCGAAAACCCGCTTGATGGCGGTTCGGAGAAGGCTCTGATCGAATCCTCCGCCAAAAATCAGCCAACTCGGGTAAAGGGAATTGACGCGAATCTTGCCTTGCTCACGCTCGAAAAAAGCCGCTGAATCGGTAACTTTGACGCCGTTCAGCTTGCATTCCAGTAAATCCTGTATCGGGAAGCATCCTCCTCTCCGTTCCTGGATCGCGATGATGATCTCCCTCACCTTGAGACGATTCACCAGGGACATCAGGGAATCCACTCTGGGCAATACCGAGGAAGCCGGGACCTGCAACTCTTCATCGGCCAGGGGAACGAAACCGACAATCTTCAGCCCCCTGTGTCTGGAACCCTCTTTCGCCCGATCGACGAACTCTCTGGCCCTTCCGCCTATTCCCAGCACAATGGCCTGGGATTCGAGAAGCCGCAGGCTCGACCATTTAAGAAAAGCCGCGCGCGTCATGAGAATGCCGGAAAAAGCAAGAAGCATTACGAGTCCCAATATGCCTCGCCCGAGATAGAGATCGGGCACCAGATAGAATATCAGGGTCATAATCCCGAATCCGGCCAGTAAGGATGGCATCAGGCGGAACAAGGTATCCTTCATATCCAGCCGCGAATCGAGCTGATACAGTCCCATCGCAGCCATGCACAGGATCATGACAAAAGCAAAGGTGCCAGCTTCCGGTAGCAGCGAAGAGAGAGAAAATGGCTCAACGTAGTTAAAAAAACGAAGACCTGTTCCAAGATACACTACGAACATCAGTACGAATACTTCCGCGCCGATGAGCAGGACTACCGTTCTTGATATGTAATGATTAGAAATACGAAACAATTTTCACCCCTCACCCTGTGCCGTAACGGGCAAGACAGCTCGCGCTGCCTCTTTCAGCCATTTCTTTCCTTTTGTCGAACCGAAGATCCGGCAGAAAGACTTCAGGTCCGACCGTGCGAAAAATTATCTGCCGGATTAAACGCACTGCTTAAAGTACTGCCGGGCCGCCCATTCGATTCCCCGATGCCAGTAGCGGAGCACGCGCCGTTCCTGCAGTCATAAGTATCTAACTTCCTAGATTATGAGACATTCTTCGAATGAGTATTCGTTTTCCGAACTGGATCGCCACATCATATCAATTTCTACAGCAGGGACAATTGGACTTTGGTACATCGAGAACTGTCCGGGCGCTGCGCAGTCTCCCGTATCAACACTGCGAAAACATGGAAAGGAGAAGTGGAGCAGAAATCCGCAGGAACCAGAGGCGAAAAGGATATTGGGATTGAAGTATTGGATGGATTATTGGCTATTGAGCAAAATCTTTTTTGAATACGCTAGCGCGTTTTCCAAGGTTTCATGCTGAAAAAGGCGCCGCGGTGTCAGGAAACCTGGCGGATGCGAAACACTCAATGGCTCATTTTCGAGGAGTCCCCGGGGTAGATGGATCCTTTGACAATCAAAGCCAACTTGAGTCGGTCGGCAATATCCAGCTTGCGAAAGACTTCCGTCAGGTGAGCTTTTACCGTGCGCTCCGTAATATCCAGCCGGCGGACAATCTGCTTGTTCGATTCACCGTTTCCCACAAGCGTTGCAATTTCATATTCACGTTGAGTCAAATTGGCAAGCAGTTCTCCAACCGCCTGTTTGATTTTGGTCTTTTCCTGGGTGATCGTAACAAGCTCATTCAGCAGATGCCAGCTGAGCGTCCTTCGAATCCAGAGCTCACCGCGCTGCACTGCTGTCACCACACTATGTAGCTGCTCTCCATCGATATCGCGCCGGCAAACTCCCTTGACACCGGTTCTGAACAACGCCCACTCAGCCTCGTCCGGAAGGGGGTGACTCAAGACTATCACTTTAGCCTCCGGGTGCAATTTTATAAGCGCCGAAATTCCACTTGGACCATTCAATTGCGGTAAGTCATAATCCAGCAGAAGAACTGAGGGCTTTAAACGAGCCAGTTCAATCTTGAGGGATTCAAGATTGGTCGAGCAGAATATCGGAGACAGGGTGCGCACCCCGTGCTCCCAATGATACAGATCGTCCTGAGAAGCGCTAGCCAGCAGGATCAAGAAGTTCTCCCGGAAAAAAACGAGTCATCAGTGCAGCACTCTGTCCATTATCTTGCCCAGCATCTGCCGTGTCACCCAGATCTCCCCGCGGTCCACGACACGAACAGCCTTCAAAAAATAAAGAGGATCAGTCTCATGGCTCAGGCACCCGCGCGCTCCATTTGCCAAGGCCTGTATGATCTGCTCCTCCTGAACTGATTTATCAGTCAGCAGTAACACGAGCGTTTCGGGGCATGTCCGCTGTAAAGCTTCCAGCAGCGCACATTCCCTTTCAATGGATAAATCGAGATTGACAAAAAGAATACGCGGCTTGAGTTGAGTAATCCTGGCAATTACATCTTCAGTTGATACAAGGTTTTTATGAGGCTCAAGCTCATGGGCCGCCGGAATCCCGTCCAGGTCGGACATTACATCTGTCAACACCTCGATACCCGACCCTTCCTGCAAAGACTGTTCCAATTTCGCACGCCTGCCGGCGTCAGTGTCCGCTATTGCCACGGTAACGGTTTGCATTATTTCTCCTTCCAGTTACTCTCAATATCCAAAAATCACTCGAGATTGCGGGTATGAGCAGGTTTTCAATTACATCTTTACTTCGGTTCGATGCGACGCAGCAGTTCCTGGATATAGGTCGCAGGGATAGCATAGGTTATGCCGCTCGGATTGCTGAGCGCCGCCTCCTTCTTCCCCTTTACGAATACCATGTTGATTACACCATAGACTACCCCGGATTCGGGATCATAAAGCGGACTCCCGCTATTGCCCGGATACGCGGTGCCGTCGAGCTGAAAAACCGCATAAATGGGTTTTTGTAACTGGTTGATCATCTTCGCGTCGAGTTGCCGCGAATTATGCGCGGGCAAAATAATCGGCGTGATGGATGAAACCATGGCCCGATGGGTAACCGGATAAAACCCAAGGACCATCCCGATCGGAAAACCGGTGAAAGCCAGATTCTGCCCTTCGCGCACCTTGCGCGCATCCCCCAGTTCCATGGCTGGCAGAGCCTCGCCGGAAATTCTGAGTACCGCCAGATCGTGCTCCTTGTCGATTGCAGCAATGTCGGCAGACCTGAGTTCGCCCTGTTTTCCTTTGCCGGTAATGACGGTATAGGACTCATGATTGGCAACGTCCAGCACCTCGGGAACAACATGAGCATTCGTAACCACATGGAGGCCATCATTCAATACAAAACCGGTTCCGAGGAAATTCAGAGCGGGCGAACGTGTTTTCTGGAAAGTACCCACCCCTACGATCGAGGGCTTGACACGTTCAATAGTTTTGACAAGGTCGTTACCCCAGAGCGGGGTAGCGAACATGAGCACCAAAACGCTGAGATATTGAACAGAGCCGATGTGGAGAACCAGCAAGGCTTTGCGGATGCGTATCATCCCTCGAATTCATTTACAACTTCAACCGATCCTCTGAGACCTCCTCCAATTTCTTCCTGGATTATTCGCGCAGCAGCCCGCAGGCTCACCTGCATCCTTCCATCTTGTAGATGAAGTAACCGTCCTTGTTGATGGCTTCCTCGACATTGGCGGGAGCCTTTTCACTGTGGCAGAACCTGCACTCCCTGTTGCTAACCGTTGCATCGCCTTCGCCAACAGAAGTCAGCCACTGCTTCGCATACTCGATCGCTTTCTTGTCGTCTCTCGTGTTTGTGAACACGTCAAAGTGCATGGTGCGGCCATCCTTGGCTTTCACCCAAGTATCATATACATGCATTTCCATAAGCTTTCCTCTTCGATGGGTTTCAAGTCTTACCGGAGTTGGTAATTCAATAACAGCACATAGACTATCACGGCAAAAGAAAAAGTGAAATGTAGCGCATGCCGAGCCATTGTTTTTCTATGTCACTTCATTATATTGCCCCTGGCTGCCGCCGCTTCCGGTTTGGAACAATGCGTGGTTGGCATGCTAAAAACTTTGCTGAACACTTTTCAGGCGCCGACCTAGCCCGAAATCATCAGGTTTGTCATAAAACTGTTACAAAACCGCAATGAAGCAGACATCTGTCGGAATTATTCTCCCCTCGGTTTTTATCAAACATCCAAAAAGAGAATACACCGATGAAATTACGCAAGCTTACACTGGCACTCGCCACCGTCCTGGGTTCAAGCTTATCGTCCGCAGCTTTCGCCCTTGATCTTTATGTCGATACCAAAACCGAGCAAATTTATGCGAAACCGGGGCCCGGCCGTGTGCACATCGGTTCTTTCGTCAGGGAAGAGGATGCTGGGACAAAAACCGCCGGTAAAACCAGTAAAACCGCTGATGCGTCGGTGGAAAGCCCCGATAGCCGGATAGCGGAGAGGGCAACCGAAAAAACAGATCCGGCAGAACTGATGGCAGCCCGCAGGGACATCGAAATGAAGGCGAAGATGCGTGAAGCGCGGCTCGCCAGCGATTTGGCATCACTGGAAGAGCGGGTCAAGCAAACTGAAAAAACCAGGATGAAGTATGGACCCGGATTGCATTTTGAAAGTGCTGATGGCAACTTTACTGCCGAGGTCGATGGACGCCTGCAAGCCGACTCGCAATATAATATTACCAATGACGTCTTGCCGCCCGCACCCAATGATCGCCCTTATGAACTGAACAGTGGCGCCAATATCCGGCGCGCCCGTCTTGGCGTGGAAGGCACGATGTTCAAAAAATGGGACTACAAGTTCGAGTTCGACTTCAGCCGCGGAAACGGATCGGTGACATCGGGAATCACGGACGCATTCATCCGTTATAACTTCGATAGTCCGCTATCAGTAAAGGTAGGGTCGTTCAAGGAGCCATTCAGCCTGGAGGAAGCGACCAGTAACCGCTTCCTGACGTTTATCGAACGGAATATGGCCGTGAACACATTTCTCGATAATCCCAACGTCTACAAGACCGGGATAGGCGTCAACTATGCCGTGCCGCGCTGGCAAACCGGAATCTCCTTCCAGACCGAGCCGGTGGGAAGCTGGTCCAGCGCCTCGACGTCAGTCAATCCCAATGGCAACAACAGCCGCAATAATGGCTCGGGGGACACCAGCTGGGAAGGAGTCGGCCGTATTTCCGGCAGACCCTGGATGGAGAGCGAGACCAAGTTCTGGCATGTAGGAGCCTCAGCAGCGTATACTCGGGTCAACACCCAATACGAAGGAGATGGCGACTTCGCCAATGGCGGAATGAGTTTCGCATCTTTTCCCGGCGCCAATGTGGACCGAACCAATGTGCTGAACACGGGCAACCTGAGTTTCGGCAACAAGAACGACCTGAACTCGCGGCGGGTGGAAAGCTATACTCGCTGGGGTGCGGAAACTGCCCTGGTCTATGGTCCGTTCTCTGCGCAGGGAGAGTATCTGCAAACCCATGTAAACGGCCATGGCTACAGCGGGGAATCGCTGTTCGGCTTCTACGGTTACTTAAGCTATTTCCTGACTGGCGAATCCCGTGTTTACCACGTCAAGAATGGGGCATGGAACAGAATAAAGCCTTTCCAGAATTTTCAGCTCACCGGTCCGGGCTGGGGAGCCTGGGAAATTGCCGCTGGATACGATTACATGAACATGAATGACGGAGCCATCAGGGGTGGAAAGGCGAACCTCATCAAGTTTGGGCTGAACTGGTACCCTCATTCCAATATTCGTGTCATGACCAATTATATCCATGTTCTCGATATAAATACTGCGGGCGTGGCGGACCGCCGCAGTGCCGGATTTAACAATGCCAATCTCGATATGTGGCTGACACGCTTTCAGGTGGATTTTTAAGGCTGCCAGAAAATACAGGGACGCAATAGCGCGGGCGCCAGGCAAGGGGCATTTCCTTAACTGATCAAGGCGGAAATGCCGCTTCTGCCGAGGGCTTACCTGAGCGAGAACTCCACGCGATTGCCCGCCTTCTCGCGGTTCGTCCCTGCTTCAACTTTCGGTGAAAGTACGAAAATTCGAGCATCAGGAATTTTTCCCTGCTGAATCAGCCAGTCCCGTGCACTCACCGCCCGGCTTTCGGCAAGCTCCTGTAGTTCTGCATCCCCCGCGTCGATATTGGCAAGCATCAGCTTCTCCATCTCTTCCGCAGGCAGGCTTTTTGACAGGCCGATGAAATTTTTCGGCTTCTCGAACTTGGCATCCTTGTAAACCTGCTCCAGGTATTTTTCATATTCCTCCGGTGTCACTGTTACATCTTCCAGAGAATCATAAGATTTTCCTTTTTTGATATCCGCTGACAATTTCTCCGCCTTGATTTTGCGTTCAAGTACACGCCGTTTCAAAGGCTCCGGATCAATCGAAGCGTCGGCATGACCGGTGACCTCGAGATTGAGCGCTGGCCGATCTGTCAGTGCCTGGGCTAACTTCTGGAGTCTTTCTTCTGCCTCTGGCGGAATCTTTACCTCGCCCGCGGTAAAATTGATCTCCGATAGCTCTTCTCCCCCGAAAAGCGATCCGAGCACCGTGAAAGGTGCCGTGGCTGCTTTGGTCAGCAAATTGAGGATTGCTTTGACAATTATGCCTCCCAGGCTGAATTTCGGATCGTTGATGGAACCGCTTATAGGGAGACGAATATCTATTTCTCCGCGTCGGTTTTTTAGCAGCGCCAATGCGAGGTTGACCGGAATCGAGACTGCATCCGGACTTTCAATTTTCTCACCGAAAGTCAATTGATCCAGGAAGATGCTGTTTTCCGCTGTTAATTCGCCGTGTTCAACATGATAGTGGACGTCGACCGATAGTTTGCCTTTCTCGATTGCGTATCCGATATATTTCCCGGAATAGGGGCTGAACGTAGGCATATCGATACCTTTGGCCGAGGCTGTAATATCAAGGTTGAGTTCTCTGCCGAAGGCATCGACCGACCCGCTGATTTTCAATGGCGCCGTTTTATCTACCGCGCCCCGAATATCCACTTCCCCGGTTTTCCGGGGATTGAGCGGTCCTATGCGTCCCGCCAGATCGGTCAAGTAGGCGCGATAGTTGGGCTGAATGAACTGGTCCTGAAAATTGACGTGCCCTCCCTGCATCACGATACGACCTATGCTGATGGGTAGATTCTTGCGCGGAGGGGGCTGTGAAGGAACGGGCGCAGCTGGCGATATTTCAGGAGATGCGCGCGCCGGTTCCGGCTCGGTTGCCGGCGCAGCAGCAGCCTGGGAGGGAGAAACTGCTGTTTCCTCCTGCCGCACGATGTATTTGAGATTCAACTCGCCTTGAGGAGTAATGACGACATGGGCAAAAAAGTCAGTAAGCGTGATCGCAGCGGCATTGATGCTGAGAGGTTCATTGGCAAACTCGATACCCTTGATATCGACACTTCGCCAACGCATGAGGTTGGTGGCGTCCGCCTTGTCCAGCATGTTGAAATTAGTGAGCCTCCCATCGCCGCGCACCGCCACTTTTAGCGGCGATGCCTTTTCTCCCCGTGCCCGTTCAGGTCGCTCCTGCCCCTTGCCCCCATCCGCTTTGATCTTGCCGCGGAAGGATAATGCGCCGCGCGAGAACAGCACATTCAACCGGTCTCCAGCCCAGCCTTGCAATGCAACAAGATCGACATCCTTGGCATTGACTGCGAGGTCCGCGGCGACCGGTGCCCAGGCAAGGCTACCTTTTGTTTCCAGGCTGCCTGTTTTGTTTACTTCTGCCTTGAGCTCGAGCTGGGAGGGTGTTGCGCCGCTGAAGTCGATCTGATTGACCGCCAGATCCAGGGTATTGACCACCATGGGAGCTACGTCCGGCAAAGTGGCATCTTCAAAGCGCAGCGCGGCATCCGCCAGCTTGAAGCTTCCAAGTTTTACCGTCCATGGCTTGCCTGAATCCGCTTTGGGAGAAGGAGGGGTAGAGGATTGCGATGCCTTTTCCGCCCTGTTTATCGGGGTAATCGGGGTAAAAAGCTTGGCAAGATCGAGCCGGCCATCTTTATGGCGGCGCAATGAGACATTGAAGCGATCCAGAGTTGCAGCGCGGAGGCTAACATTCTTCTGGCGGATGTCGACCACGATCTCCTCCAGGGCAAGCTTCGGCAGACTGAGTGTGGGCTCAGCGCTCCCCTCCGGCGTCACCGCAATTTCCGTCAGGACTATGGCAGCTCGCGAAGACTTCACTGCATTCAGGTTTATTTCAGTCAATTGGACGTTGAATTCGCCCAGTGTGGCAGCATAGGGCGCCTCCACCGAATGATTCTCGACTTTCAGCTTCTTTAAGGCGGCATTGCCTGTGAGAACCAGGGCAGGCGATTGGCCGTCGACCTGGGTAAACGTCAACAAGAGTTCGCTGTCAACATACCCGGAGAGAAGGTGAATACCGACTGGAATGGGGGAATACTCATCTATGCGCGTCAGATCGACATCGCTCAACCTGATCTCAAGGGTCGCTTCACGGTTTGTGGTGAAAGGCCGCAGCTTCCCGGTGAGATTGAACGGGGCACCGTTCACCTTGGCGCTGAAGCGCGGTTCTACCCATGTTTCCTCCGCACTTTCGAAATTGGCGATGAAAGGCACACCGATTTGAATGTCGGATATCTCCTGCTGACTTTTTTTCACATGGTCGACGAATTCGAAGCGGCCGTCTTCAATAACAATATTCCGTACCGAGAACATGCTCTTGCCGCCTTCCTCCTCTTCTCTCGGCCGTTTCATGAAGTCTTCTATCAGATCGGTGATATTGAACTGCTGCTGCGCTTCGCGAACGAGACGCATAGCCGGCCCTTTGAGCGAAACCGAACTGATCACGGGCGCACGATGGGCAATAGAGGCAATACTCAGGTCCAGGTAAAGTTCATCAAAGGAAAAAAGATTCTTGTCTGCGTCTACGCTTGTCTCTTTTTCGCCTATTCGAAAACCACGAATTGTCAATTCCAGCGTATAGGGCTGAATGTCGATCGACTGTACAGTAACGGGGCGGTGCAGAACCTCCGATAAAGCTTCTTCCAGCTTTGCCTTGGCATATCCGGGCAACCAGAAATAGCTGAGCAGACCAAACAGGATAATTATCCCGGCGAAAACGCTCAGACCGATCAGGAAACGGCGATGGCGGATGAAGCGATGCAAGAACGTTGTGAGGGAAGACATGAATGAGAGTTTTCGGAAAGTAGCTGCCCGGCGCGCAAAAGGGTAAAAGGGTGTAGAGGCTTCAATCTCTCTTGTACATGAACTTCTTTCTATGCATGACTTTACGCTGCGCAGAAAAACGGGTCAATTCCAACCGGAAGTCATCGCGATGAGCGGCGGGGCTGCGGCGGAATGAGGCGGAAAGTAATGACCACCAGGAGCGCGAACAACACATACGCTACCAGAAATACCCATTCCGGAAGATCATGGAAGAGGACGAGGTGCAGCCAGCGCTCGATGAAACCTGTTTCGGTTGCCCTTCCACGCAACGCATCTTCCAGCCATGTCAGGGGACATACCACGCCAAGAAGGGACTCGGCGGTAACGTACAGGATAGCGGCAAGATGGGCAAACCGGAACCTTCGATTTCGTACAAAGCTCGCCCCTATCCAGTTACCCAGCCAGATCAGTGGCAGACCGCCGACGACAAACAGCACGAACAGAAAATGAATGACTAGGATGATATCGGCCATCTGTCGAGCAGGTTTGTGGATTGATCCGCTCCCCGAAATAACAAAAGAATAAACATATTCTATTAGGTTATTTCTGGATATTCATGCCTGTCGGTATAGTGTTGCGCTTATAGAAGAGACAGGAATAAGGTATGAAGATTCGCAACCTGGATCTGTCAGGCAACCCGATCAATATCGAACATCAGCAATTGGGAATTCCTCCCGTCGAGGAACCTGTCTCCCATCCCGGCACTCACCCGCTCCTTCACGCGGCGGCCTGGTTCGCCGTGGCAGTGTTGATCTTATTGATCCTTTTTCTGGCCGCTCGTTTTTTTATTTCCAATAACTGGTTCGGGGGCTGGCAGATCATTGGCGAGACCTTGAGCAGCAGCATTTTCTGGAATGCTGCAATAGTCGGGTTCTTCGCCCAGGTCGTGGATGGCGCTCTGGGAATGGCTTATGGGGTGACAGCTACTACCTTTCTGCTTGCTTCGGGCGCCACACCCGGGGTTGCCAGCGCGAGCGTCCATATCGCCGAGATTTTTACCACCGGCGTTTCCGGCATTTCGCATGTCAAGTTCGGCAACGTGAACAAGGATTTGTTCGTCCGGTTGCTCGTGCCCGGCATCCTTGGCAGTATCCTGGGGGCGGTGCTGGTGACGCAGGTCGATGGCGCCCTGTTCAAGCCCTATGTTTCCGTGTATCTGTTGCTGCTGGGAATCTACATACTGAGCAAAGCGTTCCGGTCTTTGCGTCTGCGCAAGAATCCGCCGAAGCATGTCGGAAAGCTCGCCCTGTTTGGCGGATTCGTCGATGCGGCAGGCGGGGGGGGATGGGGACCGGTGGTAACCTCCACGCTGGTCAGTACGGGAAACGATCCCCGCACGACCATAGGCTCCGTCAATTTCGCCGAATTCTTCCTGACCCTGACCGGCGCCGCAGTTTTCACCTTGCTGATGGAAACCAATACGTGGCCCATCATCGCGGGATTGGTCTTCGGTGGTTTGTTCGCCGCGCCGTTTGCGGCAGTTCTATGCAAAAAACTGCACGCGAAGACCCTGCTCATACTGGTGGGTTCCCTGATCATGATAACCAGTCTTTATAACGTATACAGGGCGCTCGGGGGCTAGGGCAGAAGCTGGGAAATATAATCGAAATGCAATCTTCCACGCCTGCGGGGGATTTTTTCAGCGGTTTCCTAGAGTAAAGGCCCGATCATGGATTCGAGCTTGCTCTCACTCAATCGACCGAGTTTGCTACCGATCATTTTGCCGTTCCGGTCGATCACGACGGTAAAAGGCAGTGCACCCTGGATGTTTCCCGCAGCGCCCGCGATCTGCATCGCTTTCATATCGCCCACGAGGACCGGATAATTGATGCCCATTTCCTTGCTGAATGCTGCCGCCCTTTCTTTCTGATCCACCGCAATACCTATGAAGACCAGTCCCTTATCACGAAATTTGTCCTGAAAGGAGATAAACTCGGGTATTTCCTCGCGGCATGGCGCACACCAGCTCGCCCAGAAATTCACCACCATAACTTTTCCCCGCCACTGCGAAACCGGCTGGATATTTCCCTCGAGATCAGGAAAACTCGCCGCCAGTATCGCTTCGGCGCCTTTGGTAGCGACAGCGGCGTCCGGAGGAGATGCCACATCATTGCTCCCCAACTGGCCGCGCAATAAGACTCCTGCTGCCACCGCAAGTATGGCAACACCCGTGTACAACAATACCTGTCGCAATTTTGTCATTGTTATTCCTGAGAAAAATAAGCTTCAAATCCTGACCCGGCCACCGCAACTCACGAGTTCGGTTGCCTGTGCGCACTCCGGATCAATTAAATTACGCTGCTGGGGGAAAGCTAGATCAGCACCGCGTTGAGTATCTTCAGAAAAGCAGGGGTATCCTGATAACCGATGATTTTGACGTTGGGAACTTGACGTCCCTCTTTGTCCATGAAGAGAATAGCCGGCGGCCCGAACAGCTTGAAGCGCTTGAGAAGCTCCATGTCCTCGGGCGTACCTGCTGTCACATCAACCTGCAGCAGCACAACGTCTTTCAATCGTGCCTGGACAGCTGGGTCGGTAAAGGTGAAACGCTCCATTTCCTTGCAGGAGACGCACCAGTCTGCATAAAAATCCAGCATTACGTATTTGTTTCTCGACTGGAGGATCTGCTGATTCAGTTCCGCTACCGACTTTACTCTCTGGAATGGCAAATGCTCGTTTGAGTTGAGACCGTCCTTTTTTGCCCCTTCCATGCCAGCCGCTGAAATATTCAGCTTTGAAAGAGGTTGCAGAATATCGCGGCTGCCGGAAAACACGCCGACGAGCAACGCGATGCCCGTCAGCAGGGCAATCATGCCTATCCCCTTGAGGAATTTCTGGGGACCGGAAGCATCCGGCCGCAGCGGGTCAACCGCATGCAGGTAAATGGCCGACACGATCAGCAGGGCGGCCCATAGCAGCATGTGCACCACAGCAGGAATCACCGGGGATATCAGCCATATTGCCACCCCCAGCAGCAATACCCCGAACGACTGCTTGACTCCTTCCATCCATGCACCTGCTTTCGGCAGGAGGGCGCCGGCGGAGGCGCCCAGCAACAGCAAGGGCAGGCCCATGCCCAGCGCCATGGCAAAGAGCGCCGAGCCTCCGAGCACTACATCCCGTGTCTGGCTGATGTACAGCAGCGCGCCCGCAAGAGGCGCTGCCACACACGGTCCGACAATCAGTGCGGACAAGGCGCCCATGCCGAATACACTCGTAAGGTGTCCCCCTTTGAGATGTCCAGCCTCTTCCGAAATCTTGCTCTGGAAAAAGGTGGGGAGCTGCAGCTCATAGAACCCGAACATGGAAAATGCGAGTGTTACAAAGATCAGCGCGAACGCGCCCAGTACCCAGGCATTCTGCAGGGTCGCCGACAGCATTGCTCCGGAGAGTCCCGCTGCGACCCCGGCGATAGCATAGGTAATGGCCATTCCGAGCACGT
This sequence comes from Nitrosospira multiformis ATCC 25196, assembly GCF_000196355.1. Classification (NCBI taxonomy): domain Bacteria; kingdom Pseudomonadati; phylum Pseudomonadota; class Betaproteobacteria; order Nitrosomonadales; family Nitrosomonadaceae; genus Nitrosospira; species Nitrosospira multiformis. Next base: position 3,083,702 of record NC_007614.1, read on the forward strand.
AGGCCAGGGCCAGGATGAATCCGCGCTGCTTGGTAACGTGCTGCCCCCCCTTGGCGATAATGCCGGATAGAATGGGGAACATGGGAAATACACAGGGAGTAAAGGAGAGGAGCAGGCCGATACCGAAGAAGCCGGTTAGAATCAGCCAGAAGTTGCCGGTCTGGAACATTCTCTCGATTTCCAACGATTCCGTCTCGATGGCGGCCGAACCATCCTTCGACTGGAACAACTCGTCAGTTGCATCAAGGCGTTCTCCAGCGGAACCTGTTGCGGCGGATGCATCGGCGCTCATTGCATTGGCGACCGCTCCGGCCGCTGCCTTTGCAACCGGCAGCGTCAGATCGATTACCTTGCTTATGGGCGCATAGCAGACACCGATGGGCTCGTTGCAACCCTGATAAGTGGCAACAAGCGTCAGCTTGTCGCCAGAGGGCGCGGTCCGCTTCAGGGAAATCAATGCTTCAAACGGCTCGTTAAAAACCTCGACCTCCCCAAAGGTCACATCGCTTTTCATCTCTCCCTGCGGGAGAGAGATGTTTTCGACAGTGGTTCCGGGGGTCTGCGGTTTGAACGCAACCTTATCCTTGTAAAGATAATAGTTCTTCGCCGGCTCGAACTGCGCCACAAGCGTATTTGCGTCCCGTGCCTTAACCTTCAGCTTGAAAGCCTCGTCAGGGGGCAGCAATTCCTGCTCCTCCTGATCCTGGCCCAAGGTCGAGCGCAGTTGCTGCAAACCCGAAAGAAATCCGGAAGTTTTTCCTTCTTCCGCAAAGACGCTGGTGCTGAAAAGGCAGAGAAACAGCAGGGAATATCGGCTATATCGGTTCAGGGGCATGACAACCAGATTCTCTTCAATTTTTATCCGGATTCGACGTTTCGCCGGAAATCCAATGCAGATATGCGGGCAATCCGCTGCTTATTGGGACAGCAATGATTTCAGGGAGTTCGTAAGGGTGCATGGACTTTATCAGGCGCTCCACTGAAGAATAATGCTGCGCAACCGTTTTAATAAAGACCGGTACCTCGACGCCGCTTTCCATTTTGCCTTGCCAGCGGTAGATGGAAGTGCATTCGCTCTGTATGTTGACGCACGCGGCCAAGCGCTCTTCGATCAGCTTGTGCGCAAGCAAGACCGCCCGCGCCTTGTCGGGAAGGCCGGTAACGACAAGTATGTATCCCGTTTCCGGAGCGGTGTAGGGTTGGAGCGGTTGGGACATCTGCTTGCTTCCATCGAAAATGGACCTATTTTACCTGTTTTACGGTCTATCCCGCCGCCCCCAGGCACTCCGCAACAGTGGGATAGCGCAGATGTACGCGCAACTCCTGCTTGATCCGCATATTGGTCAGTCGTCGCGACTCCTGCATGAATGAGAGCATGCCGGGTGCGATGCGGCCTTCTGCTTCGGCACGAGGAACGCGCGAAGGCCGCGGCAAAGCAAATCTATCCGCTACGAGATCGAAATATTCGCCCATTTTCAGGTTTGAATCATCGCACGCATGGTAAACCCTTCCTGGTCGCGCATATCGGAGCGCAGCAACAACGATGCGCACAAGATCGTCCGCATGAATATGATTGGTATAACCGTCGTCTTCCGACGCCAGCACTGGCGCCCCCTCACGCAGGCGTGCGAGCGGCAGGCGATCGCCGGCGTAAATCCCGGGTACACGAAGAATCGAAACATTCACACCGTTGCGCAGTCCCCAATGGCGAACACGCCTTTCCGCATCCGCCCGGCGCACTGCACGTTCCGTCAGAGGATTGATCGCCCGCGTCTCGTTTACCAGAGCTCCCTTGCAATCCCCATATACCCCGCTGGTGCTGATGTAGATAAAGCGTTGTGGTAACATTGAGCGCTTCATTTTTGGTCGCCTCGTCAGGGCCGCCAGAAGATGCGCGGTACGGGTATCAGTGCGACCGCGCGCGGGAGGCGGAGCAAGATGTAAAACGGCATCTGCCGCACCTGCAAGTTTATCAAGGCTGTCGGGTATGTCGAGATCGCCGGATACAGGCGTAATCCCTAGCGAACGCAGCGAAGCACATTGCTCGGGCTTCCGGTACAGGCCCAGCAATCGGTAATGCGTTAGCAGCAGGGGAGCCGCTCGCAGGGCGATATCACCGCAACCGACGATCAAGAGTGTTCGCTTTATCGTTTTCATGTTAGTTACCGACATTCCATTTTTATTTTTGCTGGCTCATCCGTAATCGTAATCAGATGTCTCATCAAATTACTATCCAGCCGAGCGGACACAGGTTTTTCGCCCAGCCTGGCGAGACTGTTCTCCAGGCCGCGCTCCGGGAAGGTTTTCCGCTCCCCTATGGGTGCCGCAATGGCGCTTGCGGGACCTGCAAGGGCAAAATCATACAGGGAACAGTGGATTTCGGCAGCTATAACGAGAACGCTCTGACGGAAACGGAAAAACAGGCGGGAATGGCATTGTTTTGCCGGGCCGTACCCCTCTCGGAACTTGTCATTGAATGCCGCGAAATCGGCGCCATAAAGGACATCAAGATCAAAACCCTTCCATGCCGGGTGCAGAAGCTCGAACGGGTCGCACCCGATGTGATGATCATCTCCCTCAAGCTTCCCACCAACGAACGGCTGCAATTTCTGGCGGGGCAGTATATCGACATCCTGATGAAAAATGGCAAGCGCCGTAGTTTTTCACTGGCCAACGCGCCCCATGACGATGAGCTGCTTCAGTTACATGTGCGTAATTATCCGGGCGGCGCGTTCGCCGAGCATGTGTTCATGCAGATGAAAGAGAGGGATATTCTCCGCTTTGAAGGACCGCTCGGCACGTTCTTTCTGCGCGAAGACTCGGACAAGCCGATCATCTTTGTCGCCAGCGGCACGGGATTTGCACCGGTCAAGAGCATCCTCGAGGATGTATTTCACGGGCCCAATCCCCGCGGCCATGAGCGGCAGATCGTGCTCTATTGGGGAAACCGTACCAGAGCTGACCTGTATGCCCCTGAATTGGCAGGAAGCTGGCAACAGGAACATGACAATTTTACTTTTATTCCTGTGCTGTCGGAGCCGCTACCCTCTGACAACTGGAACGGAAGGACCGGCCTGGTGCATCAGGCTGTGCTGGAGGATTTCGACGATCTCAGCGGCTATCAGGTGTATGCGTGCGGCACGCCGCCCATGGTCGAAGCCGCTCACAGGGATTTCACGCGCCTGCGCGGCCTTCCGGAAGAAGAATTCTTTTCGGATGCATTCATCACTTCAGCCACTTCAGCCAGTCCGCCAAAAGCATGATGTTTTCTTCCTTGCGCCCCTCTTCCCAGCTCTGCGAAACGACATCGGGAATGGAACAGAGTCTGAAGGACTTCCGGCACTACTCCATCCATTATTCGGCCATTGCGGCTGTTTCCAGCTGCCTTACAGCCAGTTCCAGTCCTTTGCCGTAGTGCTCCCTTGCCAGTTCGGGCTGCCCGAGCTTCTCATTCAGCTGTCCCAACGCGAGGTGCGCCGCATATCCCGGTTTGACCGATAAACTGGCTTCAAGATAGCTCTGAGCCTTGCCCCACAGTTCCCCATTGACGCAGAGCTTTCCCAGAGCTAGCAGCAGGGATGCATCACTGGAATGCCTTTCAAGCCATGCCTCGGCACGTTCTATCTGCCGCAAGGGATCGCTGCCGGCGCATTCCGCATAGAGCCTGGCCAATTCCGAATCCCATTGGGTCTCCAGGCTCTGCTCGACTATATGATGCACCATGGCGCAATCTCCTGTTGCAGAAAACGCGCGTGCGGCCGCAGCAGCAACTTTGCCATCCTTTTTTTCCGACGGAGACAGGCTCTCCCAATACTCCTTCAGTGCCTGCGGATTCAACATTCTGCTTCTGAGATTCTCTATATGCGCTCTGCCTCTCAGTTGTTTTACGAGGCTTGCCTCAGGACCATCGTGCTGTTCCAGCTGGCCGAGCAATTCAAGCACCGCATTCCAGTTTCCAACGTTCTGCTGGGCTTCCAGCTCCAGCTTCAGGGCACCCGGATGTCGGCGCAACTCGCCGGGAGGCAGGTGGTGCAGCAGCCGGAGCGCTTCTTCAGGTCGATGTTCGTCCAGAAGCAATTCAGCCTGTGTCATCAGCCGCAATGCCACTTCTTGCGGCGCGCTGGTTTCGGCCTGTGCAATGAACTCGTCCCGGCGGGAATAATTTCGCAATCCATGGGCTGCACGCGCGGCAACGATGGCATTGATGGCGCTGAAAGCGGTGGAATCCTCCATTTTCAGGACGGTGGCGGCGGATTTCTCCGCCTTCGCATAACGCCGCTCGAAAAACGCCTTGAGACCCTCCAGCGTTCCTTCCAGAGCCTTTTCCCGACGCCTGCGAGTGCGAAATTCACTCAGCTCGGCAGGCAGCCGGGCGGTAAATGCAATAAGTCGCATTCCCAGGTAACCCATCAAAATGATGGCCAGCAGCAATAGCACCAGCAGATTCAGCGACAGCTCTATACGATAGGGCTGGGCGACAATCAGCACGTAGCCGCTGTTATAAGTGGCGGCGATGGTAACCGCCACGGCAATCATGAACAGGGCCAGAAGCCAGAGCGCCCCCTTCACCTGTTTCCCCGGTCACGCGTCAACCTGTAGTTACGAACCGCATCGAGACTTGCGGAGATACGCGGCAACTCAGCCCCGATATCAGTCTCGCCCAATTGCTGCAATGCTTCCCGGAAATCGATGACAGGTTGGGCTTGAGTGTTGTAATAACGCCCGATCTGCTCCCTGGACGCGTCGAGGTCAGCCTTGAAGCTGGGGCCGTTGTGCGCAAGCAACGCATAGCGCGCGGATAAGAGCCGCAACTTCAAATTCTCGCGCAGGAAATACGCTTGCGAGGGCGACAGCAGGGCGACATCCGGGCTGTCCATATACTGTATCCGCACCAGCCGTTTGAAATCCTCCCATACTTGACGCAGAAAGCGCAGCCATACATTTTCGGAGATGGGAACGGGAGGCGGGGAAGAGGCGCTCTCAGGCGGTCGAAACTCCATTGCCAGCGGCAGCGTATCGACGGAGGCGGCAAGATTATCCAGGCGCAAACTGATTTCCGTGGTGTCAACATACGGCACCGATTTCAGCAGACCCATATCCTTTGCAATGGTTTTCCGCAAAGAAGCCAGTTGCGGACGATCCGTGCGCAGGAGCCGGCTATCCGCCTCCTGCATTGCAATCAGGGCGGATTTGACGTTGCTTGCTAGTTGCAGTTGCTGGTTGGCGATAAGCAGTAGCTGCTCCACTTCTTCCAGCATTGCTTCATCGCGGCTTCGCGTAAGTTCCTGGTAAAGCGCTTCCAGGGCAACCTGCTGACTCTGCGATTCAGCCAGTTTATCTTCAAGAAGGTCGAGCTTCGTTTCCGCACGGCGTCCCGCCTCGACGGCATCGGCTGCGGCATTGCGCGCCTCCTTGCCCGAAGTATCCGCCTCGGCCAGTCGTCTTGCCAGCTCATGCCGCAGCCCTGCGATTTCACTGCGCGTGTCGTACCATTGCCAGGCGAAAACCAGGATCAGAATCAAAGCAAAAACCAGCAGGGGATTGGCGTGCGCAAGCCATCTCGCCCCTGCTTTCTGCGGTTGATCAATATCAGCAGACTGAGTTTCCATGCCCATGATTGCGTAGGAGCAAAATTGTGTTGGCGCCCTTCGCCGCTGTTACCTTTGCCGTCACCTTTCAACCCATGTGGCCGGAAAAATAATCCTGCAAACCCGCTACCAGCCCATCGTCCCCGGCAGCGGTAACAATCACGCGGTTAAATCCCAATTTCCGTGCCACCCCCGCGATGCGCTCATGGGAAACGAACAAGGGCGTATTTTCAAGCCATGTTCTGCCTGAGTCGCCCACCATCTCCCATAAATTGCGCAAACCTTCACTGCTGGTGACGGTAACCCCGTTCATCTCACCCCGCGTCCAGGCTGCGAGAAGCGGTCCAATTTCCGCTTCCGGCCGTATCCGGCGGTAACACTCCGCGTATTCGACAGAAGCGCCGCGTTTCCTCAGGGTTTCCCCCAGCAGTTCGCGTCCGTTGTCGCCCCGAAAAATGATGATTCGCTTGCCCGCTACATTGATGCGATCCAATTCTGCCATATCGAGCAAGGCCTCGCTGTCGAACCGCACCGCAGGCACGATTACTCCGCTCACGCCGAATCGTCGCAGCGTTCTGGCAGTGCCCTGACCGACTGTCGCAATTTTGAGATCGGACGGCAATGCGCGTTTCGCGCATATGACGCTCATCGCCTTATTGACGGCGTTGGGGCTGACAAAAATCGCCAGATAGAATTCATCCAGGCGCTCGATCAATTCGAGCAATGGGCGTGGGTCAGAGATATCCTGAATCTCCAGGACCGGAAACAGGCAGGGTTCTCCGCCTGCTGCTCGTATTTTCCCAGCGAGCCCCCCCGCCTGATGGGAAGGACGCGTGACCAGGATATGGATCCCGGTCAGCGGCTTGCTCACGGATGGCTCACGGGGTCAACCGCTTTCGATTCCAGCGCTACCAGAATCTCTTCCGCACCCTTTGCCTTCAGGTTCTTTGCCAGCTGCGCTCCTATCGAAGCGCAATCATCAGGGCTCCCGTTCAGCTCATCGCTTACCATGCGTATTCCATCCTGGCTGGCGACAAATCCGCGCAACCTAAGCACATGTCCGTCGATTTCAGCAAAGCCTCCCAAGGGCACTTCGCAACTGCCACCCAGGGCGCGACTCATGGCGCGCTCGGCTTCGACGCAGCGTGCAGTGGGAATATGATGCAGCGGTTCCATGAGCTTGATCAAATCCGAGCGATCTGCACGACACTCAATACCCAAAGCGCCTTGCCCTACTGCGGGCAGACTGAGATCGGGACTTAGCAGGGCGGTTATGCGCTCCGCAAGCCCCAGCCGTTTCAATCCCGCTGCCGCCAGAATGATCGCTGCGAATTGACCCTCATCCAGCTTGCGCAAACGCGTCTGGACGTTGCCCCGCAACGGCTGCACCTGCAAATGGGGAAAGCGCGCGCGCAACTGGCTTTCACGGCGAAGACTGGAAGTGCCCACTACGCTCCCCGGCGGAAGCGCATCCAGCCTCGCATACTTGTTGGAGACAAACGCATCCCGCGGATCTTCACGCTCCGTAATCGCTGCCAGCGCGAATCCGGCCGGCATATCCATCGGCACATCCTTCATCGAATGCACGGCGATGTCAGCCCGCCCGTCCTCCAGCGCCTGTTCCAGTTCTTTGATGAACAAACCTTTTCCGCCGATTTTGGATAGCGTCACATCAAGAATCTGATCACCCCGGGTCGTCATTCCGGATATTTGAAACTCCATTTGCGGGTATAATTCTGCCAGTCGATCCCGGATGAAATTGGCCTGCCACAGGGCAAGGGCGCTTTCCCGTGTCGCGATAACTATTTTATTGGGAGTGGATGAATTAGGCATTCCTATTAAAATAAACAAAAGTTTGGAAATCCTGCCAGTGCTTATTTTACCATGGAGGATGCCAAAGCCGGACTGAAGTAGCAAACTGAAGTGCCAAACTAAGTACTTAGGGCATGTGCCCACATCTTCCAGAGAAGAGGTTGTTTATGGCATCGCTCGCTTCCCCAAGCGAAAGTATTGATACTAACCCTAATTACATCCATGACAAGGAACCGAAGGATGATCCTCTGCGCGAGGACATCCGCCTGCTCGGACGCATGCTGGGCGACACCCTGCGTGAACAGGAGGGCGAGCCTACTTTTGATCTGGTAGAAAATATTCGCCAGACAGCTATCCGATTTCGCCGCGACCAGGATCCGAAGGCGCGACAGGAACTGGACAGACTGCTTAATCAGTTGAGCAACAAGGCTACCGAAGCAGTTGTTCGCGCATTCAGCCAGTTCTCGCAGCTATCGAACATCGCCGAGGATATGCATCACAACCGCCGGCGTCGAAGCTACCTTTTAGCCCGGTCGCAACCACAGGCGGGCAGTGTCGCGCGCGCGCTCGACCTGGTTTTCTCCAAGGAAACAAGCAGCGCGGCCCTTGGCCGGTTCTTTGACAAAGCGCTCGTTTCGCCGGTGTTGACAGCCCATCCGACGGAAGTGCAGCGAAGAAGCATACTTGACTGCCAGTTGGCAATTGCTCGCTTGTTGAACGAGCGCGACCGGGTGCAGCTCACCCCGGATGAGCTAAGCAAGAACGAAGAGGGATTGCGCACCAACATTCAAATATTATGGCAGACGCGCATGCTGCGCTCGGCGCGTCTGTCCGTATATGACGAAATCAAAAATGGCCTGGCCTATTATCACTATACTTTTCTTACAGAAGTGCCGCATCTGTATGCGGAAATCGAAGATCTGCTTGAACGCCGGATGGGCGATAAAGCTCCCCGTATTCCTCCGTTTCTTCGTATCGGCAGCTGGATAGGCGGCGACCGCGACGGCAATCCCTTCGTTACTCATGAGGTATTACTGCACGCCGCCGAGCGGCAATCCGCCCTGGCACTGGATTTTTACATGGGCGAGGTCCACCGGATCGGCCGCCGGTTAAGCCTGACTGATCGCCTGGTCGACGTGGACGAAGCCTTGGCGGCGTTGGCCGAGGCTTCGCCCGATCGGGCGCCGAGTCGCGCTGATGAGCCTTATCGCCGCGCCCTGATCGGTATTTACGCGCGCCTCGCTGCCACCAGCATGGGGCTCGGTCACGCCATCAGGCAACGGCGCCCGGTCGGTCCGGCGGAGCCTTACACTGACAGCCTGGAACTCGTGCGCGATCTCGATATCGTCATCCATTCGCTCGAACAACATAAGTCGGAGTTACTCGCGCGGGGCGATCTACGTCGCGTGCGGCGGGCGGCCGAAGTATTCGGTTTTCATCTCGCGCCGTTGGACATGCGCCAGCACAGCCACATTCATGAGCAGGTCGTGGCCGAACTGTTCGAACGCGGCGCCAACCTGAAAGGCTATTCAGATCTGCCGGAAGCAGAACGTGTGCGCTGTCTCCTGACCGAAGTCAGCAGTCCGCGTCTTCTGCGCTCGCCTTACCTCGACTATTCCGAGCTTGCCCAGAGTGAATTGCATATCGTGGAGACGGCGGCCGAAATCCACCGACGTTTTGGTCCGGCGGCATTGCCCAATTACGTCATTTCCAAAGCTGATGGGATATCCGACATCCTGGAAGTGGCGCTGCTGCTGAAAGAAGTAGGACTGCTGCGGGCAGGAGAAAAACCCTGCCTGCATATCAACATTGTTCCATTGTTCGAAACCATTGCCGACCTGCGTGGATGTGCCCGCATCATGGATGAATTGTTCTCGATCCCTTATTACCGCAAGCTGGTGGATTCGCGCAATGACGTTCAGGAAGTGATGCTCGGCTACTCCGATAGCAACAAGGATGGCGGATTCCTCGCAGCCAACTGGGAACTTTACAAGGCCGAAACCGAACTCACGAAGGTCTTTGCCAAGCATAAAGTCGAGCTGCGGCTGTTCCATGGACGCGGCGGCACGGTCGGACGCGGCGGCGGACCCAGCTATCAGGCAATACTGGCGCAGCCGCCGGGGAGCGTCAACGGGCAGATACGCATCACCGAGCAGGGCGAGGTCATCGGCAGCAAATATTCCGATCCGGAGATCGGACGGCGTAATCTGGAAACGCTGGTCGCAGCAACCATCGAGGCGACGCTGCTGAGTCATGATACGCTTGGCCAATGCGCGGATGAATATTATGGAGTCATGGAAGTACTGGCAGGCGATGCCCTGCGGGCTTATCGCAGCCTGGTATACGAGACCCCCGGATTTAACCGGTATTTTCAGGAATCGACTCCGATAAAGGAAATCGCGGGACTCAATATCGGCAGCCGTCCCCCTTCCCGCAAAAAATCCGACCTGATAGAGGATCTGCGTGCCATTCCATGGACGTTCAGCTGGGGTGTCAACCGCGCGATGATTACCGGCTGGTATGGTTTCGGCACCGCAGTGGAAATGTTCGTGCAGCGCGAAGGCAAGGGCGACAACGGACTGGGACTCCTGCAGAAAATGTATCAAGCCTGGCCGTTCCTGCAGACATTGCTGTCGAACATGGACATGGTGCTCGCCAAAACTGACATGGGTATTGCTTCGCGCTACGCTGAACTTGTTACGGATGTGGAACTGCGGCGCGAAGTTTTCGGGCGGATACAAAAAGAATGGGAACTTAGCGTGAAATGGCTTTTTGCCGTGACCGGTCGAACTGAACTATTGCAAGATAACCCCACGCTGGCGCGCAGCATTCGCAATCGTACCCCTTATATCGATCCACTCAATCATTTGCAGGTGGAACTGTTGCGCCGGTACCGGTCCGGGGACGCTACAGATGCGGTAACACGCGCCATCCAGCTTACTATCAACGGAGTTGCCGCCGGATTGAGGAACAGCGGGTAACTCCGGGCAGGAACGATATCCCGGGGCACCTCTGAATTGCAGATTGCCTTGGTGCTCATCATGATTTACTGAAACAGCAAGTAAGGCCGTGGCAAAAAAACTTTACATCAAGACATTTGGCTGCCAGATGAACGAGTATGACTCGAAAAAGATGGCGGATGTGCTGCGTGATGCGCAGCACATGGAAAAAACGGATGATCCCGCCGCGGCTGACGTAATTCTTTTCAACACCTGCTCGGTGCGGGAAAAAGCGCAGGAAAAGGTGTTTCATGACCTTGGGCGCGTAAGACATCTCAAGGCAGCCAATCCCGATCTGCTGATAGGTGTGGGCGGATGCGTTGCCAGCCAGGAAGGGGCGGAGATCGTCAAACGCGCGCCTTATGTAGACCTCGTGTTTGGTCCGCAGACGCTGCACCGGCTGCCGCAGATGATCTCAACGCGTCAGATTACGGGCCGTCCGCAGGTGGATATCTCCTTTCCGGAGATCGAGAAATTCGATCATCTGCCCCCGGCGCGCACGGAGGGCGTAACCGCCTTCGTATCCATCATGGAAGGGTGCAGCAAGTATTGCAGCTTTTGTGTGGTTCCTTATACGCGCGGTGAGGAAATTTCACGTCCGCTCGACGATATCCTGACGGAAATCGCGGGTCTGACAAATCTGGGGGTCAAGGAAGTAACCCTGCTGGGGCAAAACGTCAACGCCTATCGCGGCAGGATGCAATATGCGGAAGAGGGCGAACTAGCAGACTTTGCGCTGTTGCTGGAATATCTCCATGAAATCCCGGGTATCGAACGCATCCGTTATACCACCTCTCATCCGAGGGAATTCACGCCTCGCCTCATCGAAGCTTACAAGGCTTCCCCCAAGCTGGTAAGTCACGTGCATTTGCCGGTTCAGTCCGGTTCGGATCGGATCCTCGCAGCCATGAAGCGAGGCTATACTTCGCTGGAATACAAATCGATCATTCGCCGGCTGCGTGCTGCCCGACCAGACATTTCGATTACCTCTGATTTCATTGTCGGTTTTCCCGGGGAAACCGAAGCAGACTTTGAGGCAACGATGAAACTGATCGAGGCGGTAAACTTTGATGGTTCCTTCAGCTTTATTTACAGTTCCCGTCCGGGGACTCCGGCAGCCGGATTGGAAGATACTACGCCGCATCAGGTCAAACTGGAGCGGCTGCAGCGGTTACAGGAAAAAGTGGAGCTACAGGCGCAAGCGATCAGCGTCAGGATGGTTGGGACGACACAACGCGTTCTGGTGGAAGGCTTGTCCAGAAAAGATCCCGGCGAATTGAGCGGCCGCACCGACAATAACCGTGTGGTCAATTTTCCCGGTTCTCCCGAAATGATAGGAAAATTTGCAGAGCTAAAAATTACCGCAGCCTTGTCCCACACTCTACGTGGTGAAAACGTAAGAGCCGATGACGCTCCAATAGAGCCGGAGGCGGCAATTTTTCGGCGCTATGGCGCGGGTCCTGATTCGATCGGCAACCGCGACAATTTAACTTGATTACGCCCAGCCTCTTTTGCTTGATAGAGCGCTTGATCGGCGGCTGCGATAAGCTCACCGATATCATTAACCTGTCCGCAACTCGTCGCGATACCTATGCTCACAGTCATGTCAATTTGTCCCGCACGGCTGTTGGCAGGCTCGCTCCTGATGGAGCTACAGATTCTTTCGCCCAGGGCCAGGGCCTCGCTCCAGTCACAACCCGATGCCGTAATGAGAAATTCCTCGCCTCCATAGCGTCCGACCCGGTCATAACCCCGTAATACACCTGACATACGGCGGGCTGCCTCTTGCAGTATTTCATCACCGGTCGGATGCCCATAGGTATCGTTGATTCGCTTGAAGTGATCGAGATCCGCTATCATCACACTCGTGCAGATATCCTGCCGCGCTCCTCGCTTCAACTCCTTCTGCAGATAATCCATGATGGAGGCTCGGTTCCATACGCCGGTCAAATAATCCCGCGTGGCCTGGATATGTAGCTTTTGATGCAGGCCAAGTATTCGTTCAGCCACCCGTAGCCGGGCTGCCAGCTGTTCTTCATCGAACGGTTTAGTAATGAAATCATCTGCCCCTGCGTCCATGCCTTCGAGATAGCTGCCCTTGCTGTCCAGCGCAGTAAGAAGGATGATGTAGGTATATTGCAGGCCCGGTTCGCCGCGAATCATTCTGCATAATTGCAGACCATCGATATCAGGCATCATCCAGTCGGAGATGAGCAGCGGATATTCATCCTTTTGCCAGGCTTCCCATGCCTTACGCCCATCCTCTACTGCCGTTACGGTATGACCCAGTTTCCTGAGGGTGGCGGCAAACAACAGGCGCGAGGTCGTGTCGTCTTCGGCAATGAGTATCTTCATGGTCGAGTTGCATCCGGCAGCGCTACGCAATCGAGCTCTGACTGGGTAATTTCATGCTGCACGCGTCCAAATTCCATTTCAATTTGCTCAATTAAAGTAACTGCTCCAGTCATGTCGCCGGCCTTGCCTGCGAGTTCCAGCTTTTGAGCCATATCCGTCAGGGAATGCGCGCCGATATTGGCGCTGGCGCCTTTGATGGCATGAGCAGTCTTGTGCAGAAGTTCCATATTTCCTCCTGCGAGGGCCTCCTTCAGCGCATCGATGCGCTTCGCCCCATCGCTCAGAAACGATGTGAATATCTGGGTAATCAAGGATGGGTCGGTCGCTTCCGCGAGCGATCGAAGTCTTGCAACGACTTCCGCATTCAGTGCAGAGGATGCGGAAGACATCGAAAGGGATGAAGAAACGGGTAGAGAGGAAGGGACTATTGGTGGGGAATGATTCGGAGTGCTGTCTGCCATCGACTTTTCATGCCTTGCCGTGGGAGATGTTTCACTTTTCTGCCCCTGTTCTCTACCCGGCATCCAGCGCTTCAACGCTGCCGCAAAATCCTCCAGCTTTACCGGTTTGCTGATGTAATCGTCCATGCCCGCGCGCAGGCAACGTTCTCTATCACCCTGCATGGCCTGTGCCGTTACCGCAATGACGGGAAGCCGCGATTTGCTGTCAGGGCGGCGGCGAAGTGCGGCAGTGGCTTCAAAACCATCCATCTCTGGCATCTCGCAATCCATAAACACCATATCATAGAGAAATGCATCCACCATCTCCATGGCTTCACGGCCATTGGTGGCAACATCTACCAGACAGCCCAGATTGCGCAATATCATCGCTCCGACGATCTGATTGGTAGCATTGTCCTCAGCAAGCAGTACGCGTGTACCGGCAAACAGACCATTCGAGCTATCCGCGGCCTGCATCTCGGGATTCGCCGGGAAGAAAGGCTGACTGATGAGATTTATAGTTCGCTGGTGGCGTTGCGCGTCCCAGATATTTACCAGAGTCGACAGTAATTCCGATTGCCGCGCCGGCTTGACCAGATAGGCCGCAAAGCCGATCTTCTGAAGCCGCTCTCTGAGATCGCCTTCCTGTCCCAGGGAACTCAACATCACCAGATGAATACTGCGGAGCAATGGATCCGCCTTGATGGTCCGGCCCAGCATTTCTCCGTCCATATCCGGCATCTGATGATCGAGAATCGCAATCCTGTAGGGATCACCGGAGGCGTGAGAGGTGTGCAGGGCCCGCAAGGCTTCTGCCCCGGAGGGGCAGCTGCCGATACGCATCCTCCAGCTGCGCAACTGCTCTTGCAGCACGAGACGATTAGCCGCGTTATCGTCCACAATCAGCACCCGAACATGTGTCAGGTCGATGTGCAGACCCGCATCCGTCGGCCAATTTTTCTGCAAGGCCAAAGGTAGCGTAAACCAGAACGTTGACCCAGCGCCCACCCGACTCTTCGCAGCGATGGTCCCCCCCATTAGCTGGACCAGTTGCTTGCTGATAGCCAGTCCCAGGCCTGTCCCGCCATAACGCCGCGTGGTAGAGGCATCTGCCTGCGTGAATTTGTCGAAGATGCTTTGCAGCTTATCCGGCGCGATTCCCAGTCCGCTATCTTCGACGCTGATGCGGAGTGATACCTCATCTTCACTGAGAGCCTCGGCTTCTACATCGATGAGTACGTGGCCCTTGTCTGTAAACTTGATTGCATTGTTGGTCAAGTTTATCAGTACCTGGCGAATGCGCCCGAGGTCGCCGAATACATAACGCGGCACATTCGGCAGGTAACGTACTATTACATTCACATTTGCCTTTCTTGCCGGCTGCATGGCAACCATGCCGGCTACCTCTTCAACGGCCTGAAGCAGATCAAAAGGAACCGGTGAAATAACGAGTTTACCGGCCTCGATTTTGGAGAAATCTAGAATGTCATTGATTATACAAAGCAGCGTTTCGCCACTCGCGCGAGCCAGTCCCGCCAGCTCGCGCTGCGAGGGGGTTAGCGTGGTGTTCAAAAGCAGCCCGACTGCCCCGAGCACGCCGTTCATCGGGGTGCGGATCTCGTGACTCATATTTGCCAGAAACTCGCTTTTGGCCCGATTGGCAGCCTCTGCCGCTTTTCGGGCATTCTGGAGCTCTCTCTCGATATTCTTCCTTGCGGTGATATCCTGGCCCGAAAAGTAGAATTCACGGACATCCTGCGCAGCAGCTATATTCCACAAAACCCAGCGAAAGGAGCCATCCTTGCACCGCATCTGGCTTTCAAAGGAAACATTGCTACCCATGACGAGCTTGTCCAGCTCTGCCGCCGTATCTGCGCGTGAACCGGAGAAGACAAGGTCCATAAAAGGCTTGGACAGCAATTCCTCCTCCGAATAGCCAAAAACTTTGGTCCAGGCTGTATTCACCCGCTTGAAACGATTGTCAAACCCGGAAATCGCAAGAAAGTTGAGAGACTGATTGAAATACCGATCACGTTCAGCCTGAGCCACGATGAAGGCGCGGGAAAGGCTACCTATCTCGTCGTTCGAGTCAATGTAGAAACTGGGCGAGTTGCTCGCCTCTCCGATATTCCTCGCTTTATCTTCGAGCCATGCAAGATTTTGCACCTTCCGATGCACGACACGATACGAAAAGGCAAACCAGGCCATGAGAAAGGCAAGCATGAAAAACACGCCGGATATATAAAGATTGGCGCGGTTTTGGGCGAGAGCCATGGTATTGCGAGTACGCTTGTCGAGCAATTCATGAAACTCGTTCAACAACCGTATGATCTCGGCCTTGGCCGTGTGGTAGCTCTCATCATGCAGCAGGCTGCTGGCCAATGCGGCATCGGGCGCACCCTTCACGCCGAATTCTCCGGCTGAATCCTGAAATAGCCCTTTCATGGCATTGAATGCCTTGTACTCTCGCTCCGTCAACTGGTTTGAGCGATTTTCGGCTTTCGTAAGTTTTGCAAGCTCGGTCGCCGTAAATCCGAGTTTCCTTATTTGCGATCTCAAGGAAATCCTGCGCCCCGGCGCGGACTCCGGGTTCAAATGACCGAGGATCAGATCCCAGTGGCCGCGCTCGTAATGCAGCGGGCGTTCCTTATCGCCGTTGCGGATGGCCAATATATCGAAGTAGATTTGTTCAAACTTTGGATTGCCTGTGGCGACATAGGCTCGGGCCGTGCGCGTCAAGTCATCGGAAGACTGGCGCAGCTCATCCACTGCAAGGAAGCCGGCATAGCGCACGTTTTCGGCCTCGTTCAGTTTCCGGAGCTCGAAGAAACGAAGCGCAACAAACAGAGTAAGCAGGGAAATAAGTACTCCGGTTACGAGGTAAAAAATATAACTCATTTTCCGAATTGTCATCGATCTCCTTCCTTGTGAACCGCTGAACAAATCCCTCGAGGGCGCAACGGAGGGATTTGCGGGGTGAGATGCACGAAAGGCGACGGTGCGAATGTGCGCTCTCGGAGAGAGGAGCAATGTCTTTCAAAGAAAGATGGAACCTCGCAGCGGGATGCTTGCGCTCCAGATTCGGTCTTGCGGTCGTTACACTAGGACACTGCCCCATCCGCTTCGCGGAATCCTCGGGCCCGCTTTGGGGTGCCACTTCCCAGAACTCCCTGGCATCGCTATAACACGTAAATGCGCAAGCTGCGACCTTTGTGCGCGCCTCTTGATCATCGCGATTTTAACAGCAACGCGCACCGCAGACGATTTGTTCAGTGATTCCTTTCGTCCCGGCTGGAATTGCCCGTTCCGATCCTGAACGAAGCTGGCGTGCGCATCAAAGGCAACTGAGCTTTTTAACAGGGGTCGAACTCCCAAAAAATTTATGGTCCCCCTGTTCAATCAACACCTGAGGCAATGATCCTCTTTCCGCGTGCCGGGTCTGTACCTGGCTTTTCAGGCCGCCTCTGCCTCTTAATACCGCTGTCACAAAGGCAAGTTCCAGGCAACTGGAGCATATTACAAGTGCATAGTGATGATGAGCGGGAAGGACATAGTGCCAGATGAACGATCCGTTAGGCATACAAGATTTGCCTGCCCTTCCCAACCGCGCCTCTACTGACTATCATCTCCCCTCCGCCCGACTTCTCTTTCCCATTTCCTTACCGGAGCGAAGGGTCAACCAATAGGCAAAGCGATTTCAACCTTTCCTGAGTAGGATGAGTTGCAAAGAAGTTCGGTCGCTGCCAGAATTAAGACCTCACCTCCATATTTGTGTCGCTTTACCGCGCCATTGAAGCCCAAATCCGTAGAAATTTCCTTTTCCCCCGCTGACAACCAGCGTCTGGCGAACCTGTGTGGTGTGCTGGATGAAAACCTGAGGCAGATCGAGACGGTTCTCGATGTCGCAATTGCAAGGCGGGGAGAACATTTCAGTATCCGGGGGAAGCCACCCCAGACTTCACTTGCCGCGGAAGCTCTGCAGAACTTCTACGATCAGGCGCACCATCCTCTGGGCATCGAACAGATTCAACTGGGCCTGATCGAGGCGATGAATCCACATCACCAGAAAAAACAGGGGCCAGATGCCAAGGAAATAGGGGAGCCCGCCCTGTATACGCGGCGTAGCGATTTGCGCGGACGCACACGCCGCCAAGTGGAGTATCTGCACCAGATCCAGACACATGACATCACTTTTTCCATCGGCCCCGCAGGCACCGGGAAAACGTATCTTGCGGTTGCAAGCGCAGTGGATGCACTCGAGCGGGATATCGTGGCGCGTATCATACTGGTGCGGCCTGCGGTGGAAGCAGGCGAACGCCTGGGATTTTTACCGGGTGATATGGTGCAGAAAGTGGATCCTTATTTGCGTCCCCTTTACGATGCGCTCTACGATCTGATGGGGTTCGATAAAACCAGCAAACAGTTTGAACGAAACGCAATCGAGGTGGCTCCGCTTGCATTCATGCGCGGGCGAACGCTGAACCAGTCTTTCATCATTCTGGATGAGGCGCAAAATACCACGCCGGAACAGATGAAAATGTTCCTGACCCGCATCGGCTTTGGCTCCAAGGCCGTCGTGACAGGGGATATCACGCAGATTGACCTTGCAAAACATCAGAAAAGCGGCTTGGTGGAAGCCCAGCAGGTTCTTGAAAAAGTGCGGGGCATTGCCTTTACGCGGTTCGATGCAGAGGATGTGGTGCGGCATCCGCTGGTGCAAAGAATTGTCAATGCCTATGAGAAATATGAAAGAAAGGAGTAGTTCCCCCGGCACTCCTGACAGCGGGAGGCGCGCCAGACCGAAACCGGCGAAATTGAAAATGACTGTCCAATATGCGACTTCAACACGCGAGCCGCTTCCTTCCAGAGCCTTGCTTCGTAAATGGGTCAAGGCGGCCCTGGCGCATGATGCGGAAATCGCATTACGCATCGTGGACGAAGAGGAAGGCCACCGCCTCAACCGGGACTTTCGCAATAAGGATTATGCAACCAATGTCCTGACCTTCGTTTACAGGGATGGGCAAATCCATCCTGACTCTCCGCTCGGGGAAAAGCGGGGTGCTTACCCTCTGACCGGCGATATCGTACTCTGTGCGCCGGTAGTGGAAAATGAAGCGGGTCAGCAGCAAAAGGATCTAATGGCGCATTATGCGCATCTGACGGTGCATGGAGTCCTGCATCTGCAGGGCTATGATCATCAGGAGGATGAGGATGCCAAAAACATGGAGGAAACGGAAACCCGGATTCTAGCGTGGTTGGGATATGAGGATCCTTATGCAGGATATCAGCTGGCGGAAGCGGTTGATTGTGGATAATGCGAGCACAGTTGATGGCTGACGGCAAGATTTCAATTGATTGGATTTTTATGGCTATGTTGACTTTTACAAATGGATGATCCTCCCCAACCTGGCTGGCTGGAACGCATAAGCGGCATGCTCCTGCGGGAACCGGGGAATCGGGTCCAATTGATGGCCCTGCTGCATGCGGCGTACGAACGCAATTTATTCGATTCCGATGCGTTGAGCATGATAGAAGGAGTAATACAGGTATCAGAGATCCAGGCACGCGACATCATGGTTCCCCGCTCGCAGATGGATGTCATCGACATCAGCGATCCGCCCGAGAAATTCATCCCCGAGGTGATCGAGAAAGCGCATTCGCGTTTTCCGGTTACCGAAAATGACAAAAATAATGTTATCGGTATATTGCTGGCAAAGGACCTGTTGCGGTATTACGCGGCGGAGGAAGAGTTTGACGTGCGCGACATGTTGCGGCCGGTGGTATTCATTCCTGAATCCAAGCGCCTCAATGTCCTGCTTCGGGACTTTCGTACCAATCGCAATCACATCGCAATCGTCGTGGACGAGTATGGTGGAGTTGCAGGACTGCTGACGATTGAAGACGTGCTGGAGCAGATTGTCGGCGATATCGAGGATGAACATGATTTCGACGAGGTGGAAGACAACATTGTGCAGACGCCAAGCGGCCATTACCGGGTCAAGGCGATTACCGAGATCGCGGATTTCAATGAAAGACTTGAAACGGAATTAAACGAATCCGACTATGATACGATCGGAGGTCTGGTCCTGCACGAATTTGGACGCTTGCCGAAACGAGGTGAATCAGTCATTGTCGGAGGTTTCAAGTTCACGGTGCTTCGCGCGGACAGCCGCAGATTGCACACCTTGCTGGTGGAAAGAAGCAACGGCCAGATCGAGCAATAGGATGCGGCAGGGTTTCAAAAAAATGGTTGAGATCAGACCGGGCAGGAATAAGTCCGGGATGCAGGATAACCTTGAAGCAAGCAGTACAAACCCGGATCGATGCCTGGTCAGCGAGATGCAGCGGGAGCCGCCGCTGGTGGAAGTGGTCATCGAGGTTCCCCGCGGAAGTTTTATCAAACGCGGCTCCACCGGAAAAGTGGATTTTATCTCACCCCTGCCTTGCCCGTTCAACTACGGCTCACTCCCGGACTATCTCGGTCTCGATGGCGATCTCCTGGATGCACTGGTGCTCGGTCCCCGTTTGCCTGCTGGCACCCGTGTACGGGCAAAGGCTTGGGGTGCCGTTCGCATGGTGGATCACGGCATGCTGGATGACAAGCTTATCTGTAGCGACTTGCCGCCGGACATATTGCAGTGCCAGAAAGTGCTGCGATTTTTTCGATTCTATGCGAAATGCAAGGGACTGCTCAATGTGGCGCGTGGCCGGTTAGGGCGAAACGCGTGTGAAGGCTGGCGGGATGCGGCTCAGGCGATTGCAAGGGCACGGCCGTGCGGCAACTCCCCGCGCCTTCACTATCCCGCTGACCGCTAACCGCTGCCCCTTTGCAGATTTTGCCAAGTCCCGGGGAACATGGCAGAATTGCGCCCCTTATAAATTTCCCCTGTTCAGCCTGCTTCCGTCATGCCTCTGCTCACGCTTGAAAAAACGAGTCTCGCCTTCGGTCATCATACCTTGCTCGACCAGGTGGATCTGCAGCTCGATCCCGGGGAGCGCCTGGCGCTCATCGGCAGGAACGGCGGGGGCAAGTCAAGTCTGCTGCGCGTTCTCGCGGGCGAGATGCAACCGGATGACGGCAGGGTTTGGTATACCCCGGGATTGAAGCTTGCCTATGTCCCCCAGGAACCGGAACTGGATCCTGATCTCACGGTATTTCAGGAAGTAGCGAAGGGATTGGGGTCAGTCAGCAGGATACTGATCCAGTATCACGAGGCATCTCATTTACTTAGCGACGGTGCAGATAATACCGATGCTCTTCTAGCGCGCCTGGCGAAACTCCAGGCCGAGCTGGAAGCACAGGATGGCTGGCGTATTCAGGCAAGAGTGGAAACTGCCATCGGCAAGCTTGATCTTCCTGCCGATGCCCTGATCAGGCAACTTTCCGGGGGACAGAAAAAGCGGGCGGCACTGGCACGCGCTCTGGTGATATCGCCCGAGGTGCTGTTGCTGGATGAGCCGACCAATCATCTGGATTTTCTGGCAATCGAATGGCTGGAAGGATTGCTCAAGGATTTTTCGGGGAGTGTCGTATTCGTCACTCATGACCGCCGCTTCCTCACCCATGTGGCTACCCGCATCGTCGAACTCGATCGGGGCAAGCTGACGAGCTTTCCAGGCGACTTTTCCGCATACCAGCGAAAGAAGATGGAGATGCTCGAAGTCGAGGCTATCCATAATCAGAAATTCGATAAGGTGCTGGCGCAGGAAGAGATCTGGATACGTAAAGGAGTACAGGCGCGTTGCACGCGTAACGAGGGGCGGGTGCGACGGCTCGAAGCACTGCGGCAGGAGCGCGCCGCCCGGCGCGAGCAGGCGGGAAAGGTTAGCTTAAGCCTGGAAGAAGGCATTAAATCCGGCCGGATGGTGGCGGAACTGGAGCATGTCAGCAAAAGCTACGGAAGCAAAGCGGTTATCAAGGATTTTTCGTGCCGGATCATGCGCGGCGACCGCGTGGGACTGCTCGGACCCAACGGCGCTGGAAAATCCACCCTGCTCAAGCTGATCCTGGGCGAGTTGCAGCCGGACAGCGGTAGCGTACGGCTGGGCACGAAAGCAGCCGTAGCCTACTTCGACCAGATGCGGGAGCAACTCAATGAGGATGCAACGCTGGTCGATACCATCAGTCAAGGCTCGGATTTCATCGATATCGGAGGTACCAGAAAGCATGTCATCAGCTATCTGGAAGATTTCCTGTTCCCTCCGCAGCGGGCACGCTCGCCCGTAAAATCACTCTCCGGCGGCGAACGCAACCGGTTGCTGCTGGCAAGGCTGTTCACGCGTCCCGCCAACGTGCTGGTTCTCGATGAACCGACCAACGACCTTGATATCGAAACGCTGGAACTGCTTGAAGCATTGCTGCAGAATTACTCGGGAACGCTGTTCCTGGTAAGCCACGATCGCGAATTTCTCGACAACGTGGTAACCCAGGTAATTGCCTTCGAGGGAGACGGTATCTTACGGGAATATATCGGCGGTTACGAGGATTGGATGCGTGCCAGAAGTTTTCAGAAGACAGCGGGCAGACAGCCGATCCCCAAGCCATCTCAACCGGCCCCTCTTAAAGCATACGTGCCCCCCCCTTCCGTTAAACTGGGGTACAAGGAAACCCGTGAACTTGAGGAGTTGCCTGGAAGGATCGAACTCCTGGAGAAGGAGCAGGCGGAGGTCTCCCGTCAGTTATGTTTGCCTAATATTTACCGTGATTCTCCAGAAAAGGCCGCTGTGTTGCAGCGGCGCTTTACCGCGATTGAGGAGGAACTGACGAACTGTCTTACCCGGTGGGAGGAACTCGAAGTGAAAAACTCTGCCGCAGGACAGAAAAAATAACGGTAAGTTCCCGTTATTCTAGCGTTTTATTCATTGACCAGAAATGGCACATCGTTTAGAGTCGCTCTTTTTGTAAAGAGGGACTGATAATGAAAAGACCTGCAATAGTCAGTTTACTTGCATGCGGATTGCTTCTCGCGCTGGCGGGCACTGCTCAGGCAGTAGGTAATCCGGAGGCAGGAAAGCAGAAGAATGCCATGTGCATCGGCTGCCATGGAATAGAAGGATACCGGACATCCTATCCTACTGTATATCACGTGCCGAGACTCGGTGGTCAGCATGCTGAATATCTGGTAAAAGCCCTGCAAGCATACAAGACCGGGGCACGTAATCATCCCAGCATGAAGGGGATAGCGGCCTCATTGTCTCAACAGGATATGGAAGATCTGGCCGCGTACTATGCCGGCGCTGGCAAATAACAACCACTGACCAAGCAAGGAAAGCCTCATGAAACATCTTATTATTGGCGCTGCAAGCGCAGCCTTAATGCTGATTTCCAGCCAGGGAATGGCAACGGATATAGAAGCGGGAAAGAAAAAAGCGGCGGAGGTATGTGCCGCCTGTCACGGTCCGGATGGCAATAGTCCTGCACCGGCGTTTCCGATACTGGCCGGGCAACAGGCGAGTTACCTCGCAAAGACCTTGAATGAGTATAAATCCGGGGTTCGGCAAGACCCTGTGATGGCAGGTATGGCGGCAGCTCTGAGCAAGGAAGACATCGAAAACGTGGCTGCTTACTTTGCCACCCAAAAAGGCCTCAAAACGAAGTATTGATTGGAATCTCTGAATAAAATCCCGCGGGTGCTTCAATGCTCCGCGGAGAACTTGTCCGGAGGACTTGCCCAAAGGCCTTGGGGGCGGAAGGCACGGGTGGGAAAATAGCGGGTAACTCCCTTGCCCGCTTGTCTGACAACCGCATAATCCGCCGAAACATCCGACCGCATCGCTTCGAATATCAAATCCCCTGTCTATCCAGGCATTCGAAATAAACCATGACGTCATATGTAGTCCGGTTTCGTTGTGCCTGCCAGATCATTTCCGCCAGGCATTCCATGGTTTGGTGCATGGCTGCATGCTCGTTCCCGGTTTTCTTCAGCAGACGCTCGAACCGCGCGCGGATTCCTGCCGGTTGATCTATTGAAAGCTGCTCCTTGATGGCAATATGCATCCCCATGTGCAGAAACGGGTTGGTTTCGCCCATTTCCGGGGGATAATCCCTATCCTGATGATGTTCCACATCATCAAGCAACGCATGGTATTCCGGGTGCTGCAAAATCACCTCGAGCGCCATGTCCTCCATCGCGCTGAGCATTTCCCGTTGCTTGTATTTACGCCAGGTCTCGAAAAAAAATTGACGCGCCTGGTCTCTGGAAGGATTGAACATCAAGTTTTTTAACGAGGAGTATCCTCAAAGTTTTTTGACTCGTATTCACACAGGTCGTTTATCAGGCAGATCGCACATTTTGGTTTTCTTGCCACGCAGATATAGCGCCCATGCAAAATCAACCAGTGATGGGCATCCTGGCGGAATTCCTTGGGGACGCACTTGAGGAGCTTGGACTCCACTTCCAGCACGTTCTTTCCCCTTGCAATTCCCGTACGATTGGCCACGCGGAAAATATGTGTATCCACCGCAATAGTGGGTTGACCAAAGGCAGTATTCAATAACACATTTGCAGTCTTGCGCCCCACGCCGGGCAGTTTTTCCAGCTGCTCCCGCGTTTCAGGTACTTTTCCGCCATACTGATCAATGAGTATGCGGCATGTTGCCAGGATGTTCCTTGCCTTTGTTTTGTACAAGCCGATGCTCTTGATGTATTCCCTCAATGCTTCTTCCCCCATTGCAAGTATTGCCTCGGGTGTATTGGCCTTGGGAAAGAGCTTCCGCGTGGCAAGGTTCACGCTTTTGTCGGTCGCTTGGGCGGAGAGTGCCACTGCTACCAGCAGTTCAAAGGGGGAGTTGTACTCCAGCTCAGTGGTAGGATGAGGATTGGCGGCCCTGAAGCGGGTAAAAATCTCACGGCGTATGCTTGAATTCATGAATCAGCGGGAAGAAATGTCTGACGTTCTGTCACTCCAGTCCTCCTTTTTTGATATTCCAGGCGATGGCTGTGCCTTGGCAACCCTTGCGCGCTCCAGCGCTGCCTGAATGGTGACTTTTTTCAGACTGGCCGCGGATGATGAAGGCGTCATGCCGGCTGTTACTTCGGTTCTTTCGGTTCTTTTTGCCAGCCTTTCCTCCCTTCCCTGTTTCTCGCGTTCCAGCCGCTGCAACCGCAACTGGTAGCGCATACGGGCACGGTCGGCTGCTTTCTTTTTTTCCACCCTTTCCACCTTCTCCACTGCGAAGTCTTGATGGTCCGGTTCAGTCCACGCAATTTGGGCGCCGATCTCTGCACACGGAGAATGCTCCTTCGGAAGAACCATCTGGATACAGTCTACCGGGCAGGGTTCCAGGCATAACGAGCAGCCGGTGCACTCCCCGGAAATAACCGTATGCATTTGTCTCGCCGCCCCCACAATTGCATCCACCGGGCAGACCTGTATGCACACGGTACAACCTATGCACGCTTGCTCATCAATCAATGCCACCTCTTTCGTTTTGAACACGCCGTGGGCTGTATTCAAAGGAAGGGGTTCCACCCCCAGCAGTCGGGCCAGTTGATGGATGCCGTCTTCTCCACCCGGGGGACATTGATTGATCTGTGCCCGCCTCTCTGCAATTGCTTCGGCGTAAGGCCTGCAACCCGAAAACCCGCACTGGCGGCATTGGGTTTGCGGAAGAATGGCATCAATTTTCTCTGCCAGAGAAATATCTTTCATGTTGAACTGGCACCATCGAGGCCCCCCCCATTTGCATTGCACAACACCTGTGCAATCTCACCCACGAGATGAGGACCGCGATAAACGAGGCCGCTGTATACCTGGATCAGGCTGGCGCCGGCTGCGATTTTTTCGGTAGCGCCGGCCGCATCCATGATGCCGCCCACCCCGATAATAGGCAGCGCCCCTTGCAGGGCATGGTGGAGGCGCGCGACGACTGAGGTCGCGCGTTTTGCAAGCGGCGCCCCGCTCAATCCGCCCGCTTCCCGCGCATGGGGAAGTGTTTCCACCCCTGCGCGGGAGAGGGTGGTATTGGTGGCAATAACGCCGTCAACACGATGCTTCATCAACAGTGCGGCGATGGAATCGATTTCCGGCAACTCCAGGTCAGGAGCGATCTTCACCAGAAGTGGGGTGTATTTTCCATGTTCGTCAGCCAGACGCTGCTGATTCAGTTTCAGCGTGCCAAGCAGGGAATCCAGTTCGGTGGCCTGTTGCAGTTGCCGAAGATTAGGGGTATTTGGAGAAGAAATGTTGACGGTGATATAGCTGGCGTAGCGATACGCCTTGCGCAGGCATATCAGATAGTCATCCACGGCTTTTTCTACCGGCGTATCGAAGTTTTTCCCGATGTTGATCCCCAGAATACCTTTGTAGTCCATCGCCTTCACGTTTGCGACAAGACCCTCGATACCGTTATTATTGAAGCCCATGCGGTTGATAATGGAATTTGCCTGCGGCAGGCGAAACAATCGGGGCTTGGGATTTCCCGGCTGTGGCCGCGGCGTGACCGTGCCAATTTCGATAAATCCGAATCCAAGGGCCGCCAGCGCGTCTATATGTTCGCCATTCTTGTCCAATCCCGCTGCCAAGCCGACAGGGTTGGGAAAGGTCAGCCCCATTATGCTGCGAGAACGGCAGGGCGCAGGACGCGCACGGTAGAGCCCAAGCCGATGGGCCGTCTCCATCGCGTTGAAGGCAATACCATGCGCGGTTTCCGGTTCGAGGGCAAATACCAGGGGACGGAGCAATGAGTAAAGCATCATTCATTCTACCATTGCCGCCGGGGTGAACGCTTGTTCCCTGATCCGGTCTATACGGAGTCTCCATGATAACCGGCGGCAGGCGGGGTTCAGACGCCATGTCTGGCATATTGAAGATTCTAACCGGATATCGGTTGCATAAGTCTTGAACAGGAGCATTCATGAAGTTGCAGCATCTTTCTCTGATCCTGGTTCTCATTTTATTTTCGGGAACTGCTCGCGCCGCCACATTATGGGACAAGTTCAATGATGAGGTGGAAACACTCTATCAGCAGGGAGACTATAAAGGGGCGGCGGTAGCGGCGAAGAAGGCGCTGCAAGCAGCAGAACAGGGGTTGGAGCCGGGTCATCCGGATATTGCAACCAGCCTCAACAGCCTTGCCATGATCCATAGTGCTCAGGGGCACTATAAGGAGGCGGAACCGCTTCTCAAGCGTGCGCAGGCAATTTTTGAAAAATCATTGGGTACAGAAAGCCCGGAAGTGGCCGCAACGCTGAATAACCTGGCGATGCTGTACCGGAACAAAGGGGATTATGCGGAAGCCGAGTCGCTTTACAAGCGCGCGCTGGCGATCGATGAGAAAGCTTTCGGAGAGGAGCATCCCAACGTCGCTGCAAGCCTGAACAATCTGGCGCAGTTATATCAGGCAGAGGGGCAATACCCTCAGTCCGAACCCCTCCTTAAACGGGCAGTGACAATATTGGAAAAAACAGGAGGCCCCTACCATCCCAACTTGGCCGTGAGTCTCAACAATCTCGCCTTGCTTTACAATGCGCAGAAGCAGTATGCGAAAGCCGAACCTTTATACAAACGTGTATTTGCAATCACGAAAAGAGCTTTCGGACCGAATCATCCCAATGTCGCCTTGAGTTTGAACAATCTTGGCGGACTGTATAAGGACCAGGGTAAATATCCTCACGCTGAACCGCTGTTTCGCCGCGCCCTGCTCATCTCGGAAGAAACGCTCGGCCCGGATCACCCGAATGTGGCCACAAGCCTGGAAAACCTGGCGCAGTTGTATAGGGAAATCGGCTATTCCCATAAGGCTGAGCCGTTGGCTAAACGGGCAGCGGCTATCCGGGCGGCAACGCGGTAAATAAAGCAGTGTTTCAGGGGAAGGCGCAGGAAGGGTAATCGGAGAGATTTTCCAGAAGTTCCCATTGGCCATTGATTAGCGCCTGCAATGGCCTGAATGCCGCTTTGTACGCCATTTTTCGACTATCCTTGATCCAGTAGCCGAGGTAAAGATAAGGAAGCTTCAATTCACGGCACTGGTGCGCCTGCCACAAAATATTATAGGTACCAAAACTCGCGCCCGGTACATCCGGGTCGAAAAATGTATAGACCGACGATATTCCGTCAGGCAGCTCATCGATGATGCTGACCATTCGTAAAACACCGTTTTCCCGGAATTCCACCAGTTTCGAATCGACATTGCTGGGCAGCAGAAAATGCCGGTACTGCTCGCGGCTATCCCGATCCATGCCGCCGCCCGAGTGGCGTTGGGCCTGATAACGGAGATACAGTGCGTAGTGATCGGGGTGATAATACAAATCATGCTGAGTCGCAACCAGGTGCCGATGTCGATTCCAGGAACGGCGCTGGCTTCGGCGTAGCGCGAGGCTGTCAACTACCACTCGGACTGGAAGGCAGGCGCGGCAATTGTCACAGAAAGGACGATAAGTAAAAGCCCCGCTGCGACGAAAACCAGCTTGTACGAGACCGCCATAAACAATGGTGTCAATCAGATGACTGGGAGTTGCCACCTGCGAGCGCGCCAGTTGCTCAGGAAGATAGCTGCATGGATAAGACGCGGTAGTGTAGAACTGCAGCGTGGATGCAGGAAGATCATTCAACTTGCTCATGATCGAAACACCATTTTTCGCCTCGTTCCATATAGTTTACCAATTCTTTCAATCTTTGACTAAATTCCTCGCGCGGGATTTCACGCGCGCCGAGGGATGCAAGATGGGCGGTTTTCATCTGGCAATCGATCATTTCAAATCCCCATCGCTCGAGTTGCCGCACCAGATGCACAAATGCAATTTTGGAAGCATTGGAAACGCGCGAGAACATGGATTCACCGAAGAAGACGCGTCCCAGCGCAACTCCATATAGTCCTCCTACCAATTCCCCGTCCATCCAGGTTTCCACGGAATGGGCGAAGCCCATTTCATGCAGGGCGCTATAGGCGAAAATCATTTTATTCTGTATCCAGGTTCCGCAACTGTCTCGCCGCGGTGCGGCACAGGCCCGCATGACCGGGGTGAAATTCCTGTCGGTACGAATTTCATAATTACCCTTTCGCAACGATTTTTGCAGCGAACGAGATACTTTGAGCTCCCGCGGGAACAGCACCATGCGCGGATCGGGACTCCACCAGAGAATGGGGTCGCCATCATTGAACCATGGAAAAATTCCCTGGCTGTATGCCTCGATAAGCCGACGCGGCGAAAGATCGCCCCCTACTGCCAGCAGGCCGTTTGGCTGAATGAGCGCGGTGTGCAGCGGAGGGAAGAGGGAATCAGACGAGAGCCAGGGAATCATGAAACCAGCAAGGCGTTGAGTACCTTCTGTTTGAGTATCAGGAAGCAGGCGTCTGCCGGAAACCTGCGTGATAACGCGTTACGTCGGGAACATCTGCCGATTCAAAGCCCGCCCGTCGCAAGCGGCAGGAATCACATACGCCGCAGGCCAGCCCCGCATCGTCCGCCTGATAGCAGGAAACAGTCATGCTGTAGTCAACGCCGAGCACGCCCCCCCTCTTTATGATCTCCGCCTTCGACAAATTCATTAGAGGCGCGTGAATGGCAAGGCGTGTCCCTTCAATCCCGGCTTTTGTCGCGACGTTCGCCATCGTCTCAAAGGCTTCGATATACTCAGGACGGCAATCGGGATAACCAGAATAGTCAATTGCGTTAACACCGATGAAAATATCCCCGCTCCCCAGCACTTCGGCCCAGGCCAGTGCAATGGAAAGCATGATGGTATTACGCGCGGGTACGTAGGTGCTGGGAATGCCCGGCGTAACCCCGTCCGTCGGAATTTCACGCTCTTTGTCGATAAGCGCGGAGCCCCCGAATGTGGAAAGATCCACTTGAATGATTTTATGGGCGGTGGCACCCAAGGAGCGGGCAAGATTTTTTGCCGCGGCGAGCTCCGCGCCGTGGCGCTGGCCGTAGCTCACGCTCAAGGCATAACACTCATATCCTTGCTGGCGGGCGATAGCAAGGACGGTGGCCGAGTCCAGACCTCCTGACAGCAGCACGACTGCCTTAACCATAAAGTTGTAAAAAACGAGTCACGACGCGGTCTATTTTACCCCGTTAGCACCCGTTATCGTCCGGGGCCCTCCCCCCACAGCAATTTGTGCAACTGAACCTGCATGCGCACGGGCAACCGGTCCCTTAAGATCCATTCCGCAAGGACAGTCGGCTCCAGTTTGCCATGAACGGGAGAAAACAATACAGGACAAGTATGGTCCAACCGATGCTTACCCATCATCTCGACCGCCCACCGGTAATCGTCTTCGTCACAGAGCACAAACTTTACCTCGTCATGGCTTGTAAGGTACTGAACGTTGCTCCAGAGATTTTTTTCCACCTCTCCGGAACCAGGCGTTTTGAGGTCCAGGATTCTGGATACGCGCGCATCCACTTTGGATATATCCAGAGCCCCGCCGGTTTCCATTGATACCGAATAACCCGCATCGCACAGCAATCGAAGCAAAGCCAGGCACTCTTTTTGAGCCAGAGGTTCGCCCCCTGTCACGGTAACATGACGAGCCCCATGCCTTGCCACCTCCATCAGAATAGCGGCAAGGGAGAGGCGCTCGCCCTCATGGAACGCATAAGCAGTATCACAGTAGCCGCAACGCAGCGGACAACCGGTGAGCCGCACGAAAACAGTCGGCAGCCCTACACGACTGGTTTCTCCCTGCAGAGATAGAAAGATCTCGTTGACACGCAAGCTTGCCCCTTCCGCGGAAGATGGAATCTTCCTGGACAGAGGTGGGAAATCCGGGGACAGGATCTGAACCATATATACGGGACGGAAGCCGGCAGGAAAATGTCCTGGCCGGCACACGCCGCTATTTGATACTGGTTAACCGCCGTTTGGCTTTGTCTGCTGCGTCGCTGCCGGGATATTTGACGATGACGCTTTCCAGAATTGTCCGGGCAGCATCTTTTTTATTCAGCTCCAACTGGCTGCTGGCTATATTGAGCATCGCATCCGGTACTTTGGGGCTGTCCGGATAGATTTTGATCAGCGTCTCCTGCGCGGCAACGGCATTCTTGAACTCGCGCAATGCATAGAAGGAATTTCCGATCCAGTAGTGGGCGCTGGCAGCAAAACTTGATTCGGGATAAGACCTGAGAAAACTGTTGAAACTGGATATGGCTTCCTTGTACTTGCCTGTCTTGAACAGATCGTATCCGTTCTCATAGGCGCGGCCATCGGCGCCATCGGCGACAGAATTCCTGTTGGCAGGCGTGGCGTATTCGGACGAAACGGCAGAAGCCGAGGCAGGAACAGCAGCGGATGCAGTTCCTTTCATCCCCTGACTGGAATTCGGGCCTGCATTGGAATCAATGGCGGAGCTGGATGCAGCGGGGGAGGATACCCCCGACCTGGGCGCAGCTGTCCCATCGGCTCCTTCCGTCTGCTCCAGCCGCCTGAGCCGGTTATCGAGATCAACGTAGAAATCCCGCTGCCGTTTCTGCGCCAGTTCGTTTTCATTGACCAGCACTTCTATCTGACCCTGCAACCTGTTCAGATCGAGCCGCAGGCTTTCTATCTGGTTGTGAAGTTCCAGCAATGGCCGACTACCGAGATCTTCTTCGAGTCTGCTAACACGAGATTCCAATGTTTGTCCCTGATTCCTCAGGTCGCCCATCGTCTGCTGCGCGACCATGCGGCGCGGCGCCCTGTCATCATCGAAGGTTCTCGCATGAATCGAACCACAGACCATCAGAACCGATAGCAGGAAAGCGCGCTGGAGCATGATTATTCACCCTGATAACGGATATCCACGCGGCGATTTTCAGCCCATGCAGCCTCGTCATGGCCCATTGCATGAGGTTTTTCCTCGCCCAGGCTCACAGCTTCAATCTGCCCCTCCTGGGCACCTGATAGGGTCATTGCATACTTGACCGCGTCCGCACGACGCTGGCCCAACGCCAGGTTATACTCGCGACTGCCGCGCTCGTCTGTATTTCCCTGCAGCAGCACCCTGGCATTGGGATGCTCACGCAGATATTTCGCATGTGCCGCGACCAGAGATCTGAATTCATCCTTTACTACATAGCTGTCGAAATCGAAATAGATGCTGCGCTTGGAAAGAATGCTGTTGGGATCGGTAAGCGGATTGAGGGTTGGGGATGTGTAATCCTCAGCCTGCATGCCCTCCCTTTGCGCGGCGGCAGCATCCCTGGATCGATCTCTATCCTCCATATCCGCGTCGCCGGGCTGCTTTGTCTGGCTGGCGCATGCTGTCAACAGGCTGATCAATAACACGCCCAAAACTTTTTTCATTTCTATTCCCTTTTAGGTTAGCCAAAAATACACTGGAATTACTGCAGACGCCGTAGCGGACCCCACGCCGGTTCTCTTATATCACCCGTCTGCGTTGAAAGCTGCTGCCGGGTTCTCCCGTCACTCGAAACCGCGGATAATATACCACGGCCCCGTATTTCAGTAGCATAAAGAACCATTCTGCCGTTGGGGGCAAAGCTTGGCGATTCGTCGAATCTCGAATCCGTGAGCAAGCGCACCTGGCCGGTCGCAAAGTCCTGAATGGCCACGTTGAATCTATCGCCGCTGCGGTGGATAAAAGTAAAACCTTTTCCATCGGGACTGTAACGCGGACTCACGTTGTAGCTTCCTTCGAAAGTAAGACGTTCCGCAACTTTGGACACACCTCCTGTGACAGGCATCCGATAAATTTGAGGACTGCCGCCACGGTCAGAGGTGAAAATGATATAACGGCCGTCCGGCGAAAAACTTGGCTCGGTATCGATGCCGGAACTTTGTGTAAGGCGCTGAAGTCCTCCGCCATCGGAGTTGATCAGAAAGATTTGCGAGCCACCCATTACAGATAGCACAACCGCAAGCTTCCTGCCATCGGGAGACCATGCCGGCGCACTATTGCTCCCCCTGAAATTTGCAACCGCCTTGCGTGTCCGGGTCGCAAGGGTCTGAACGTAAACCACCGGTTTCTTGTTCTCGAAAGATACATATGCAAGCCGGGTGCCGTCCGGGGACCAGGCGGGCGATATGATCGGCTCCGTATATTCGATGACGGGCTGGGCATTGAACCCGTCCGCATCTGCCACCTGGAGCGAGTATTTCTTCCCCTGCTTGATCACATAGGCAATGCGAGTGCTGAACACGCCGACGTCACCGGTCAGTTTTTCGTAGATCATGTCGGCAATGCGGTGGGCGGCAGCGCGCAGCTGCTCCGGCGCCACTGTCTCGACATAACTTCCCAGTTCTGCCTGCCTTGCCACATCCAGCAACCGGACGCGGATCGATATCTGGCCTCCGGAGACGGGTATCGCGGTGCCAATGGCGAGCGCGCTCGCACCCCGATTGATCCAATCCGGGAACGAAACCTCGACCGGTTCATGCGGCCGCAGGCCTCCGGGATCGACCAGCTTAAATAATCCTGTACGTTGCAGATCCGCCGAAATGACGGGGGTAAGGCTTTGCGCCCCAAGTCCTTCCTCTCCCGAAAAGGGAACTATCGCGACAGGAATCTGGTTGGCGCCTCCACCGAAAATTTCGATGTTGAGAGCGGCCTGCGCTGGCGAGCAGACCAGCCACAAAAAGAACAAAACGGCAGCATAGCCGGAAAGTTTATGCGAGCGGGACGGCGTGGGCAGCATAGCAATGGCCATAAGTTAATTTTGAAACAATAGATTATACCAGTCATTCAAGGTAATGCACCTTGACACTCAAGTTGCGGAACTTCGGAAAAAGCGCGGGGTCGGGCGGCAGCGGGAGCGGCTTGGACAAGGCAATAGCCCGCTCTACCGCACTATCGAAAGCGGCGAATCCACTGCTCTTGCGCAGCCTGACATCGAGGATATCGCCGCCGGGAAGCACAGTAACATCGAACTCGACAACCGGATTTCCGGGCAGATCCTGCGGCATCACGATATTCCTTCTTATCTTGGCCAGGATTCTCGCCTTATACTCGTCAATCTCCTTCGCCAGCCGCGCTTGCGCTGCCGCCTCAGCCTGGAGCCTGTCGCGTTCTTCCTGTTCGCGCCTAAGTTGCTCCACTTCTGCTGCAACCCGCGCCTGCTGTTCTTTCTCCTTCCGTTCCTTCTCGGCTTTTTCCTTTCGTTCTTTCTCCTTCTGCTCCTTCTCTTTCCGTTCCTTTTCTCTTTGTTCTTCTTCTCTGCGTTCCTTTTCTTTACGCTCCTTCTCGGCTTTTTCCTTCCGTTCCTTCTCTTTCCGCTCCTTTTCTCTTTGTTCTTCTTCCTTGCGCTCCTTTTCTTTCCGCTCCTTCTCGGCTTTTTCCTTCCGTTCTTTTTCCCTCTGCTCCTGTTCCTTTTTCTCCTGCAGTTCTTTTTCCTTACGCTCTTTCTCCTTACGCTCTTTCTCCAGTTGCACCTTGTTTTCCACCGGTTTTTTTTCCGGCTTGGGTTTCTCGGTTTTTTCCTTTATGGCGATATCAGGTTTAGAGGGAGTCGGCGTTTCCGGCTGAGGCAGGGGTTCCGGCTTGGGCAGCGGTTTTGTTTCAGGCGGCTTTACCTCCGGCATCGGTTCAACCGGCTTAGGCGGCGGGGGAGGCGCTGCCCTTACCACGGGTGCCGGTGCCGGCGGAAGGCTGCTCCATAAATCCACCATCATCCCTTCCGGTGACTCGGTTTTCCAATTGAGGCCGAAAATCAGGAAAGCGAAAAAAACGAGGTGAACCAGCACTGCCAGCACTGCCGCCGGCACTCGCCCTGGTTCAGGTCGAACGAATTTTCTCAACGCCATGGCATTCGTATTCGTTGTGGGCGTCTAACTCAAACTCACAAGCACGCTCATTCGGCAATCTGCAGGGGAACACAAGTTCCAGCGCCGAAATACGCTGAATGAGCAGAAGCACGTCCGGAAACACGTCTTTTGAGGGCAACAAAAGCTTGCAACGGACGACTGCAAATCCGAATTTTCAGAAGTGCGTTCATTTCGACCTAGCCAGCAGTCCTACCTTCTTCACCTGCTGCTGCTGCAGAATATCCATTACATTCATCACTTCCTCGTAGCGCACATTTTTGTCGCCCGCGATCACTACCGGCTGCTCGGCATTTGCCGCCTGTTTCTGCTTGATCACCTCAACCAGCTCCGTATGGCTGACCTGCTTCTCACCCTCTCTGGCGGAACGGTCGTTCAGCCTCAGGGTTCCATTCGCCTTTACGATCACTTCCAGCGGTGCGACGGGCGGGGATAGCGACTTGCTAACCTGCGGCAGCTCAATCTCGCCCGGAGTGATGAGCGGCGCCGTGATCATGAAAATGACGAGCAGCACCAGCATCACGTCAATGTAAGGTACTACGTTTATCTCGTTCATCAGGCGCCTTCTGGCGCGCCGCTCACTCACAGTCTCCGCTCTCCAAAATTATCCTGTTCACGTTCCTAACCGCCGGCCTGCCTCTGCAGAACATTCGACATTTCTTCCATGAAGCTCTCGAACCGCGTAGCCAGCCTGTCCATACTGCTGGCATAGCGGTTGTAAGCGATAACCGCGGGGATCGCGGCAAAAAGGCCCATGGCGGTGGCAATCAGCGCCTCGGCAATCCCCGGCGCAACATGGGCGATGGTGGCCTGGGCGACATTGGACAAACCGCGAAATGAATTCATGATGCCCCAGACGGTACCGAACAATCCTACATATGGGCTTACGGAGCCGACCGTCGCAAGGAACGAGAGATGCGATTCAAGACGATCCATTTCACGCTGATAGGTCGCGCGCATGGCACGACGGGTACTGTCCATGGCCGTGCCGGTATCCATTCCCGGCTGACGCCTGTGCTTCATGAATTCCCGGAAACCTGCCTCGAAGATCCGTTCCATGCTGCCTGCGGTGTGACGGGAAGCAGCAGCGCTCTGGAAAAGCGCGTTGAGGTCGGTTCCCTTCCAGAAAACATTCTCGAATTCATCGCACTGCCTCTCCGCCTCGCGGATGACAAACAGTTTGCGAAAAATGTACCACCATGACATGAGTGAAGCGATCACCAGCAACAGCATCACCAGCTGCACCGGCAAGCTCGCGCTGCCGACGAGCTGAAAAAGGGACATATCCTGGCTAACAGTCGGACTCATGATAATTTTCCAAGCTTGAGGCGCAGGGCAGCAGGGACGCTCACCGGTTTCAGACTATCCACTCCCACGCACACCGCCTGCACGGTAGCGGCAGCGAGCGTAACATCGCCCCGCAAGACCCGTTGCGCGATCGTGATGCGGCTTCTGCCCAATTCCGCTGCCTGCGCCGTAATGTGCAGCAGGTCATCCAGCAGAGCCGGCTTAAAGTATTCAATGCCAAGCGAACGTACCATGAAAATCACCTTATGAATCTGACTTAATGAATGAATATGAAATCCCAATTCGCGTAACCACTCGTAGCGGGCACGCTCCATGAAATCGAGATAAGTTGAATGATAAACCACGCCGCCTGCATCGGTATCCTGATAATAGACACGGACGGGCAAAGAAAAGGGAATCTCGGGACTTGAGTAAGACATCTTCATCTGATCAATTGAGAAATCGATGCCGACATCGCGACCAGCTGCCGGCTACTACGATTGCATCACGGAAAATTTACTACTGCTTCTCATCCCACAAATCCGCGCTGAGTCCATTCCTTGGCAGGGCCAGACCAAAATGCTGATACGCGATGGACGTCGCCATCCGTCCGCGCGGCGTGCGCTTCATATATCCTTGCTGGATCAGATAGGGCTCGAGCACGTCTTCTATGGTTCCGCGCTCTTCGCTGATGGCGGCGGCGAGGTTATCGACACCGACCGGACCGCCGCCGAATTTTTCCATTACGGTAAGGAGCAGCTTTCTATCCATCACATCGAGTCCGATTGCATCCACATCCAGCATGAGCAGGGCAGCGTCGGCCACCTGGCGGTTGATACGGCCCTCCGCCTTGACTTCCGCGAAGTCACGCACACGTCGTAGAAGACGATTGACAACGCGAGGCGTTCCACGCGAACGGCGCGCAATTTCAGTGGCGCCATCGGGAGAGATGTCTGCTCCCAACAATGCAGCGGAACGCATGACGATCTGGGTGAGTTCTTCGACGGAGTAAAATTCCAGGCGCGAAATGATGCCAAAACGATCGCGCAGCGGATTGGTCAACATTCCGGCGCGGGTCGTTGCGCCGACCAGGGTAAAAGGCGGCAAATCAAGCTTGACCGAACGGGCCGCAGGGCCTTCGCCGATCATGATGTCTAGCTGGTAATCCTCCAGTGCGGGATAGAGAATTTCCTCCACGACCGGGGAGAGACGATGGATTTCATCTATGAACAAAACATCGTTGGGCTC
The DNA here is from genome assembly GCF_000196355.1 of Nitrosospira multiformis ATCC 25196. Classification (NCBI taxonomy): domain Bacteria; kingdom Pseudomonadati; phylum Pseudomonadota; class Betaproteobacteria; order Nitrosomonadales; family Nitrosomonadaceae; genus Nitrosospira; species Nitrosospira multiformis. The sequence continues at coordinate 3,120,137 of NC_007614.1, forward strand.
GAGATTGGTCAGCAGGGCCGCAAGATCGCCGGGACGTTCCAACACTGGGCCGGAGGTCTGGCGCAGCCCCACGCCCATCTCCTTGGCAACGATGTGCGCAAGGGTGGTTTTACCAAGGCCGGGCGGACCAAACAGCAGTACATGATCGAGCGCTTCCCTGCGCCGCCTGGCTGCCTCGATGAATATCTGTAGCTGTCCGCGAATTTTTTCCTGGCCTATGTATTCGGCCAGATGCTTCGGCCGCAGCGCCCGCTCCAGATCCTCTTCTTTTAACGAGAGGGGCGCAGGGGTAATCAAGCGGTCTGTTTCTATCATTCCCAATTCAAAAAGCGCTATCTCCGCCAGGTTTTCTGCTGATCGAATTGAATCGGCGACCGGAGCGATAATCTGAAGGACAGGCTTTCCCCACCGCCGACAAAGACGTTATTTCTCTTTTGACAAGAACTTCAGTGCCTGTCTTATGCCGTCCGAAACGGAAAGATCCACGGATAGCTGACTGACCGCCCAATTGGCCTCGCGATCATTATACCCTAGAGACAACAGGGCATTCAGCACATCGCTTCCCATCGTTGAGGGCCGCCGGGCTCCCGCTGCGCCTGGAATCGCGGATACGCCCAAGTCAAGCTTGTCGCGCAATTCCAGCAGCAAGCGCTCTGCCGTCTTCTTGCCGATGCCGGGAATCCTGATCAGACGGGCAGGATCCTGATTGGACACTGTCTGATGCAAGTCAGCCACGCTCAGACCGGATAGCAAAGCCAGCGCGGTTCTCGCCCCAACACCGGAAATTTTTACGAGCTGGCGAAATGCCTGCCGCTCGCCTTCCGTAGCGAAACCGAAAAGCAAATGCGCGTCTTCGCGTACGACGAAATGAGTGTGGAGCGTGATTTGCGTCCCGACGGCCGGCAGGTTGTAGAACGTGCTCATGGGTACGTCGATCTCATAGCCCACACCCTGGACATCAACCAGCACCAGCGGGGGAAATTTTTCCAGCAGGAGTCCGCTTATTCTCCCGATCATATGAGACGCCCCTGTTTTACCCGGTAACCGGCGGTCGACAGGGCACCCAGTCCCAAGCCTCCATGGGCATGGCAAATAGCACAGGCAAGGGCATCGGCGGCATCCGATGCAGGCTGACCGGAGAGGCGCAATAACCGTCTTACCATTTCCTGTACCTGTTCTTTCCGCGCGTGGCCTTCACCGACCACCGCCTGCTTGATCTGCAGCGCCGTATACTCTGCAACGGACAGGTTATTCAGCACTGCCGTGCATATCGCCGCTCCCCGCGCCTGCCCGAGCATCAAGGTGGATTTGGGATTGACGTTGACAAACACCTGCTCGATCGCGACATGGTCAGGCTTGTGTTCCGCGATGACTTCGTTGAGGTGATCCATGATGGATTTGAGGCGCAACGGCAATTCACCCTCTACTGTCCTGATGCGGCCACTGCTGACGTAGACCAGTTTGCCGCCGGTTTTGTCGATGATTCCAAAACCGGTTAGCCGCAGACCTGGGTCTATACCTAGTATACGGATTTTATTGCCTTTTATTTTCCGGGCGGAAAACCCCTGCTCAGTCGATCACCGCGGTTGTATAGACTTCCTGTACATCGTCGATGCTTTCCAAAGCATCGAGCAGCTTTTGCATTTTTACCGAATCGTCCCCGGTCAATTCGGTTTCATTGACGGGCTTCATGGTCACTTCGGCGAGTTCCGCCTTGAACCCTGCTTTTTCCAGCGCTTCCTTCACCGCGACAAATTCGTACGGCGCGGTGATGACTTCGATGCTGCCATCATCATGGGCGATAATGTCCTCGGCGCCGGCTTCCAGGGCTACTTCCATCAGTTTGTCTTCATCCGTGCCCGGCGCAAACAGCAACTGGCCACAGTGCTTGAAAAGAAAACCAACCGAACCGTCCGTGCCAAGGTTACCGCCGTATTTGGTAAAAGCGTGACGCACGTCCGCCACGGTACGCACTCGATTGTCGGTCATGCAATCGACCAGCACAGCCGCACCGGCAATGCCGTAACCTTCGTAACGTATTTCTTCGTAATTCACGCCCTCCAGATCGCCACTGCCGCGCTTGATCGCGCGCTCGACGTTTTCCTTGGGCATGTTCTGCTCATAAGCCTTGTCGACAGCCAGACGCAACCGCGGATTGCTGTTCGGATCCCCGCCGCCGAGTCTCGCGGCAACGGTAATTTCCTTGATGAGACGGGTGAAAATCTTGCCGCGCTTCGCATCCTGCGCGGCTTTCTTATGCTTGATATTAGCCCACTTGCTGTGACCAGCCATAATTCTATGCCCTGAGTTCCTTATTGAGTCCTTGGGTGAGTCCTTTGCTGAAGTGGTGCAATGTTATCACCCCCCGTCTCCAGCATAAAGCCGACAAGGAGGCGTTCCGCAAGCGGCCCTCCCTGGTCGATAATCGGACTTACTGGTTTCAAACTTACCGGTTCAAATCGCCCTATGCGGCCACTGGTAGGGCGTCACATCGAGCGGCTGGAGCTTGCCCAGAATCATGTTGGCGATAAGCTGCGCACTGCCGGGGGCCATGGTGACACCGTAGCGATAATGACCGCTGTTGAGATACAGGTTGGAGATCGCCGGATGCATGGAAATCACAGGTATGTTATGAGGTGAAGCGGGCCGCAGGCCTGCCCAATGCGCGGCAATCATCTCTTCAGCAAGAACAGGAATCAGGGCTTGCGCCCTTGCAAGCAATGTTTCTCGCGCTTCGGGCGTTGTACTCTTGTCGAAACCTGCTTCCTCCAGGGTGCTGCCTGCAAGTATGTGTCCATCCCGGCGGGGGATGAGATAAAAATTGTCCCGCTCATCGAACACCATGGGCTCGAGCAATCCTGGCTGGGCCTTGAACAACAGAATCTGGCCGCGGACCGGCCAAGCTTCCAGCGCTGCCGCATGCTCAGCCAGAAGCCCCCTGCTCCATGCCCCCGCGGCAACAACATATTGACCTGCGGAATGACGCTCGCCCGCCACGGTATGGATGGATTGGACGTATCCCCGTTCGATTTTCCACCCGGCAACCTCGGCATGCTCGAGGACTTTACCGCCAAGCATCTTCACCGCCCTTATCAACGCCTGCAGCAAACGTGGATTTCTTACCTGGCATACTTCGGGCAGCCAGAGCGCAGCCGTGTCACGGGAGAGCGAAGGGGCTATTTGGCTGGACTGAACCTCCTGCACGGGTATGGCGTGACGCGCGCACCAGTGCTTGGCCAGAAGCATCCGGCTGCACATATCAAACGTCCCCGGTTCGACATAGGCCTGGGAGGAAGAATCGGGCAGCACCAGCATGCCGCTTGCCTGATATTCCGGATCGACGCCCGTTTCCGCCTGCAACGCATCAACAAATCGAGGAAACAGATGAGCACTAAACTGTGTAAGCTGTGTAACCGCTTCCGGATAGTCCCATGGCAGCAACGGCGAGAGTATGCCGGCGCCCGCCCAGGAGGCTTCCTGCCCGCAAAGATTGCGCTCAAGTACGGAAACTGTCGCGCCCGAACGCAATAATTCCCACGCGGTGGCAAGCCCGACGATGCCGCCACCCATCACCATCACATCGCTGCTCAAAAATTATTCCTTCAACAAGCCTCCGCACAGAATAACAAAAGCGGTTCTGTGATGAAACGCAATTCGAGCAGCTGTTTACAAAACCGACGAGTTCTACAAGGCGGTCAAAAAACTTTATATCGGGAGAGTGAGCCGGTATAATGCACGTCCCTTCACACCTGTGGGCCGTTAGCTCAGCCGGTAGAGCAGCGGACTTTTAATCCGTTGGTCGGCAGTTCGAATCTGCCACGGCCTACCAAATAATCAATCGCTTGTGACTTATTAGGAACTGGGATTCCTTTTGTTTTTCCAGAATGGAACCATTTTGTAACCCCATCAGCCTTTTTTCAGTCAGTTCCAAAAAATTTGGGACTGCTTGTTTTGCGGGACCTCCTTAAATTTAAGAAGACCCACAAACCTAAAACCTAAAATCGTAAGACGGTTGAGCGCCAGATGATCTCGGCTCAGTTTTTCCTACTGCACGCCCTCAAGTTCAGCTGGAACTAACTCGCTTTCTCTTTCCCCCTTTCCCCCTTCCTTCACATTCTTGCGGGCTCTGTTGTTTTTTGATGTGATACGCGCAATTTTCTTCTTTGCTTCGATAGCCTTTTCTCCCTCCATTACCTCACGCTTTATAACCTCGGCTGTTAGTACGTCGCGAATTTGATCTGTGTCAATACGAACATCAGGCGAAATGCGGCGTAACTCCCGTCGAATGACATCAAGAACCGGATCGGTCTGAAGGATTGCTCCTATAAAGAAACGAGATAATGCCTGCTTTTGCAAGTGGTATTCGCTCAGTACTGATCGTTGCCACCCTTCCTTACAGCACAAATAAAGCAATTCAACATCGGTTAAAGACCGTGAATTCAGTGCGGCGAAATCTATGCTTACCACCAGTTCCTGATTTATCGGTTTTGAGAAAATGACGCGATAAACACGCCAACACATTCCGTTTGTAAGCAAAACCCAATCCACCCCTTGATTGGCAGCATAATCTACAGCCTGTTTCAGATGATTATCTTTGAGATCAATTCCAATTGCCTTTACTTCAATAAGCGTTTGAAGTGTGCCGTCTATCTTGATTCCAAGATCACAATACGTACCTCGGATAGCATATTCAGATGTAATTTCCACATACTTATCAAAGCCAAAAATATCGGCCAACATATCCTTGATAATTGTAACTGTGTCAGCTTCTCCAGCGTCTCTTGTTTTCGCCGCCGCCAGAATCGGTTGGTATTGTTTTATACCCGACATAATCCTATCGGTTATTTTTTTTGAGATTGACATCTGCTTTTCTCCGCTTTTAATGTTCGAAAGTAGTTAACGATCAGTTTCCTGTTCTCTTTATTATTTACTTTCCGCTCCTCCCATCTTGTCAATTTGACAGAGCATCGAGTTTACAACTTCCTACGCTGATTTTTTCGTGTACATGGTTAACTTGTACATTACCTTACCCTTCCTCGAGAGTAGGCTTGCCAGCGGTACCTACCCGCCTTCACCATTGAGACCGGTGATGAAAGCATGGAATCCTTCGCCCGTGTAAGACATTCCTACCACCTGCCCAGCAGGAAAAGTGGATAGACTACTTTTTCTCGGGTAAAAACTGCCTCGTGCAACTTGTAAGCGTTGCCCCATGCCGGTGAGACTGGAATTCAAGTGCGCCGCGGCCGCAAGCTTTGCGGATTACAGGCCATGACAGGAAAGCCAAGCGACTGGCATGCCTGTGACGAGCGGCAAACGAGCCGGAAAAATTTTCGCAGTATTGTTTCTGGCCAACCAGGATGGGGCAAAAAGGCGATCTGTCGCGCTTTGTTGAAGAAGCAGGGAGCGAAGCAGATTTTGCCTCGATGGTCGATGAAGCCCTGCAATGGGCACACAAACCCTGATGCGGGAGGTGCTGGATACAAATATTCTCTTTTCTCTTCAGTGCCTTGATCTCACCGTAATGGAAAGCCTCACGTAATCTATCTAATCTATCGCCCGTGGTGATCCACACGCTTCTAGATTGTGACGGTCCGCTTGCAGTTGGATGAAATTCGCCGGGGCCAGTAGTCAAAAATATGCCCTTTCATATCGAAGGATCGTTAAAATCGTAGGTGAACTTAGGTAGAGTTTTGAATCTATCAGGAGATCATCTCAGTGAACAAAGAGAAAGCTACGGCACCAGGACGAGTAAATAAAAAACTGTTGTCAGCTATCGAGAAACAGAGGGTAACAGCGCTCGGACTTTCACATGCGAAGCTTCGCCCAGAGAGGATTCTGGACGGTATTACTGATGCGTTTTATACCTTGGATCGCGAATGGCGCTTCACGTGCCTAAATAAGGAAGCAGAAAATCTGCTGCGACGCTCTCGCAGTGATCTTCTGGGCAAGGTGATCTGGGAAGAATTCAAGGAGGCAGTAGGAACAATCTTCGATCATGAATGCCGCCGGGCGCTCGTGGAAAATACCACAGTGAAATTTGAAAACTTCTACGCTCCTCTAGACGGCTGGTTCGAGGTACACGTTTATCCTTTGGAAGATGGTCTGGCTGTTTATTTTAATGACATTACGAAGCGTAAACAATCTGAGCAGGCGCGCCAGGAGGCCGAGGCCCGCATTCGCCAGCAGGCTTCCCTGCTTGATAAGGCAACCGACGCGATCATTGTTCACGGAATCGATCATCGCATTCAGTTTTGGAATCAGGGCGCGCAGCGGTTATACGGATGGACCCCTGAAGAGGTCCTCGGTAAATCCATAGAGATGCTGTATGACAATCCCTTAGCCTTCCATGAAGCGAGCAAATTGCTATTGAATAAAGGCGAATGGAGGGGGGAGATCGCACAGCGGCGCAAAGATGGGAGTATATTGCTTGCTGAAGCACACTGGACTTTGGTTAAAAATGACGAGGGGCAAGCGCAATCTGTTTTCGCAATCAACACCGATATTACCCAGCGCAAGATGGCGGAAAACAAAATCGAACACCTCGCCTTCTATGATTCCTTGACCGGATTGCCCAATAGGCAACTCCTGCTGGACCGGCTGAGTCAGGCACTCTCGGCGAGAGCCCGGAAACATCGCATGGGCGCGTTACTGTTTATCGACCTCGATAACTTTAAATTACTCAATGATACGTTCGGCCACGATTTGGGGGACCTGTTGCTGCAGCAGCTGGCTCCTCGCCTGATCTCCTGCATACGGGAAAGCGACACGGTCGCTCGCCTGGGCGGCGACGAGTTTGTAGTAATACTGATAACGGACTTTAGCGAAAATTATGAAGAATCCCTTGCTCAGATAAAGGCCATTTGCGAGAGGATTCACAGCGCATTCAATCAGCCTTTTAATCTCCGTGCATATAAACATCACAGCACGGCGAGCATCGGCGTCGTACTATTTAACGATCAATCGCACACGACAGACGAGTTGCTCAAGCAGGCGGATCTCGCGATGTATCAGGCAAAAGCATCAGGCCGCAACGCAATGTGCTTTTTCGATCCGGACGCAAGCGGCAATGAATGCCTGCACCCTTCTGGAGGCGGATTTGCACAAAAGCTGGAAGAGAAACGAATTTGTTCTCCATTATCAGCCCCGGATGGATAGCAGCGACTTATGGGGGCCGAAGCGCTCATTCGGTGGCAGCGGCTTGTTTTCTCCAGAGTGATTTCTGGGGAGAAACTGCACGCCCGGGATGGGGGTATGCAACGCATCGGTGTATTCATCTATACCAATCGCTTCCAGGAGCAGGACCCGCAGTACGATGGCAGTATTTTTATCCCTGCCCAATGTGTAATCACTCCTTCGATATGGGAAAGATTCATCGGCCCGAAATAACCCCCGTCGAATGACGTATGCTCACATCCGACATGAGCAGCAATTCGGACTCTTTAAAGTGTAGTCAGAAAACGTATAGGGGACAGCACTCTGGCTGCACCTGCCGCGTCCTTTGGTGCGCTTGCGCAGCAACTTGCCATTGACGGCAGTCTCCTCATCACCGGATGACACCACATCGCTTCGCTCCACAGGACGCGCTTCATCATGTATCTATAGTTTCCCGGGCAGAAGCCCGCGCTGTGATTCCGGCATCTTTGCGCCATTCGCCTTGCATTTCATCCTTTCTAGCTATAAAAGAAGTGGTGAAGGTAAATTAAAACTCTCGCGCCGGAGCACAAAGCCTGAAAGGAAGAGAAACGAAACCGCTGACCCGAAAGTAATGCCCTTGCTGAGTGGAAATTTCTGATTATCAAAATAGGTGATTCTGGCAAACAGCATCAGCATAATGCAAAACATTGAGTAATAAATAAGCTTGTCAACCGCCCGTTTCTTTCAGAGACCAGCAAAACGATATCTTCCAGTGACGCGCGCGCATTTATACCCGGGTTGAGCAACGGATGTTGCGTGCGCAGCTTTTTGATCAGCAAAAATTCAGTCAGATAGGAGAAAACATGGCCCAGTTCATCAACACCAAAGAAAACATCGTCACCGAAGCGGTCGATGCTCTGGTCGCGGCCTCTGGCGGTAAGCTGGCGCGGCTCGACGGCTATCCACATATACGGGTGGTCGTACGCAATGACTGGGATAAGTCCAAGGTCGCGTTGATTTCGGGAGGCGGATCGGGCCACGAACCGGCACATGCGGGTTTCGTCGGGAAAGGAATGCTGACGGCTGCGGTGTGCGGCGACATCTTCGCCTCCCCTACAGTCGACGCGGTACTGGCAGGCATCCTTGCCGTGACGGGATCGTCCGGCTGCCTGCTCATCGTCAAGAATTATACCGGTGACCGATTGAATTTCGGGCTGGCGGCCGAACGCGCTCGCCCGTTCGGCTTGAATGTCGAGATAGTCATCGTCGGCGATGATGTGGCGTTGCCCGGCTTGCCGCAAGCCCGCGGCGTCGCCGGCACGCTTTTCGTGCACAAGATAGCCGGCGCGTTGGCCGAGAATGGAGCCGACTTGGCGCATGTCGCCGCAGCCGCGCGCAAGGTGGTGTCAAAGACAAAAAGCATCGGCATCTCGCTAAACACCTGCACCATCCCAGGTTTGCCAAAGGAGGATCGCATCCCGCCCGGCATGGCCGAGCTTGGGCTTGGCATCCACGGTGAAGCCGGGGTTGAGCAGGTCGAATTCAAGGACGCGACCGGAGCTGTCGCTGCCATGGTCGAGCGCCTGTCAGCTGCAATGGAAGAAAAGCCGCATGTCGTTATGGTCAACAATCTCGGCGGCACGTCGGTCATCGAGATGTCGATCATCCTCAACGAAATCCGGCGGTCAGCGATTGGCGAGCAGATAACCCACGTCATCGGGCCGGCGGCCATGATGACATCTCTCGATATGCATGGCTTCTCGATTTCAGCCTATCCTGCCGACGATGCAGAGATCGCCCTTCTCAAGCAGCACACGCCGCTGGCAGCATGGCCCGGGGTCTCCCGGTTGGGTCAGGTCGCGATTCAGGCGCTTCCGGACGGCCTGACGCCAGTCGTTCCGATGCCCTCGATGCACAGGCCGACCAGGGAGTTCCTGATCAGGTGCTGCGAGGTTCTGATCGCCGCCGAGAACGACCTTAACGCGCTCGACGCGAAGTCAGGCGATGGCGACACCGGCAGCACGCTAGCCGGGGCGGCACGTGCCCTGATCAGCGCCGTGGACCGATTGCCGCTTGCCGACCATACCCAGCTCTATCGAGCCATTGGCTTGGAGCTTTCCCAAACCATGGGAGGCTCGTGCGGTGTGCTCCTCGCGATCTTCTTCGCCGCTGCGGGCGACGCCGCCTCAAGCGGCTCGCCAATGCGCGAAGCGTTGCAGGCCGGGTTGCGGAGAATGCAGGAAATCGGCGGGGCTCGCCCGGGTGACCGCACCATGGTCGATGCCCTTGCGCCGGCCCTTGATGTCCTGGAAGAGAGCCTGTCCGAGGCGGCGAAAGCCGCGCGTGCGGGCGCCGATCGCACTGCCCACATGAGCAAGGCGAATGCGGGTCGCGCTTCCTATGTCAATGCCAGGCATTTGGTCGGTCACGCTGATCCAGGTGCTGAGGCGGTCGCGCGACTGTTTGAACACTTGGCCTAGGTTTAGATTGTAAGCATCTGTTGAATCGCCCTGATTTTTGAGCTGGATAATTTTTCCCGCGATCACAAAGAAAACTGCTTCTCCCCTTTTGCTATTTTTACCCATGATGACCTACTTATCATGGGTAAATCCGGCGCGGGATTCAGGCCATCGCGAGTAATCTGCATTTAGCGACTGTGAATCTTCACGCGTGAGGGACCGGGCAGGCCAACGATCAGCACGATTGCAGGTAGGGACACATCGGTCGCAATAGGGGAACTCCCGGTCAGACCGGGTCCGGGAGGTTCTAAAACTTCCGTCACTGCACCTAATATGGCTTGATCATCAGTTAATCGCAGTTCATCATGAAATGTTAAGGTGCCGGTAGAAAGAGAGGGCGCCACCATTGCATTTTGTGGGGCGAGCGGAGGATCGGTTTCCTCTACATTACTTATTTCCTCGGGAGGATTATCCTCGCGAATAGCCGCGTAGTGTTTGTTTTACCTGCCCGTTTGGAATAAATTGGCTAGGCCGCCTTCGATACAAGCGAACATACTCCAAAACAGGTAATGCCCTCTCTTGTACTACCGATGAGAAACGCTTCCTTCTTGCTATTTCTGTGGTCAATGCCATTTATGGCAGGATCGTCAGCAGACTCACCCCAGGGTAGGGACATTGAGGTTCAGGTCAGCATGGCCGGAGAAAATATTATTATTGATCTTAATTTTGCTGTGTCAGCAAACCCGCGGGAGGTCTGGGACGTGCTCACCGACTTCGACCGTATGGCTGATTTTGTCTCCAACTTGAAGGAGAGCAAGGTTGTCAGTATTTCTGAAGATAAGTTTACTATTTTCCAAAACGGCACTGCCACTTACGGCCCCATCCGCTATCCGTTCGAGTCAATACGGGAAGTAAGATTGATCCCTTACCATAAGATATTGACGCATCTGGTCAGCGGCAACATGCACAAATTGGACGGTACTACTTACCTGACTGATGAGACCGGGGGGACTCGCGTGGTCCATCGTACGGAGGCTATCCCGAAAGTCTGGATTCCTGCGGTAGTGGGAAAGGTGTTTATCGAACATGAAGTGCGGGAGCAATTTAATGAAATGAGAAATGAAATAATCCGGAGGAAGAGGGCAGCCCTAAAGAAAGGACACGAGAAACAGGATGGGCGATGACTAGCGAAAGCGATCGCGTTACGCCGGATGGAGCCGAAGGGACTACAAGGACGCGCCCGAACACTGAGGGTTCTGTCATAAGGGAAAGCTATATTTCTGCCGTACCGTAAAAGCCACACCCGTCGCGAGGCGGGGCCGGAAAGTCCCGGATTTGCGCAATTGAAGGGAACTCGCGCAGGTAGCCGGACTGCCAGTACATCAAAAAGCAGACTTTTCCTCAATTTTCCGGAGGTTTTCAATGTTCAAGCAGAAAAAAATAGGCGCTCTTGTTTCAGGTGCGCTCTTGATGGCGACCGGCACGACCGGAGCCATTGCGGCGAACACGCATTTCAGTAGCTTTACCCCGCTGAAAGACAGTGTGGCAGCAGGCTCGCTCCCCGAAAACGCCCCCTTCCGGTTAGCTTCCCCCAATTTCTCCCAGATTCGGATCGCTGACCGCACGACCCAACTCGATCTTGGTGAGGGTAATTCCGGCAGCTGGGATATGATCACCGCAAACGAAACCGGGCCGAATGCCGGGCGCTATTTGTTCACTCCGTTCGAGACTTCGATGGCAGGTGTGCAGCGGATCGATCTGGCAAGCGGCATCACGAAAACCCTCGTTCACCCCGGCACACAGGATTTCGTCTCGGGCGATGCATCGCGCTGGACACCTTGGGGCAGCTATGTCACTGCCGAAGAATCCTGGGGCACCGGCAGTACCAAAGGACGCCTGTTCGAGTTGACCAATCCCGTGTCTGCCACCGGAACCGGGGACGCGAACTTCGTATTCCGTTCTATCCTGCCCCGCGTATCTCACGAGGGTCTCGCGTTCGACAAGAACAACAACCTGTATTTCGTCGATGAACTGAATGGCGGCAGTATCTACAAGTACGTGTCGGCCAACCCGACCGCCAGTAACGGAGGCGACTACTTTGCAGCAGGCCAGACCTTCGCCGTGGCGGTCAATGGCGGCGGCAATGCCAACGCAGTAGGTTCCGTAACATGGACTCCCATTACCGATGCCACAGGCGGCGCCCTCCCGGGCATTTCAGCTCTGAATGCGGACGGCACAATCGATGGCCGAGCGACCGCTGACATGGTGAACGCAACAGAGTATCAGCGCCCCGAGGATATCGAAATCAAGACGCTTGCCAATGGTGACCAGATCCTTTTCGTTGCCACCACGACCACGAACGAGGTGTACTCGATCAACCTGGATGCCAACAACGCGCAGCTCTTCGTCAGCCGCGACACGCTCGATCAGGCGAACGGCACCGCCGTGGGCACCGCGCTCGCCAGTCCGGACAACCTGGCCATCGACGCCGCCGGCAATATTTATGTTATCGAGGATCAACCTGGCGGCAGGGCGGACATCTGGTTCGCGCAGGATGCCAATCACGATGGTGTTGCGGAGTCGCTGGGGCGCTGGGCATCCATGTCCACAGTGGGCGCTGAACCGACCGGCCTCTATTTCGACAAATTCAACCCCAATGTGGCATATGTGAACATACAGCACCCGGACAGCATGGTGGACAGCACCATCATGATCACGGCTGTGCCGGAACCGGAAACCTATGCCCTGATGATGGCAGGGCTAGGCCTCGTTGGCGCCGTAGTGCGTCGCAGAAAAGCCTTCCCAGCATAAATTGCTGCAAGAGTTCCGCGGATTCCTGCCAGTCTCGATGCAGGCGGAAGCGTCCGCTTCCGCCTGCATCGAGATCAAACTCACCCATGTAGCCGGCGATCCGACACCATTAACGATGATCCGCCAGCACCTTTACGGGCCAGGTGGAGCTTGAATTTGTGGCGGGAATGCGCGCCAGTCCTATTTATATCCGCATTTTTGCAGGAATAGCGAAAATGGAAACCGGACCGGATGCCACTAAAATTTTATGCGGGAACTGATGGTCTCGTATATCTTCGAACTGAATGCAGTCGCCTGCTGGATGATCTCCCGCTCGGAGGGGTCCTTGATCTTTCCCGTCTTCGTTAGCTTTTCGCCGACCCTGTAGCCGTTCGCCCACGCCGCGTCGCAAATGGGGTCACCAAAAACATGCTTCTTTTCGGCAATGTGTGCGGCTAATCCGCTCAGGAATTTGTCGTTTGTGCCTGAAAAATAACCCCCTATCGTACACAGCTTGTAATCCTCTTCGTTAGCGGTAACGGTGCTGGAAAAAACCGCCAGAAACAATAACAAAAACAGGTTTTTCATGCTGCTCCTTAAAGATTCAGATTCATGATTGTCGTTCAGCGGGGCTGGGGATGAAGATCAACCGAGATGGACGAAATATCGTTTCCCTTCCCGGCGTCCGGCAACTTCAAACGGGCAACTGCAAAATGGAAGTGCGTAGGTACATCTATTATAGTACTGCTGTTCCGCTGCGCGATACAGATCGTCCTGCCTTCAGTCGATTCATGGGGCTGGACTCGGGTCTGTAATGAATGCCGCCAATAATCAGGAGCACAAGGAATTCTTCAGCTGGACCACCGGCTTTTTTTATTGCTATATTTAAAACGTGTCGAGCGCGGCAGTTCCGTCATTCGAGGTGGCAAGAATCATAAGACCTGATGTGAAAACATTCCTTTCCTCCCTATCCATGCAACCAGCAAGACCTTATGTCGCTCCGCTATGGCTGCGGGGCGGTCACGCTCAAACCATCTATCCCTATTTTCTTGCCCGCCCTTCGATTCCCTACCGACGCGAGCGGTGGGAACTGGACGATGGGGATTTCATCGACCTCGACTGGCTGGAGGGCGAGATGGACGCGCCCCTGATAGTGCTGTTTCACGGCCTCGAAGGAAGCTCGAACAGTCACTATGTCGTAAGCACCATGACCCTGTTTCGCGAGATAGGCTGGCGCGCGGCAGTGGTACATTTTCGTGGTTGCTCCGGTTCACCGAATCGGCTGCCACGCGCCTATCATGCGGGCGATTCGGCAGAGATCAACTGGATATTGGAACGCATCAATATCAGAGAAAGACAGTCCGGCAGGCAACCCTCTTCGATTTACGCGGTCGGGGTATCGCTGGGAGGCAACGCACTGCTGAAATGGGTGGGTGAGCAGGGCAGGCAGGCTTGCCGATTGATCGATGGAGTCGTGGCCGTTTCCGTGCCCCTCGATCTTGCTGCTGCGGGGAATGCTCTCGCTTCCGGCTTCAATCTGCTCTACACGCGCCATTTTCTTGATACGCTCAAGCGCAAGGCGGTCGGAAAACTTGACCTCTTTCCGGATTTGTTCGATCCCGCGGCAGTCAGCGCCTGCACTACGCTGTATGAGTTCGATAATCTCGTAACTGCGCCGCTCCATGGTTTCCGTAATGCGGAGGACTATTGGAACCAATCGAGCAGCAAACCATGGCTCAAGTACATTGAGGTGCCTACACTCATTGTAAATGCAATCAACGACCCGTTCATGCCGCCGCATGCCCTGCCCTCGGGGGCGGATGTTTCTTCCATGGTCGTCCTGGAATATCCGGACGAGGGGGGACATGTAGGCTTCCTCGATTCCCCGTTTCCAGGCAGGCTGACCTGGTTGCCGGAAAGAATCGTCAGCTTTTTCGGCGAACAAGGGGGCCGGATCGTGGTGCAAACCGGCGAAGCAATGCCGGCCACCCAGATTTCCTGACTACGATTTTCGTTGCACCTTCCGGACTTTCCCCTTCAGAAATACTGCTGCGGCGGTACCGAATTCGGACTTCGGAATAGCATCCGGTCAGAAACTGTTGTTCCTTGGCGGGGACCTTAATGCGGTTTAACTGGTGTAAAATACTCCATGAAATTTAGCCGGCTTCCCGCGAGTCGGCTTGCTGCCACAGTCCCTAACCTTTTGCCGCATCAGTCCTCCAGTGTCTGCTCCGACAACGTTTATTCATCTACGGTTGCACAGCGAGTATTCCGTAGTAGATGGCATCGTCCGCATAGACGAGGCAGTGGCCAAAGCCGTTGCTGAGGGAATGCCGGCCCTGGCGCTGACCGATCTCTCGAACCTGTTCGGCCTCATCAAGTTCTACCAGGAAGCGCGCAATAAAGGACTCAAGCCGATTGTCGGCTGCGATGTGTGGATCAGTAACGACATCGATCGGGACAAATCCTTTCGAATACTGCTCCTATGCCAATCCTATCCCGGCTATCTCGCGCTGTGCCGCCTGCTATCGCGCGCTTATCGGGAAAATCAGTATCGGGGGCGGGCGGAAATCAGGAAATCCTGGTTAAGCGCCAGCGATCTCGGAACGGAAGGCCTGATTGCTCTTTCAGGCGCCAATCTGGGCGACATAGGCCTGGCGCTTATACACAACGACTTGGATCAGGCCCGCACCCTTGCCCAAGAGTGGACGGAACTCTTCCCCGGTCGTTTTTATATCGAAGTGCAACGGGCAGGGCACGCCAACGCTGAAGCGCTGGTGCAACGTTCCCTTGCTCTGGCGGCGGCCTTGCGCCTCCCGGTGGTGGCAACGCACCCGGTGCAATACCTGAATCCGGAAGACTACCGCGCCCACGAGGCCCGGGTCTGCATTTCTCAGGGCTACGTGCTGGGCGATCGGCGCCGGCCCAGGCATTGCACCGAGGAGCAATATTTCAAAACCCAGGCGGAAATGAGCGCTTTATTTGCCGACATACCTTCGGCACTTGCCAATACCATGGAAATTGCCAGGCGATGCAATCTGGCCCTGGAATTGGGAATCAATCGCCTTCCCCAGTTTCCGACGCCGAATAACGAAAGCCTGGATTTGTACCTGCGCAATCAGGCCAGCACAGGTCTGGAAAAACGCATGCGAGCACTTTTTCCGGATCCCGATCGACGCGCTGCCGAGATGCCGAAGTATCGCGCCCGACTGGATTTCGAAGCCGATACTATCGTGCAAATGGGTTTTGCCGGATATTTTCTGATCGTGGCTGATTTTATCAACTGGGCCAAGCAGAATGACGTGCCAGTCGGGCCGGGACGGGGCTCCGGAGCGGGTTCGCTGGTTGCTTATTCCCTCGGCATTACCGATCTGGACCCGCTCCGCTATGATCTGTTGTTCGAGCGCTTTCTCAATCCCGAACGCGTCTCCATGCCCGACTTCGATATCGATTTCTGCCAGGATGGGCGCGAACACGTGATCGAATACGTGAAACAGAAATATGGGGCCGAGAGCGTTTCGCAGATCGCCACTTTCGGCACCATGGCGGCCAAGGCTGTGGTCAGGGATGTGGGCCGGGTGCTGGACCTGCCCTATAACTTTGTCGATCAGCTGGCCAAACTGGTTCCTTTCGAACTGGGCATGACTCTGAAAAAAGCGCGGGAGGAAGAGCCGCAATTGAATCAACGGGCAGAAGCGGAGGAGGAGGTTCGCAATCTGCTCGAGTTGGCCGAGCGGCTGGAGGGACTGACGCGCAATGTGGGCATGCATGCGGGAGGTGTGCTGATTGCCGCGGGAAAGATCACTGATTTTTGTCCTGTATATTGCGCGGACGGGGGGGAATCGGTCGTAAGCCAGCTTGATAAAGATGATGTGGAGAAAGTTGGTCTGGTGAAGTTCGATTTTCTGGGATTGAGGACTTTAACCATACTCGACTGGAGCGTAAGGTATATCCGGCAGCGCAAGTCGGGCAATACAGGAAACGATTCCGAAACTCGATCGTTTTCGCTCGAGAACCTCCCGCTGGATGACCCCGATACCTACGCGCTGATGCGACAAGGTAACGCGGTGGGAATCTTCCAGTTCGAATCCCGCGGCATGAAGGATCTTTTGCAGAAAGCCCGGCCGGACCGGTTCGAAGACCTCATCGCGCTGGTAGCCCTGTACCGTCCCGGCCCAATGTCGCTGATCCCGGAGTTTATCGAACGCAAGCATGGCAAGCGGGTAGTGGAATATCTCGACCCTCGCCTGAAACCGATACTCGAGCCCACCTACGGGATCATGGTTTATCAGGAACAGGTGATGCAGATCGCCCAGGTGATAGGCGGATACAGCCTGGGCAGCGCCGATCTGCTGCGCCGGGCAATGGGCAAGAAAAAGCCCGAGGAAATGGCTTTGCAGCGCGACATCTTCGTGTCAGGAGCAGTCAAGAATGGGCTGACAGAGGGCGATGCGGCTGAGTTGTTCGACCTGATGGAAAAATTCGCCGGCTATGGATTCAATAAATCCCATGCAGCCGCTTATGCCCTGATAGCCTTCCAGACCGCTTACCTGAAAGCGCATTATCCGTCTGAATTCATGTCGGCCACCTTGTCCGCCGACATGGATGATACGGACAAGGTACACATATTTTTTGAGGACAGCATTGCCAATGGGTTGGCGGTCCTGCCTCCCGATATCAACCTGTCCGGTTATCGCTTTGTCCCGGTAGACGAGAAAACCATAAGGTATGGGCTGGGGGCAATAAAAGGAACAGGAGAATCGGCAATAGCCGCTATCATTCAGGCCCGTGAGCAGGGAGGTGCATTCAGCGATTTGTTCGATTTCTGTCATCGGGTAGACAAACGTATCGTTAACCGGCGCGTGGTGGAATCGCTTATACGCGCGGGCGCATTCGATGCTATCGACACCCATCGCGCAGCCTTGCTGGCATCGGTTGGAATCGCCCTCGAATCGGCGGAGCAGGCAGAACGCTCGGTTAATCAGGTAAGCTTGTTTGGGGAGGAAATGGGCGTCATCGAACGTCCGGCCCTGGTCAAGGTGCCCGTATGGCCGGAAAAGGAAACGCTGAAAAATGAAAAACTGGCCCTCGGGCTCTATTTGAGCGGCCATCCCTTCAATGCCTACAGGGAGGAATTGAATCATTTTGTGCGCACCCGGCTGAATCGGCTGGTTCCTCAGCGGGAGCCGCAGCTCCTCGCAGGCATCGTGTATGCGATACGCACGCAGGTAACCCGGAGGGGCAGAATGGGGGTGATCGTGCTGGATGACGGAAGCAATCAGGTGGAACTGGTTGCATACAGCGAACTGTTCGAGTCTGCCCGCGGCTGGTTGAAGGAAGATCAGCTTGTGATTGCGGAAGCAAGAGTCAGTCACAGGATGGGCGATGATGAATATGGAAACGGGCTGCGGATAACCGCTGATGTGCTGTATGATCTGGATGGCGCGCGCTCACGGTACGCCAGACGGGTGGAGGTACATTGCAACGGATCCTCCAGCGCCACCAGATTGAAAGAACTGCTTGCGCCCTACCGGCTCGATGGCGGCGGTGCCGGTCCAAAAAAAGGAGCTGCCGGTCATTCGAGCGGCGCCAATGCCGAGGTTTGTCCTGTGCGGATCGTCTACCGAAACCAGAATGCCGCCTGTGAGCTCGACCTGGGCGATGCATGGCGTATCCGCCTCCATGAGCCAGCACTGCAATCTCTGACCGCGCATTTCAAGATGGAAAATGTCAGAATCGTATACTGATGAGTCATGCCAGACTATTCCTGGAGAAGATTCGAATGGGAAGCGTTCTTGACCCCAGGGATGAGTAGTTCTACTATGCTCACGCACACCCTCAACTATCGTTCCCACCGCACGGACCAGGTTGTCCGGAGCGGCTGGTAAAAGGCAGAAAATTGGAACCGAATACATCAACCGTCGCGGCTGGATTGAAAAAAGTAAGAGCCCATATCACCGAGATCGCAGGGAAGGCAGGCCGGCAAGCCGGGGAAATCACCCTTTTGGCCGCCAGCAAAACCAATCCCGCAGAGCGGTTACGGGAAGCGTTTGTTGCAGGACAAACCGTTTTCGGCGAAAACTATTTGCAGGAAGCGCTGGTCAAAATCGACGCCCTTAAGGATTTACCGATCGAGTGGCATTTCATCGGGCCTATCCAGAGCAACAAGACCCGGCGCATCGCGGAAAACTTTGCGTGGGTACACAGTGTAGACCGCAAAAAAATTGCCGAGCGCCTGTCGAAGGACAGGCCCGAAGCGCTTCCACCGCTTCAGATATGCTTGCAGGTCAATGTAAGCGGCGAAGACAGCAAAAGCGGTGTCGCCCCGGAAGAAGTGGCCGATCTGGCAGCGCATGTTGCCGAATTGCCGCGATTAAGGTTGCGGGGAGTAATGGCAATCCCTGAGCTTACCAAATTCACCGCCTTGCAGCGCAGCCAGTTTCGAATGCTGAAGGAAGCCTACGACCAGCTCAAGCAGAGCGGGTATGATGTGGACACCATCTCGATGGGGATGTCGGAAGACCTCGAACTCGCCATTCAGGAAGGAGCAACGATGGTGCGGATCGGTACAGCCATTTTTGGACCGAGACGCTATCCTATCCCGGAGGAGCTTGTCCGGCAAGCACAGCCCTGAACAAGCCTTTCTCATTCGTCATTCCCGCGGAAGAGGGAATCCAGCAGTTTTGAAATAGCGATTTCCGTCACCGAAATAACCGGTTGCCGGCTATTTTTCCCGCCGGCCCACCTGCCGCACTCCGTCCATTCAACCCTTTGACAAATCCAGCGTGAAGAGAGAACGAAGGATAAGGGAGAACGGGTCCTCTTGCTTCCCGCTCGGCATCGGCTATTCCTGAACCGCTTGCCCGGTAAGATCAAGGTATTTTTTGTATAGCTGCTCTCGGGTTTCAGCGATATCCGGGTTGAGAACGATGCAGTCTACAGGACATACTTCCACACATTGCGACTCTTCGTGGTGTCCTACGCATTCCGTGCATAGATCAGGGTTTATTTCATAGTACTCCTCGCCGGGCGAAATGGCGCTGTTCGGGCACTCTGGCTGGCACACGTCGCAATTGATGCATTCATCGGTGATCATTAAAGCCATGGCTACCTCGATGATTTGTCCTTCGACGCGATCTTCATTCCAAGTTGCGTCGAAATAAGGGGGTGCACGAACTTTTCTATATTGCCGCCGAACAAGGCGATTTCGCGCACGATCGTGGCGGATATAAACATATATTGCTCGGAGGGCGTAAGAAACAAAGTCTCGACATCCGGATAAAGCGTACGATTCATTCCTGCCATCTGGAATTCATATTCGAAATCCGACACAGCTCGCAAACCGCGCACGATTACCCTCGCCTGCTGTTGTTGCGCGAACTCCATCAGCAAGCCTGAAAACGGCATGACTTTAACGTTGGGATAATCCGTCAGCACCTGACGCACCATCGCCACCCGCTCCTCCTGGGTAAAGAACGGTTTTTTTCCGCTGCTTGCAGCGACCGCTACCACCACCTCCCTGAACAAACCGGAGGCACGTCGCACCAGATCTTCATGACCCCGCGTAATGGGATCGAAAGTACCGGGGTATATCGCTTTATCCATTTAATTTATCGTGGAGCTTAACAAGTGATAGCACACCTTTCCTGCATGTCCCCTGCGCCACACTGCCCATCCTTCAAACTCCGCGGGGCAATCGTCTTCCAGATAGACCATTCCTCCATCGGCAAGATGTGCGTGCAATTTGGGCAGTAGCCTGGGCAACAAATCGAGACGATAAGGTGGATCGAGAAATATCACATCGAAGCGGCGCCGATCGGAATCAATAAAATTCATGGCATCGATTCCCGCCAGTTCAATGCGCGTTGCCCCCAGTTTCTCGGCGGTGGCGCGAAGCGCTTTCAATACCGCAGGGCTGGATTCCACCATCACGACTTCCGCCGCTCCACGCGAAGCTGCTTCGAAACCCATTGCGCCGCTGCCTGCAAACAGATCGAGGCAGCGTTTGTGGCTCATATCCTGCCCTAGCCAATTGAAGACCGTCTCGCGCACCCGGTCAGGGGTGGGACGCAGGTCCATATCGTTGGGAAAAGTCAGGATGCGGCTGCGCCACTCACCTCCTATGATTCGAACTCTATTTCTCATCGTGCATGCGATGAAAAAAGAGAAAAACGTCTGTCAGGAGGAAGCGGCTTGCAAAAAGTTTTTTACTTTCCACTCGTGTCCGGAAGACCCACCACCACGGTTACCATGCCGGAGGGATTGATGCGTCGCTGGAAAGCCTGGGTTACCTGGGGGATGGTTACCTTCGATACCGCCTTTACGTAATCATTCAGATAGGTCAGGGGCAGATTGTAAAAACCGATCATGGCGAGGTATCCGAGTATCTTCTTGTTACTGTCGATACGCAGCGGGAAGCTGCCGATGATATTTTTTTTTGCTTCGATCAGTTCTTTTTCCGTTGGCCCTCCGGCAATAAAATCAGCCAGGACTTTCCGGGTTATGGAAAGCGCCTCTTCAGACTGTTCTTTCTGGGTTTGCAATGCGATCTCGAAAGGGCCTTCTTCTTTCAGGGGGGTAAACGAACTGTGAACACTGTAGGCCAGCCCATGTTTCTGGCGGATTTCCTCCATCAGGCGTGAGGTGAATCCGCCCCCGCCAAGGATGTGATTTCCCACAATGAGAGGAAAATAATCGGGATCATCGCGTTTGATCCCGGGATAGGCGAGCTGGATATGACTCTGGGTAGCCGGATGGGCGATCCGCTGGGTGCCCTGGACGGGTGGCGTCACTGCCGGGATGCTTTGTCCTCGTTTTTCACGTGGCAGATCCTTGGTCAGGGATTCGGCAATCGCTGCGGCTTCGTCACGGCTTACATCTCCCATGATCGACACCACCGCATCTACCGCCGTATAGCGAAACCGGTGAAAATCGATCATATCCTGACGCCCCAGCTTGCTCACGCTCTCGATCTCACCCGAACCTCTCAATCCATAAGGATGGGTACCGTAGAGCATTTTCATCAGCGATCGGTCGGCAATATTGCCGGGTTTGGTATCCGCTTCCTTGAGCCCTGCGATGACACGCGCTTTTTCCCGCCCCAGGACGTATTCAGGAAAATCGGGGTGCTGGATGACCTTGCCGAACAATTCCAGTGCGCGGCCACGCTCGCGCGCGCTGCTCAATGTTCTGAGCGTAATCCCCGCCCGATCCTGATCGAAATGGGCGCCCAGCTGCGCGCCGACATCAGCGAATCCCTTGGTGAGCTGGTCTTCGGTCAATCCTCCCGCTCCCAGATTCACGAGATGCAGGGCCATCGCCGCGCGGCCTGATTTATCGGGTGTGTCGGTGCTGCTACCCGCACTGAAATCCACACTCACATCGAGAATGGGCAAGTCGCGGCTTTCGATGAAGTAAACGCGGGCACCCGAGTTTGCCTGCCAGTGCTGGATTGGCAGAGTGGCGTACGCCCATTGGGAATAAAAGCCCAGGAAAAGGAAAAACAGGTGACGGAGCATCTCTCAACCTCGCCGCTTAATGCCGCAAACCCGCCGGTACTGCCGCGGGTGCTTTCTGTTCCAGGGGCTGCGGATCGAGTACTGCAATCGTCAGATTATCGTCCTTCAAGTATTTTTTTGCCACCTCGCGCACCTGTTCGGCGGTAACAGCCTGCAATTTACGCAATATGGTGTCCACATCGCGATAGGACAATCCTATACTTTCGAGCTGGCCGATCTGCATTGCCTGGAAAAACATGGAATCGAGCTGAAAAACGTGTCCCGCCACCACCTGTGCCTTGACGCGCGCAAGCTCCTCCTCTGTCACGCCGTCACGTACGAGCTTTTCGATCTCGGCACGCAACGCCGCTTCCACCTCACCCACTGTTTTGCCTTCGCTCGGTGTGCCATCGAGATAAAACACCGCGGGACCTCGCGCGGTGGAATCATAGCTGGCTCCGGCCGTGCTGGCGATGCGCTGCTCACGCACCAGGGCTTTATTGAGCCGCGCCGATTCATTCCCATCGAGCACGCCCGCCAGCATCTCGAGTGCATACGGCTCCCAGTCCGTTTCCGGCTTGCTCAGCGATATAGCATGATAAGCCATTGCAACGTAGGGCAATTGCGCGGGCGCTTTTACTGTCAGCCGCTTGACGCCGAGCTGCTTCGGCTCGATCTGTGGCTTGCGTTGGTCCAGGGACAGCACGGGCTTCGCCTTTATCTGTCCGTAGTATTTTCGCGCCAGATTGAAGGTCTGCCGGGGGTCTACATCCCCGACCACCACAAGCACAGCATTGTTGGGCGCATACCAGCGTTCATACCATTGCCGGGCGTCCCCCACAGTCATGTTCTGCAGATCGTTCATCCAGCCTATCACCGGATGCCGGTAAGGGTGCGACTGATAGGAGGTCGCCATAAGTGTCTCATGGACCAGAGAGCGCGCCTGATCGTCCGTACGTAACCGCCGTTCTTCCATCACGACTTTGATTTCCTTGGAAAACTCCTCTTCTGTCAGCACCAGATTGCGCATCCTGTCCGATTCCAGTTCCATCGCCAGCGGCAGCCGGGACTTATGCAATTGCTGAAAATAGGCCGTATAATCCTGCGCCGTGAAAGCGTTTTCACGGCCCCCCGCCGCTGCGATGAGGCGGGAAAACTCGCCGCCCGGTACTTTCTTCGTGCCCTTGAACATCATGTGTTCAAGCACGTGGGCGACGCCAGTCCTGCCGTTTACCTCGTCGATGCTCCCGGCCTTGTACCAGATTTGCGAGATGACGACCGGGGAACGATGATCTTCCTTGACGATGAGCCGCAAGCCATTACCCAGAGTGAATTCATGCGTGCTGGCAAGAGCGGCGGAGGAGAACAGCGAGACGGGGATTACGAGAGCCGCCCATAAGCAAGCCGGCAAAAAGCGAAAGCACGGATAAGTCATCTTCTTTTTTAATTAATACCTGAATCCGGATAAACAGAATAAAATCCAGAATAAGATTGCGTGAGGTTTACTTCGAGGTCTCAAATACTGACAGCCTACCAGAATGGCAAGTTTCTTCAAATCCAAAAATGATTCCACGACGAGCGAACCTCCGAATTCGAATTGGGGGGTGAGGGTTCGGCAAGGCCTGTCCCGCACGCGTAACAACCTTGGCAAGCGCCTTTCGGGTCTCTTCGGTGGCGGAGCAATCGATGAAGATCTCTACGAGGAGATGGAAACCATATTGCTCACGGCGGATGCGGGTGTCAGTGCCACCACCTGGCTGCTGGAGGAGTTGCGCAGAAAAGTCAAACGTAACGGCTTGACCGATGCGTCGCAGCTCAAAGAGGCGTTGCAGGAGGCGCTGGTCGACCTGCTGGAACCGCTTGCGCAACCCCTCGATACCAGCGCCCACCACCCTTTCATCATCATGCTGACCGGGGTGAACGGTGCCGGAAAAACCACTTCCATTGGAAAACTTGCGCATTATTATCAACTGCAGGGCAAGTCCGTGCTGCTCGCCGCGGGCGATACCTTCCGTGCCGCAGCGCGCGAGCAGCTGATGGCGTGGGGGGAGCGCAACCGCGTCGCGGTGATCGCGCAGGAAAGCAGCGATCAACAAAGAGGTGATCCGGCGGCGGTCATATTCGATGCCGTCAACGCGGCGAAAGCGCGGGGCATCGATATCGTGCTGGCGGACACTGCCGGAAGGCTGGCCACGCAACTCCACCTCATGGAGGAAATAAAAAAGGTGAAGCGCGTTATTGCCAAAACCGAGCCCGGGGCGCCTCATGAAACGTTACTGGTTCTGGATGCGAATACCGGGCAGAATGCAGTCAATCAGGTACAGGCATTCGACGATGCCCTTGGCCTGACAGGTCTCATTGTCACCAAGCTGGATGGAACCGCAAAAGGAGGCGTGCTTGCCGCCATCGCCCGCCAACGCCAGCAAAAAGTCCCGTTGCCTGTCCGGTTTATCGGTGTAGGTGAGGGTCTGGACGATTTGAGGCCTTTCGTCGCACGCGAATTTGTCGGAGCGTTGTTTGATTGAGTTGATTGAGGGAAATATACGAAAAGGATGGAGTTGAGATGGAGTTGACCCGGCCAGCTCGCCGTACCAATAGATGATCAGCTTCAGTGAGGTTTCCAAGCGCTACCCCAACGGTTTCGAGGCACTCCGGAATGTCAGTTTCACAGTAGAAACAGGCGAGATGGCCTTGATCAATGGCCATTCGGGAGCGGGGAAGACAACGCTGCTGCGGCTCATTGCCGCGATCGAGCGTTCCACCACCGGCAGCGTTATCGTCAATGGCCAGGATGTAGGCAGACTCAATGATGCCGCTGTTCCTTTCCTGCGCCGCAACTTCGGACTGGTGTTTCAGGATCAGAAGTTGCTGTTCGACCGCAGCGTTTTTGAGAATGTTCTGCTTCCCCTGCAGATCAGCGGTTTCGAGTCGAAAGCGGCTGTCAGGCGGGTGCGCGCCGCGCTCGACAAGGTAGGGCTGCTGAATAAGGAGAAAGCGCGTCCCATCACGCTTTCGGGGGGAGAACAACAGCGGCTGTGCATCGCGCGCGCCATTGTCAGCAGGCCTTCGATACTCATCGCCGATGAGCCGACGAGCAATCTGGATATGGAGTATGCAAAGGATATCATGGCTATTTTCAAATCTTTTCATCAGGTAGGCGTTACCGTACTTATATCCACTCACGATGTTGAATTGCTCGGTGGCACCCCGCAACGTATTCTCACTCTCAGTCACGGCGAGTTGACTGGATGAACATCTGGCTTTCGTATCACTGGCACGCTTTGGCGCTCGCCTTCAGGCGGCTGGCCTTGATCCCGTTCAGCACGCTGTTGACCTTGGGAGTGATCGGTATTGCCTTCAGTCTGCCAGCAGGAATTTATGTGTTTCTCGAGAATGTCGAGGCACTTTCGGGCCATTTTTCGAGCGGTCCTCAGTTGAGTCTTTTTTTAAAACTGAATGCGACCGAGAGTGACGTAGGAAAAATTGAATCTTTTCTGAAAGAAAATCCGCACGTGGAGAGTTTCAAGTTCATTCCCAAGGCCAGCGCCCTTGAGCAGTTCAAGGAGAACCCGGGGCTGGCCGGAGTGATGGAGGGCCTCGAAGGAAACCCGCTGCCTGATGCGTTCGTTGTTACTGCCAAGGACGTCTCAACAGAGACACTCGAAACATTGAGCAGGGCCTTGTCGGAACTCCGGCAAGTCGAGCATGTGCAACTGGACTCTGCCTGGACGCAGCGTCTGGATGCGCTGCTCAAGCTGGGGCGGCTTGCGGCCTGGATGCTCAGCGTGCTGCTCAGCCTTCTCGTCGTTGCTGTGGTATTCAACACCATACGCCTCCAGATCCTGACCATGCGGGATGAAATAGAAGTGGCAAAGCTGATTGGCGCAACCAACGGCTTTATCTGTCGCCCTTTTTTATATTTCGGGGCAATACAGGGCCTGGTAGGCGGCATCGTCGCATGGCTCATCATCTCTCTGGGGATCCACCTCACTGACGAGCCGGTAAAGCATCTGATGCAATTGTATGAAACGGATTTCCGCCTTTATCATCTTTCCATGGGAGATAGCCTGATCATGTTTCTGTTTTCGGCTGGCCTTGGCTGGCTCGGTGCCTGGTTGTCTGTCGTGAGTCATCTTCTGAAAATAGAATCCCGATAATTCATAAGGTTAAGGTACTTTACAATGAATAGTGGAGGGAACTTTCAAAAATGTTGACGCTCTTAAAGGGAAACGGTTAACGTTCACAGGAAACCAAGGAGGATAAATGACTTTCGCTTTAACCGTACCTTCTGCCGGCAGCCTCGAAAACTACATTCAGTCCGTCAACCAGTTCCGCATCCTTACTCAGGAAGAGGAACTGCAACTGGCCCGGTCGCTGCGTGATGAGGGCAGCATAGATGCTGCGCGCCAGCTCGTGCTGTCGCACCTGCGCCTGGTCGTCGCCATCGCGCGGGGTTACAAAGGCTATGGCTTGCCTCAGGCTGACCTGATACAGGAAGGAAATATCGGATTGATGAAAGCGGTCAAGCGCTTTGACCCCGAGCGCGGCGTCCGGCTGGTTTCATTTGCAGTACACTGGATCAAGGCTGAAATCCACGAATTCATACTGCGCAACTGGCGCCTGGTTAAAATTGCCACGACAAAGGCTCAGCGCAAGCTATTTTTCAATTTACGCAGCTTGAAACAGGCTCTCGATACCATGAGCCAGAAGGAAGTTGCCGAGGTTGCAGAACAGCTGGGTGTAAAGCCCGAGGAAGTGGTGGAAATGGAAACCCGCTTCAGCGGCCGCGATATTTCACTCGAACCCCTGTCGGAAGACGACGATGAGGAAACCTTCAGCCCCATTGCTTACCTGACCGATGGTTCCGAACCCTCCCATGTGCTGGAGGACGAGCAAACCATGCGTCTGCGGGGTGAAGGACTGGAGCAGGCGCTCGAGAGCCTGGATGCTCGCAGCCGCCACATCATCGAGGCCCGCTGGCTGCGGGAAAAAGACACTGCGACGCTGCATGAGCTCGCCGATGAGTTGGGAGTATCCGCCGAGCGTGTCCGCCAGATCGAAGCCAAGGCCATGCAGAAGCTGCGTGCGGTCATGGCGCCTGCCGCCTGATACCCCGGCGGAGTCTCTGTTCTCGAATCCAGATTGCGCAGCCCTAGTCCCCAAGGGGAGCTCAGTTCTGGTTGTTGCTTTCCGCCCACTGCTCCGGCGTCATGGTTTTCATGGACAGTGCGTGAATCTCCTGTTTCATCCTGTCGCCGAGTGCCCGGTAAACCAGCTGGTGCTGCTGCACCATATTTTTCCCCCGGAATTCCGGGCTGACGATGAGGGCACTGAAATGGTAGCCGTCATCCCCTTCCACATGCACCAGTTCACAAGACATGGATGTCTCGATATGTGTTTTTATGCTGTCCGCTGTAACCATCTATAGTTTCCCTTACTTTCCTGTAGTTTCCCTTGCTGGCACTTGCCATAAAAAACGAGAATGGGCATGAATGTATCCCGTTCCACCCCTAAAAACCATAGTCAGTGCCTGATCTTGTAGCCTCTTTTGAGCATTTGCAGCGTCAGCCATGATACCGCTATAAAGCACGTGGCTACAATGCCGAGACTGAAATAGGGTGAGATATCGGATGCGTGGAAAAACCCGTAGCGGAAACCATCGATCATGTAGAAAAACGGATTCAGGTGCGACAGGCCTTGCCAGAAGGGTGGCAATGAGGGAATTGTGTAGAAGACGCCGGATAAAAACGTCAGCGGCAGAATGACAAAATTCTGGAACGCGGCGAGCTGATCGAATTTTTCCGCCCAGATACCGGCAATGACGCCCATAGCTCCCAGCAATGCGCTGCCGATCAACGCAAACATCAGCACCCAGGAGAACGAGGACAGGGGCACATCGAAGAACACCAGGGTAACCAGGTAGACGCCCAGACCCACTGCCAGACCTCGCACGACCGACGCAGTGACGTAGGCGAAAAATATTTCGTGATACGAAAGCGGCGACAGCAGGATAAAAACCAGATTACCGGTGATCTTGGACTGGATGAGACTCGATGAGGAGTTGGCGAAAGCGTTTTGCAGCATCGCCATCATCACCAGGCCAGGCACGAGAAAAACTGTATACGCAACACCGGGGTACGCTTGTACATGCTCTTCCAGCACGTGCGAAAAAATCAGGAGATATAGCAGGGTGGATACCATGGGCGCGAATACCGTCTGGAATCCGACTTTCCAGAATCGCAGCAACTCCTTGTAGAGCAGTGTGAGAAACCCGGTCATACGGATAGGGCCTCGGGCTGCCTGATTTTGTGTGTGCCCATGATCCGTATGAATACCTCTTCCAGATCAGGCTGCAACACCTGCATCTCGAGTACTTGCAGTGCTGCTGTGCGCAATGTGGCCATGACCTGCTCGAGTTGGGAATACTCTGCCAGGGTCAGTATGTAGCAACCCTCTTCGCGGCTGCTCATTAGCGGTTGTAGTGCGGGAGGCAGCGTGTCGGGCATCAGCCGCAGCCGCACGAAACATCCCGATACGCTGCTGGTCAGGTTTCTGATGCTGTCTAGGGCAACGATATTGCCTTGCTTCATCATTGCCACGCGGCTGCAGAGCGCTTCCGCTTCCTCGAGATAATGAGTGGTCAATACGATGGTATGGCCTTCCCGATTCAACTGCTTGATGAAGCGCCAGAGTCCCTGGCGCAACTCGACGTCCACCCCGGCGGTCGGCTCATCCAGCACGATGACCGGCGGTTTGTGCACCAATGCCTGGGCCACCAGTACGCGCCGCTTCATGCCGCCTGAGAGCGCTCGCATGTTGGTATCGGCTTTATCCGCGAGATCGAGATGATGGATGATTTCCTCTATCCACGGGCCATTGTTCTTCAACCCGTAATATCCCGATTGAATGGCCAGGGTTTCGCGGACAGTAAAAAACGGATCGAAAACCAGCTCCTGCGGAACCACGCCCAGCATGCGTCGCGCTTCACGGTAATGGGAGACCACATCGTATCCCATCACCCGCGCCCGGCCGCTGGTTGCGCGGGTGAGCCCTGCCACGATGTTGATAAGCGTGGTCTTGCCCGCGCCGTTGGGGCCCAGCAAGGCAAAAAACTCGCCTGGGTCTACCTTGAGATCGATGCCCCCCAGAACTTGCAGTGCACCATAACGTTTGTGCATCTGCTCCACTTCTATGGCGGGTGTCATGTGGGGATAAAGGAGGAAGGAACCAAAACGAAACCGTAATGCATTCGCCAGAAGCCGGGGTGCAGGTGAGCAGGAAACATACCGTTACGCGATTCCTTGGCGACAACTGATCTGCAAGCGGCAGACTGGTTTCTGCGAATTATGCCCCACTCATCAATTCGGATACCCCGTACAGTTGCACGAGGCTCTGCAGATTCCGGGACATATTGAGAAAGCGTATCTTGCGATGGTGGCGTGCTGCCTCGCGCCGCCATTCCAGCATTAAGCTGACGGCAGCGGAATCGGCTTCGGTAACCCGTCCCAGATCGATTATCACCTCTGCCCCGTCAAACAAAGCCACACCGTTCGCAACCACCGAAACGACGTTATCGATCGTAATCGATCCTTCGACGCTGAGTTCCCCGCCCTCACGCCGGACGATAGTGGTCATCGGCTACTGCGTGGCTACCGTCTTTAATTCGCCGGCTGCTTTTTTATCGTTAGCGGCCAGCGCACGGTTCTTGTCCCCGAGGGTTTTCAGTAATTTTTCCACACCGCCTTCACGCACCTGGCTATTGAACGTGCTGCGGTAATTCGTGACGAGGCTTACGCCTGCCACTGTCACATCGTAGACTTTCCACCCGTCCCCTGTTTTTTCCATGCTGTAGTCGATATCCACGGGTTGCCCGCTATCCTGCATGACTTTGGTTTTGACGGTGGTATCCGTGTCCTCTGCCTTGCTCCTGACCGGCTCAACCTTGATCTTGTAGTCACTGTAGGTACTGAGGGCATTGGAGTAAGTCCTCACTAGCAACGTACGGAACTCTTTCACCAATTCCTCCTGTTGCTGTGGGGTTGCCTTATTCCAGTTCTTGCCCATGGCGAGTCGGGTCATGCGGGTGAAGTTGAAATGCGGTAGAACCTTGGCTTCGACCAGATCAAGAATCTTGGCCATATTGCCCGCACGCAGCTCCTTGTCCTGCCGAACGATCGACAATACTTCCTGAGCGGTGTTATCCACCAGCGTATCAGGACTGATTTCTGCGGCGGCAGCAGGGAATGCGACCAGCCAGGTTGCCAGCAGACCTGAGATACCAAGATATTTTTTCATGATTTCCTCGCTTGATTAGACTGCTCAATACACGAAATGCTTATGCGGTTGCGCTTCCCGTGCCCGCATCAACTGCTCCTGCTTCCTGCCCGCAGGCCCTTATCCGTGAAATACGGGACACGGAGCCACCGCAGGCGTTGGACTTGTTACTGCCCTTTCTAGTTCTTGTCGGAATTTTCACTGCTGCCTCCTTCTGAGGCCTTATTGAACAAAAATTTCCCGATCATTTCTTCCAGAACAAGGGCAGAATTGGTTTTCATGATGGTGTCGCCATCCTTGAGCGTCGCTTCATCCCCCCCGGCAGCCAGGCCGATATATTGCTCCCCGATCAAACCGGAGGTAAGGATGCTGGCAAAAGTATCCTTGGGAAATTTATAACGGCTGTCAATATTCATGATCACCAGAGCGTCATATGTCTCCGTGCTGAACCGGATGTCCGTCACCCGGCCGACGACGACACCGGCACTCTTTACCGGCGCCCGCACTTTCAACCCTCCGATGTTTTCGAAGTTGCCTGTCACCTGATAGCTGTCACTCGCGCTATAAGTACCAAGATTGCCGACTTTCAACGCCAGCACGAGCAATGCGCCGATACCTGCCATGACGAACAGTCCTACCCACAAATCCATTGTTGCGCGCTGCATCAGCCCATTCCCCTGAACATGAACGAGGTCAAGATAAAATCGAGTCCAAGAATTGCGAGTGAAGAAGTCACCACGGTGCGGGTTGTGGCACCGGATACGCCCTCGGCCGTGGGCGCCGCATCATACCCCTCGAACACGGCGATTGCCGTCACCGCGATGCCGAAAACACAGGTTTTTATGATGCCGTTGACCACATCGTAGCGGAAATCGACGGCGCTTTGCATTTGCGACCAGAACGAACCTTCATCCACTCCGATAAGTACGACAGCCACCAGATAGCCGCCATAGATGCCTATGGCGGAAAACAATGCTGCCAGCAACGGCATTGAAATCACGCCCGCCCAGAACCGGGGCGCGACTACGCGCGCAATCGGATCTACAGCCATCATTTCCATTGCCGCCAGTTGCTCGGTCGCTTTCATCAGCCCGATTTCCGCTGTGATTGCCGAACCGGCGCGGCTGGCGAACAACAGCGCGGACACTACAGGCCCCAATTCGCGTAGCAATGACAACGCCACCATGGTGCCTACCGCAGATTCTGCTCCATAGCGCTGCAAGGTTTCGAAGCCTTGCAAGCCGAGTACCATGCCGACAAAAAGCCCTGACACGAGGATGATGATGAGCGACTGTACTCCGGTAAAATAAAGCTCCCGTATCACCAGGGTAAAGCGGCGCAGACTGGTCCCGGACTTGATCAAGGTCAGCAGGAAGAAACGGCTGGCGTAGCCCAAGCGCCAGATACTGTCTATGACGCGATGACCGACGCTCTGGATACCAGTTACGATACGCCTAGGCAAAACTGCCCTCCAGTTTCAGATCCTGCGCATAGGGCCTGGCGGGATAGTGAAACGAGACGGGACCGTCTTCTTCCCCATGAACGAACTGATGTACAAACGGTGCAACCGATCGGCGCACCTCGTCCGGCGTGCCATGGGCCGCAATCACTCCGTCCGCGATGAAATAAACGTAGTCGACAATTTTCAAGGATTCCTGGACGTCGTGCGTTACGACGATGGAGGTCATGCCCAAGGCATCGGTCAGGCGTCGTATCAGGTTCCCGATCACTGTGAGTGAAATGGGATCGAGTCCGGTGAAAGGCTCGTCGTACATGATAAGCAGAGGATCAAGCGCAATCGAGCGCGCCAGCGCGACGCGGCGCGCCATGCCGCCGGAAAGCTGGTTAGGCATCAGCTCGTGTGCGCCGCGCAAACCCACAGCCTGGAGTTTCATTAACACAAGGTCCCGTATCATGGACTCCGGCAGGTTCGTATGTTCCCGCATCTGGAAAGCCACGTTGTCGAATACCGAGAGATCGGTAAACAATGCGCCGAACTGAAATAGCATGCTCATTTTTCGGCGCATGCGAAAAAGCTCGTCCCGCTTCAGTTTATGCACTACCTGGCCTGCAACTTTCACATAGCCGGAAGTCGGGCGCACGGCCCCGCCGATGAGGCGCAACAAGGTTGTTTTCCCGCTGCCGCTGCCACCCATGATGGCAATGACTTTCCCTCTTCCCATCGTCATATCGATTCCCTTGAGAATCGGACGCTGTCCATAAGAGAAATTCAGGCCTTGGATTTCGATCAGGCTTTCAGACGCCATCTTCCAAAAGAGGAATACCTAATTTAACGGGACATCGATTTTACCCCAAATCGGGTAGCCAGAGGGCGGGCAGGCACCTGAGACAGGTAGTGAGGAATTGACGAAGTCAGGCAACTCGCCCTGTCGGGCAAGGTGAATGGACGCGGCGATAATGACCGAAAACAGATGATTGCTTGTCAGCGGGCGCAGTAAAACCAATAGACGGGCTCGCGCTCATTCCGGACGATGCCGTATTTTCCGAAGCGGCGGATGACGGCAGAGAAACAGTGCATTGCAAAACTTTGCAATATTGCTCCAGAAAGGGTCTGGTACTTGGCATGCTAGCCGCCAGGTCACTGCGAAATGCATAGAGGATCTGCGCCACGAGCACGATGAGCATAAAAAGATTGGCAACCGCCCACGCAGCCGTGATCTCCGGCAGTTGCCCTCTCCTGGAAATGTAGTGCTCCGGCAAATAATTATCCAGCATGTCGTCTTCCAGGCCGGCATACATCGCGTTACCCGTTTGCGGAATTTGTTCTCTCGCAACCCGCCTGTCCCGCGCTTTGTCTGCTTTTTTTGCGGCCCTGGCGTCAGGTTTCCCCCTTGCAGGCGTTTCAGGAGCGCGAGCCTCTGCTGCCTCTGGCTTGACAGGTGCTGTCCCGGCCGGCTCTGATGTCAATGACTCCGGCGGATTTTGCGCTGATGGCGATTCAGAGATGTGAGGTTCCGGCGTCCCTGGCTCCCGCACACCGCCGCCCTGTAGCGCTTCAGGGTGGGAAATCCCCGCATCAGGAGAAAGTTGCGAAGTATTTTCCGACGCTCTTGCCGCTTCCCCGGTCTTCCCCGGTTTTATGATTTCCGGGTCCTCCATGGTCAGCAGCGAAGCGAAGCCATTAAATATATGATTGCACTGCCCGCAACGCACCTCGCCCCCATGCGCCTGCAAGTGCAGAGGCGTGATGCGAAAGACCGTTAAGCAGTTAGGACATCGAGTTACAAGTGGCATTCCGGTTCTGGTTTTTGTTTAATCGAATTCACTTCCTCGCGCCTGTCAACAGGACCCATCCCTCACGATTTAGCGCAATATGCATATCAAACGATTGCTGATAGGCCGCCATCACTTCTTCTGCCTGTTCCGCGAGTATACCGGATAGGGCAATGCGTCCTCCCGGCCGGGCAGCATGCGTCAGTATGGGAGCCAGCATGATCAGCGGATTGGCGAGGATATTGGCAACAACGATGTTCGCCCAGCCCCCGCGTTCTGTATCCGTCCGCTCCGCCATCTGTGTATGAAACTCTATTTCGGTTTCCGAGCACTGGTTAAGCCTTGCATTCTGGCAGCTTGCCTCCACCGCTTGCGGATCTATGTCGATGCCGACAACATGATGAGCGCCCATCTTGAGCGCGGCAATGGCCAATATGCCTGAACCACAACCGTAATCAAGAACATCTTCGCCTCCTCCGAGATTTTCGTCAAGCCATTCCAGGCACAACTGCGTAGAAGGATGAGTTCCGGTTCCAAAGGCGAGTCCCGGATCGAGGATCAGGTTGATGGCATTCGGATCAGGTATTTCATGCCAGCTTGGCACGACCCACAAGCGGGAGGATATGCGGATCGGATTGAACTGCGACTGGGTTACCCGTACCCAATCCTGTTCTTCCACATATTCGATACGATAGCTCGGGGGAGCAGGCAACGCCGCCGCTTCGGCCGCAGCGCGCATTACTGCGGGAATATCGGTATCCCCCTTGAATAGCGCAGTCAGCTCCGGAGCAAGCCAGACTCCTGCGGCGGGCTCTCCTGGTTCGCCAAACAAGGGTTGCTCATGCTCGGTTCCCGCTGCGGAATCATGGATGTCGGTTGACAGCGCGCCCAAAGCCAGCATCGCATCGCTTAAGATCTCGACATGCATGCTGTCCGTTTTTATGATGACTGAAATCCAGGGCATGAGGGTACGTCCCTTGCATTTGGCTGCGTAAGCAGACGGCGGGCAGAACATTCCAGGCCCGTTTCCCGAGAGGCTCCTACCTCACCCCCGTCCGTTACCCGAGTTCCAGTAACGAGGCCGATAGAGCCTCAGCCGGAATTGTTATTATAATTGGCAAGCTTTTGCTCCAGATAATGAATGCTCGTGCAGCCATTCAGAAAAGCGGCGTCGGACAACAGGTCAAGGTGGAGCGGCGTATTGGTTTTGATGCCGCCGATCACCATTTCCGACAGCGCAATGCGCATTCGTGCTATCGCCTGCTCGCGGTTGTCTCCATACGCGATTATTTTGCCTATCATGGAATCGTAATAGGGCGGCACGAAGTAGTTATGATATATATGGGAATCCACACGAATGCCAGGGCCACCGGGAGCATGATACTGGGTGATACGCCCTGCCGACGGGGTGAACTTGTACGGGTCTTCGGCCGCGATACGGCATTCGATGGCATGACCCTTCAACACGATGTCGCGCTGCCGCAGAGTGAGCTTTTCGCCGGCTGCCACGCGGATCTGCGCTTGCACCAGATCGATCCCGGTGATGGCCTCGGTAATGGTATGCTCGACCTGCAGGCGCGTATTCATCTCAATGAAATAGAACTCGTTTTTTTCGAACAGAAACTCGAATGTACCCACACCGCGATAGCCGATGCGCTTGCATGCGTCGACGCAACGGGTTCCCATTCTGTCGCGCAATCTGGGGGGAATGCCCAGGGCAGGTGCTTCCTCGATAATTTTCTGATGGCGGCGCTGCGTGGAGCAATCCCGTTCCCCCAGATAGATGGCGTTGCGATGCTCATCCGCCAATACCTGAAACTCGATGTGGCGCGGGTTCTCCAGATATTTTTCGGCGTAGACCGTCGGGTTGCCGAAGGCGGCCTGAGCTTCGTTGCGCGTAATGATCACCGCGTTCGATAACGCTGCTTCAGTGTGCACCACGCGCATGCCACGGCCGCCCCCACCTGCCGCGGCCTTGATAATGATAGGGTAGCCGATGGCACGAGCGATGGCTTTGATTTCGTCCACCGATTCGGGGAGACCGCCGTCCGAGCCCGGGACACAAGGCACGCCCGCCTTTTTCATGGCGTTCTTGGCACTGACCTTGTCGCCCATCAGCCGAATCGTCTCGGGCCGCGGGCCGATAAAGACGAAGCCGCTTTTTTCCACACGTTCGGCAAAATCGGCATTTTCCGACAGAAACCCGTAACCCGGATGAATGGCTTCCGCATCGGTGACCTCTGCGGCGCTGATGATGGCGGGAATATTGAGGTAGCTTTGTGCCGAAGGAGCAGGTCCGATGCATACGGACTCATCAGCGAGTTTTACATATTTTGCCTCGGCATCGGCCTGGGAGTGCACCGCTACAGTCTTGATACCCATCTCACGGCATGCACGCTGTATCCGCAAGGCAATCTCGCCACGGTTTGCTATCAGTATTTTTTCAAACATGTCTGCCGCTCGTATCTGGTTTCATGATGGAGGTGATTTCTCCTCTTCTATTGATGCGGGTGTCCCTCGGGGTAGCGTGTAGCGCGGCTAAAAGCCGAATCATTCAATCACGAACAGCGGTTCGCCATACTCGACAGGCTGGCCGTTCTCCACCATCACTGCCTTGATCACACCGCTCTTGTCCGACTCTATTTCATTGAGCAGCTTCATGGCTTCTATGATGCAGAGCGTGTCCCCCTCCTTGACTGTCTGACCCACCTCGACGAACGGATTGCTGCCGGGGGCGGAACTACGATAGAACGTGCCCACCATGGGCGATTTGACCATATGACCTTGGGGCAGTATTTCGGCGGCGGCTGTTGCCGGGGTGGTGACTGGCGCAGCTTGCGGAATGATGGCGGGTACCGGGGCGGGTTGCGGAGAAGGCATTGCGATTGCGGGCATCTGCATCGACGGCGTGGATCTGCTGATGCGAACCTTTTCTTCACCCTCCGTTATCTCCAGCTCGGCAATGCCGGATTCCTCCACCAGGTCAATCAGTTTTTTAAGCTTTCTCAGGTCCATATAGGGTCTCCCGATCGGTTCCTTTTGCGTTATGTTCTGTCAAAACCTCTAACCATCTGTCAGCGCCCGAAGACGCGGACTTTGTGTTTTTGCTTTTTGAAAAATACCCCTGTTTCAAAACACAAGGGGTGAGATGAGCCACCACTGCATTGGCTTATCAAAAGGAATTCTCAGCTCCTCAATGGTACCCGATCACTTCGTTGCCATCCTTGACGCCCATCACTTGCGGCCCAGCACATAATTGAAGGCGAGCTCGTATCCCTTTGCTCCCAGACCGCTTATGACCCCCACCGCCATATCGGAAAAAAAAGATTTCTGGCGGAAAGATTCGCGAGCAAAAATATTGGAAAGGTGAATTTCAATGAAAGGTATCCGGGTAGCCGCAAGTGCATCACGCAAGGCAATACTGGTATGGGTATAAGCGGCAGGATTGATGATAATGAAGTCTGTTTTTTCAGCACCCGCCTGCTGGATTCGGTCTATCAGCTCTCCCTCGGTGTTACTTTGGAAGCAATCAAGACCAATGCCCTCTTTTTCGGCTAATTTCGCCAAATTTCTGTTAATTTCTTCTAATGTGACAGTTCCGTAAATCGAAGGCTCCCTGATTCCCAGCAAATTCAGGTTCGGCCCATGGATAACCAGGATATTTTGGCAGCGGTTTGAGCCATCTTTCATGGCGGCAAGTGTGACCCAATTGCAGGAAATTGTCTAGTGATTCTCGGCCATTCGGCGAATATGTTGGAATTTACGTTTTTTTATTTCAACGAGGAATTCAAATGCTTCAGATGAGCTCTTTTTGGAGAAAGATGGAGCCCCATCCGGATTGATCGAAGCGGAATCTTGCTGGAGCAGAAGGTTGAGTTGAAGATTTATGGGGGGTTGGTTAAGTGAGCTCGCGCCTATGCACGGGACGGCGACTTCTCCGACTTCTCTGTTTTCTTTTATTTCTTTCATCCGCAGCGGTGTCCCAAGTGAGAACGTTTGCTCGTCGTTTTCCAAAAGACTATAATTGGCATGGTTTATTCTGATCCCTTCCCAGGCTGTTGTAGCTCAGTTGGTAGAGCAACTGATTCGTAATCAGTAGGTCGGAGGTTCGACTCCTCTCAACAGCACCAGTTGCAAGTGATTAATAAGTAAAATCAATCTCTTATCCAAAAAATAGCTTTATTGTGGGGATACTTTTGTGGTACCCTCTAATGAAGCTATTGCTCGGCCGCATCTTTAGCGTGTCAATCAAGTACATCTATCATCGTGGTAATACCTATTATTACCCACCCCAAGGACTTACTGCATCGCTACCACGGTGCAACCCATGTCAAGGTTAACCTAAAAACTAGCGACCCAGGATTGATTGCTAAAAGGGTTGGTGAACTCAATAGAAAGTACGAATCAACATGGGCAGCACTTTTCCTCCTCTGTACCCAAGTGGAGGAATTCCTTACAAGTCACACTGTATACTTTCTTGTTCAGCTCTTCCTATCCCACTCGCACTCGACTATACGACACACGGCAAATCTCCACTCTGCCGCTATAAGAATCTAGTATTGTCCGATTAAGGTATAACGGATTTCTCCAAGCGGAAGAGCTTGATGAAGAGTCAGAGGAAGACAGCCTCAACCCCTGACTTCTAGCTTTCGATAACTTTTTACGGCCTGCTGGTATGCAGTGATACAAGCACTTTTGTGCATAGCGGGATGTAATTACACCCATGCCCTTTCTATGTAAATAAACTCTTCTTCGCTCACTCTTAGAGGCTATATCAATGCCGTATTGGCGGAAGTATGTGGAAAAGGTTGGGGCGCTCTTTATTGTGTCTCCGTTATGGCCATCAATTTAGAAAATTGTAACTGTAACCGTGCCAATAATATTTTTATCAGTACATGGATGCAAAGTTTCAGGAGCATTTATTTCTTGCTCGCCAAGAAAGCCCTGGGGGGTGGCTATTTAGAGCGCGGAGCTTGCAAGCTGCGGCCGCTCGTCTTGATTGGTTAGACGCCCCGGTATTGGTTAGACGCCCCGGTTCGTGACGAAGAGCCAACCCTATCTTTTCTGGCTGAATACCAGATGCTACTTGGTATGGCCTTTGAGTGCCTTCTCAAGGGCTTTATTTCACTTGTGAGACTTGAAAACGGCGAATCTCCTCCATTGCCCAAGGACTGTTATACCCATAGACTCGAAGCACTTGCGCGACGGCCGGAATGTGTCAGTCTGGCAATTACTATGGAAGAGATGGAAGCCTTGAGCCGTTTATCACCATATATCGAATGGTCAGGCAGGTATCCTGTACCCAAGCGTGCAAAAGAGCTGCATTTTGTAGGGGTAAGCAACTTTGATCGAGATGCAGAGCTTCGGCTTTGGCATCGGCTTGTCTCTCTGCTTGGAGATAGAGCTTGGGTCATGAAGGGCGGGCCAGTGAGTAAGGGCGGTTATAAGCTGTATTTGGATGGCCGTAAGGAAAAGCTGGACTGATATCACTTAGCGTGACTGTGAGCTTTTGAAATTCTTCCACCTCCATGTTCTGGTTCAAGGACAAAACGCTTCCGTACAGGCCGCAAAGCACGAGAACGAGCACGAGCACGAGCATCACGTCCTTGATATCGGGGTGACCCTTCAAATAGCTGGTTATGCCGATTTTAGCCTGTTTTGAATAGGTGAACAGTTGGTCGTCAAGTCTCCAACGCTTATCCAACCTGTGTGGCCTCTGCCCCTCTTACTAGGATGTCCTTGCGA
Source organism: Nitrosospira multiformis ATCC 25196 (assembly GCF_000196355.1). Classification (NCBI taxonomy): domain Bacteria; kingdom Pseudomonadati; phylum Pseudomonadota; class Betaproteobacteria; order Nitrosomonadales; family Nitrosomonadaceae; genus Nitrosospira; species Nitrosospira multiformis. The sequence continues at coordinate 3,159,270 of NC_007614.1, forward strand.
GTTACGATTTATTTTCTGAACCCCGATCCGTGGGGGTTCAATTCTTGATGGGAATGATCAACTCCTGCTGCGGTAGAAATGTGTCCTAAAGGTAGTTTGTGGTACTCTTGTAGTACTTTCTTTAATCCTCCGCCTCAAGACCCGTGTTGGCGCCGCTTTTCAGGGTAAGTTAGAGTGCCTTGCGCCTCTCAACAGCACTAGTTATAAATAATTAAGTAATACAAGGATGCCGCATAGCAGAAGCTGAGGGCTGAAATTCTGATATTGAAGTATTTACACCTGAATTCTTCTATCCCCCGTTTCCGTTCGCCTCCATCCTTCGCCCCCTTAAGACTAAATCCAGCAAGAGAAATATCCCCTGGTAGGGCTTTCCCTATGGGCAGCACAAAGAATTATCCAGGCAGCACAGCCGGGTCAACTTTTTGCTTTCCCTCAGTACACCAATAAGACCGAATGCAAGGCGGCTCATTGCTTCCAACACGCTCGATAAGTGGATTGATTCTCGCTTAGGTGTCAATAAGACAACTCATAAGTTTTGCCACACAATGCGGGCTGCTTGTGTAATGTGGAGGCAGCACTTAAGGATATTCAGGATGCAGTAGGGGAGTGGAATAAGGAAGACATTAGGGACAAGTACGGGCTAGGGCACGGGTTGAAGCAGTTGAAGATGTGGCTAGATAAGATGTAGCTTTGCCGAGGCTTAAACAAAGAAGGGAATCAGTGTAACAAGAACAAAGTATGGATAAAGAAGAAAGAAACTTGGAAGAAGCCAGGAGCCTAATAAAAGCGGGGCCAATCGCCTTGATAACTGGAATTTCCGCTCTCTGTCAGTTCTTAACGGATAGTCCCTCGACTGTATTCAGCATTGGGATGGGAACATCGATAATATCCAGTACTCTTGGCTACGGAATGGATTTATTATCGTCTAGTGAGAAACGGCGGTTAGATAGGCTAGGTAATTCTATACTCCTTGAAATCAAAGACCGCCTCGAACAAGGGCATAAACCCAGAGAAGATGGCTTTTTTGATATGAAGCCAGCAATACGTAGCTCGGCTGATGAGTTATGTGATGCCATCCTTGAGATGTCCCGCTCAGAACACCAAGAGAAGAAAATCAGTTATATAGGTAATCTATATGTCTCTGTAGCATTTACTGACGAAATCTCGCCCGATGAGGCTAACCGCTTGCTACGCCTTCTCAAATCCGCTACTTATCGGGAGATTTGTATTCTCGCAATGCTCTCCCAGGAAAGGGAACAGGAAGGGTTGCGTACAAACTGCCTGGATAAAGAGAAGGGTTCAGATGAACTAAGCTCACTAATGCAGGAATGTTTCGAGCTTGAAGGGTGGGGACTTTTATCTCAAGTAAATTACGATCAAGGTCCTCTTTATGGGGTTCCTTCTTGGGTTCATGTCATCCCAGCGAACCTGAGAATTACCCCCTATGGAAAACGACTCGCAGAGTTATCCCATCTTTCTAAAATTCATGAAAATGATGTTCAGGCAATTCGGGAAATAATGCGAGCATGAGAGCGTGAGCATAGCGTCTCATTCCAGCAGCTCCTAAATATTTCATCAAAAATTTGTCTTAGGGTACTCCTTACCGCAATGGCAGGCATTCCCCCTTGGTACCCCGATGAGTTCTGAATTTGATCCTGGCTATTGCCCGCGGTGAGACATGGGTTCGCCTTCAATCAAATCTGGGTGACACCTAGGGGGAGTTATCTAGCTTGCCAAGCGGTATGGCGGGTGGTTTTTGATCGATGAAAAACTTCAAGATCCCCTGAGACTCAATCAGACGCCCTGCACTTAATTATCAGCTCTTTCCCATACCCTTGCCTAGGAAGACTCAATATCGTTTATCCTAGAGCTTCCTGGAGAGTCACTTCTGAGAAAGAGGCTCTCCTAGCCAAGGATGACCGGGTGGACATACTCCGTATCGCTGTCCAATATTGGGTAGACCAGATGGACAGGGACGTTAGGAAGCCCGAGGAGTAGCACAAGCAAGCCCTCCTTGAACAAGAACTAGCCAAGTTCCACCAGCATGTGTTCGAGGGTAATTCTTATAAGATAGAAGATAGGTGCCGGACTAGCTCGACGATTTGAGAGAGCTATTCGGTACTGATGCTTCTAAGAATATGGCTGGTAATTCTCGCGTAGGCTCTCTTGGTCGCTCCACATCGTTAACGATATAACTTCTGTCACGTCATTGCTCATTTTATTGCTCACGAAACGCTTTAACGCATAAGCCCGGGATATCGATACTTTCTGCAATTGTGATATAGCGACGCCCAGCTCATGCGGATAAATGGAACTCCACATGCGTTAATCACCTGCTGAATCTCATTCCAGCAGTGAATCAATGCCCCGCTTCGCCAGGAGTAGTGTTCTTTTTGCTTTCTTTTACTGCCGTTTCAGCAATCTGTCGAAAGGCCGTACCAAGGTCCAATAGTAAAACGCTCTGATGCGATTATCATGGAGCACTGGAAACTCTTGCTGGCGTGAGGAATTAGGCTGTATCAGGCCAAGAGGGAAGAGTTTTACCTGGACCTGCTCCTATCACTAGCAGGCTCTGGTCCAGGAGACTTTGCTTGATAAACCAATAATAGGCAGCTGAAGATGAATGACCTGATAACTTACGATCAAGCCTACGATCTCGCGAATATTCTGATCAAGAAGGCGACCAAAGACGAGCTGGCGGAGTGCGCGCGACTGCTTGCATTAAATCTGGCTCACCATCAGGTGAAACACGGAGAGATAGCAGTAATAGACACCTTAACCCTGCTGCGCTCATTTGAGTGTACCGAGGAACACCTGAATGTGTTGATGGAAGGCATGCTGAATCTGATAGGCGTCCTGGTAAACGTCTGCGGTGGGGTAGGGCAGGCAAAACATTGAGATTTGGTCTCAGTAAGCGCTTACTTCACATGAAGAGCGGCTGCTGAACCCTGCTATGGCTGAGTATTTCCTGAATACTCAGGTATCATGTGAGCCACATCTATCCCCAGGTAATTATGGGGGCTGAACGAGAGCGAATCAGGCCCACAAGGGTATCACACCATATTGGATCTCATGCAGGTACAAGATAAGTCCCGATATCTCGCTCCGGGGGTAAGCCGACGTGAAGTCTGGTCATGGGCAATGTTCGACTTCGCGAATTCAGGCTACACCACCGTTGTGATTACCGCTATTTTTAACGCCTATTTCGTGGCGGTAGTGGCGAATAATGAAGCGTGGGGGACGTTTGCCTGGACAGCTGCGTTGGCAGTGTCTTACGCGCTTATTATGGTGACCGCACCGGTGATAGGCGCTTATGCCGATGCATATGCGATGAAAAAGCCTCTGCTGCTGATAAGCACAATCGGTTGCGTGCTTTTTACCGCATTGCTTTACTTTGTCGGTCCGGGCGATCTGATGCTGGCCGTGGTATTGATCGTGCTAAGTAACTTTTTTTTCAGCAGCGGCACGAATTTGATTTCTGCTTTTCTCCCGGAACTCGCCCACGGCGAGGCATTGGGAAAGGTTTCCGGGTGGGGCTGGAGTTTCGGCTATGTTGGCGGACTGATCAGCCTGGGATTGTCGTTGGCTTACGTGACCTGGGCACAAGGCCAGGGCAGGCCTGCAGAGCAGTTCGTTCCGGGCGCAATGCTTATAACGGCCGGCCTTTTCGCGATTTCGAGCATACCGACTTTTCTCTTTCTCAAGGAACGTGCGCTGCCGCAACCGCATCCGGCGGAGCGCCATGTCGCGCGCGAAGCATTTGGCCGCTTGCTTGTCACGTTCCATCATGTGCGCGATTTTCGCGACCTCGTACGCTTTCTCGCATGTATCGTGTTTTACCAGGCGGGCATTCAGACGGTGATTACTTTAGCCGCCATCTATGCGCAGCAGGTAATGGGCTTTGATACCGGCGATACCATGTTTCTGGTTCTGGTTGTCAACATTACGGCCTCGATCGGTGCGTTCGCCTTCGGCCATATCCAGGACAGAATCGGCCATATTCCCACCATCGCGCTGACCCTCGGAGGCTGGATTGTAATGGTGCTGCTGGCATGGATGGCTGTGACGCGTCCCGTGTTCTGGCTTGCTGCCAATGTCGCCGGCCTCTGCCTGGGAGCGTCCCAATCGGCAGGGCGCGCACTGATAGGTTATTTGAGTCCGGATGCGAGACGCGCCGAATTTTTCGGACTGTGGGGACTTGCAGTCAATTTATCCTCGATACTCGGTCCGATCACGTATGGGATCGTGAGCTGGATTTCTGGAGGAGACCACCGGCTGGCCATGTTGATTACCGGCAGCTATTTTATTATTGGCTTGATGATATTGATGAGCATCGATATACAACGGGGACGACAAGCCGCACTGAATATCAGCCCTCCAGGGGAGAGGCTTACAGGGAATCGCTGATAAGCAATCCCCTGCAGGCTCCACGGCGCCAGGCTTTCCATTTCAGCTGCCCGTTATCTCTTTTTTGAGTCTGGCGCCATTGCCGCCGGTTTATCTGCGCTTATTCTTTATAAACGCAGATACCCGCCATTCCATCCTTGCGGGCCGCGGCTTGATAATAATCAGTGATGCATGTGGTGATTATGATCGCTACCCTGGTTCCCGCCTTGGCCGTGTGCCCCATGCCCACTGTGGCCGCTGTGATTTCCGTGACCGGCGTGATCACCATGACCCTCTTCTGATTTTTTATCGCTCTTTTTCTGCGCATCCTTTGCCGCAGCCTTCAACGGAGTGAACCGGGCGGATTGGGCCTCTTGTTCCGGCAATTTGACAAATACGACGACTACCGTATCCGGGGTCAGGACAAAATCTCCTGTTCCCTTCAGCATGTTATTTCCCGCCGGCTCGAGCTTTATGGAAGTTTTCGGCTTGGCTTTGCCGACCTGAAATGCCGCCTTGCCCACGCCTCCTTCTGTGTTGATCTGCGCATCCGCATGATCTGTTACATAAACCGTCAATTCTTTATCTTTGGTTACAAGCTCCAGATGATAGGGCCCCGCCATACGCATCTGCCCGCCGTGGGGCGCGGCATGAGTCTCGAAATATTCGTCGGTATGCGCCGAGGCGGGCAATGACACGGCCAGAACAGCACTCGTCAAGACCATGACCATCGATTTAATCATTTGCTCTACTCCTTGTAGGTACGAATTGAAGAATTGTAACGCCTGCCCCATCTCGGGAACTGTATTACTGCTTGCTTCTCTTGCCTGGATTGCTCTTACTTCTCTTCCTCGAAGCTTTCTGGAATCCCCCGCCGTATTTTTGCTTCCGGCTGTATTGCCTGGTTTTCCCTGCGCCCTGACCTGGAGGGCGGTACCTGCCTGTCGAAGGGAGCGGCGCGGGGATGCCCTGTAAAGGAACGCATGCTGTCAAGGCAGGCAGGTCGGGGCGTCAGCGGGCAGTTGAACCTGCCCGGACTGCTCCAAGGGCGCTCAAGGGGGATGGCGCTTCCTTCGCCCCGATCCTGGCATCCTTTCCACTACCGCTTGGCTAGTGCACATGCTCGCCTGGTGGGGGCAGGATCTCCTCTTCGCGGTTGAGCTGCGCTATCTGCTGCATCAGCATGTCGGAGGCGGACCAGCCTGCGCCATCGAGTTCGGGTATCCAGCGCGCCCGCAGGTAGCCGAAGCGGTCCACCAGGAACTCCATGTGGTCAGGCAGCGTGCCTGCGCCCAGGAGGTCCGGATGGGAGAGCGTGCGCCGGAACAGGGCATAGCTGCGCACGATCTCCTCCGCCCCTTCGGTCACGATGGGGAAGTGAACGCCCGCCTTGAGCTGGCCCAGCGCGGCAGCACTCAGGTCATGCTCGGGCACTGCCAGAAGCACCGTGTTGCCGGCCTGCAGCTTTGCATGGAGCGCTTCCAGTTGCGCCAGGCGCTCGCGGGATTGCGGCCAGGAGAATAATACCAGCAGCACGTTCTTCTGGTTGCGGAAGTCCTTCAGGGTGCCGCTTGAGCCATCCTGCGCCACATACGAGAAATTGGGCGGGCCCATGTTGGGCTGCGGCTGCTCGGGCTTGACAGCGGGACTCATCAGGCGCGCCTGGTAGCCGCGCGACATGGCGTGCAGGAAGTTCACCACGTCCCAGCGGTCTTCCTCATCGAGCTTGTCGCCAAAGGAGGGCATGCCGGTATCGGGGATGCCGAAGGAGAGCCAGTGGAAGAAGTCGCCTGCGGTATGGCGGGCCGTGTGCGGTTCGGTCAAGAGGTCCACCGGCGGCTTGGCAAAGCTCTTGGCCATCACGCCGTCGCCCTTGCCCTGCAGCCCGTGACAGGCCACGCAGTTCTCGGCAAAGTGGACGGCGCCATTGGAAATGGAGATGGTGTCAAACGGCACCGGCGTCTTGCGGTAGGTCTCGGGATAGGCATCCACCGTCAAGGGCGGCAGGCCCACGCCCAATCCGATGACCGCCAGGAGGACAGGCAACCCGAAGCGCAGCTTTTTGTCCCAGTGCTTCCTGCGCCCATAGAAGACTGCGGCTGCGGCCAGAACGAGCAGGGCGATGCCGCCGTAGACGCGCGGCATGATGACAGGCTCCCCCCAGGTGGCCGCAAGGGAGAAACGGAAGGAATAGGGCCAGTCCTGGATCAGGGCGTGCTTGGCAGGAACCGTGTTGGCCACGATGGTGGCAAGCAGCACTATCCCTAAGGCCAGCCCGAATTCCAGGCTCACCCATTTCCTGAGTTTGCGCCCGCCGTTATCCGCTCCTTTTGCGCCTGCGTCCTCGTAGAACAGCGGCAGCCAGCTCGAGCGCGCGCGCGAGGCGATGATGAGCACCATCATGAGCAGGGCGATCTTGCCATTGAGCAGCCAGCCATATTTGGTGGCAACCAGGCCGCTGTAGTTGGTATCGACCATGCGGTAGGTGATGAGGATGCCGGTTGCAATCACCGCCAGCATGACGGGCAGCGCCAGGGTGGAGAAGCGCCGCAGGGCCTGGGCATCATGCCGGAAAGCTTCCTCGCGCGACTGGAATACGGCGTGGATGCGCTGGAGCGCCTGCGTCTGCAGGGCAGGCTGCGTTCCGGCGCTTCCGGCTTGCGCCTGCTTCAATTCGCTCTGGGGCTTGCAGGCAAAGCAGACCACCAGGAAAGCCGGCAGGGCGCCAAACCAGACGCTGCCCAGGATGATGTGCAGGGCGTAGGGCAGAAGCGAGACGACCGAGAGGTCCTCGGCTGCGGCGTGGCTGGCAAGCGAGCCGACCCCTAGGGTCAAGGCCGCCACACTTGCGCACAGGATGTATTGCCAGCGTGCGGGCGGGGAGAAGCGGATGTAGAGGGCAATGGCAAAGACGACGAGCGCGCAGGCGGCGCGCGCGAGCCAGATATGCCCCATGCGCGTATTCTCCATGAGGGAGAGCCAGGCGGCCGGATGCCAGGCGTTCTCGTCAATCCCGGTGGCTTGCGCCGTGGTGGTCGCCAGGATGCCGAACAGGCCGGTGAGCAGGATGAGGGCAAGCCACGGCAGCGCACGCTCCACCCGCGTGACCCAGGGCGAGTGGACGGAGCCGGCAATGGCCAGAAACACGCAGCCCCCCACCAGGATCATGTTGGACGCCAGCTGCGCCCAGCGCAGGAGCGTCGCGATGACCTCGATCATTTCGCGGCGGCTTTGTTCTTTATCGTGAAGTCGTGGGACGAGTCAACCACATGCCCGTCCACCGACAGCACCCGGAACTTGACCGTGTACTTGCCCGGGCTCAATTCCGGCAGGGGCAGAACGATGGCTTTGGGGTCGTTGGCATCGATATGCGGTTTGGTTTCGGTGACAGGGGTCTTGGAGGCGTCGAGTACGGAGAGTGCGGCATAGTCCTTTTCGACTTCTTCGTTGAAGAACAGCCGCACCTGGGTGGGGGCCTGGGTCAGTTGCGCGCGGCGCGCAGGTTCTGCCTTGACCAGCATGGCGTGCGCCAGCGCCGGGCTGCTGTGCAGCCCCGCTACCAGCAGCAGGAACGACAAAAGGCTGCCTGCCAGTAAGTGAACACTTGCTCTCCTGTCGGCAGATATCATCGATGGTTGCATTTTTGCTCCTCTTATATGGGCTCTGCACCCGAAGATCGGGCTTCGGGCAGCCACTGTGGTCCTTGTCTTTTTTATTTGTCCCCGGTTGTTCTTGTTCGATCTGCACCCGGTTGACTTTTTTGTTCCTGCCTTATTGCATCTTGGACTCTTTCCCGCGCTTATGGTTCAGAGGGGGAGCCAGGCCGCGGCCCATGCCCGGGGTGCCCCCTGCACAAAGGGACTGCGGCGAGCCCAAGCTCAAGTCAACCTGAAGTCAGCGCTTACTCTCTTCCTTCCCTTTGCTAGGCGCTTGCACCGGCGGATTTGCGTCCGCGCAGGAAGAAGACGGCCGCTCCTATGATCACCGCCGCAATGGCGATGATGAGGTAGGGCGACATGCCCTTGGGTTCACCCACGGAGAAGGGGAAGCGCGAGACCAGCGGTTCCTTGTCGGTGACGGTCACGAGCCCCACGAACTTGCCAGGCTGGGTGAAGTTGTATTCAAAATTGATGGAGCCATTGGGATAGACCTTGGGCGGTATGTGCAGGATGGTGATTTCATCGAGCTTCTGCTGTTCGTCGGGAGCGGGCTGTCCGCCTGAACCGGTGTCGCGGATGATGCGCACTTCGGTGGGCAGGGGGCGCAGCGCTTCTTCAATGTAGTCCAGGGCAACTACGGTGCGGCCGGTATTGGGAATGTCTTCGCAGAATTCCTTCTCCTGCGTGGCATCCGGCTGGTAGCCGGTAAAGTGCATGGTGTAGGGGCCGATGGTGAGCTTGCATATATCATCGGCAAGCGACAGGCCGCCGTGCGCTTCCACCTGGGAGGAGAAGGGCAGGGCCAGGGCAAATACCAGTCCGATCAAGGCAGGTTTGAGTGAGGATGAGAACATTATCAATTCGCCTATATAAGTATGGTGAGTCAGTGAATCAGTGATCCTGCAGGGTCGCGGTTGCATTTATCCGCCGCTGTTTTGCCAGGCTTGTGTCCGGCGCTCCTCTGCAACGGCAGGAGCCGGTTTATCCGGTGACCTTTCCTGCATTACGGGTTGCGCGAGGAGCGCCAGCGTTGCACGCGCGGGGATTTCACGAGCTTGTATCCCAGCACGGCAAGCAGCAGCAGGGCGATCAGGGGGCCTACCGCGGCGCGGAATATTTCGGAATAGTTGATCATCTGTACCCGCAGGGGATACTGGTAGCGCAGGGGCGGCACGCCTTCTGCGGTGATGAATACGGTGTAGAGTCCCTGCTCGAGGGTGGTCTGGCCCTGGATGACACCATCCGGATGGTGCACAGGACGCAGTTGCGTGACCATCTCGTCCTCTTCGCTCGTGCCCCGTACCACCTTCATGCCAATGGGCATGTCGCGCATGGCAGGGTCGATGAGGTCGATCACGAGGAAGGTATCGCCTCCCTTGGGAATCTCGGTGCAGTATTGGGCAGTAGGTTCGAATTGCGGCTGGTAGGCGCTCAGATGCACCATGTTCTCGCCGATACGGCGCACGCAGCTGTCTTCTTCCAGCGATTCCTTGCCGTGCGCGCTAACAAACCCGCTGTAGAGGGTGGTAATCAGCAGCAGCGCCAGGGCACCTGCCCGGCTGCCTTGTCTGCTCGAAGTGCCTTTCGCTTGCATTTCTCTAGATTCGTTAAAAAAACACCGATCCACCTTGCCGTCTGTAACGGTGGCGGACCGGTGTTTGCATGCTGCCTGTTCCAGTCTTGGCCCGGTTTCTGCCCTGGTCGGGCAGGAGCCGGGCGGCTTTTTAGGATTGACCCGGGATTAGTCCTGTAGGGCTTGCCCCCGGGGTTTGTCCTTACAGCTTGGTGAAGACCGGGATGACCGCACCTGCGATGCTGTTGATGTTGCGATCGCCATCCTCGCTCCAGGTCATGAGAAGTCCGCCAAAGCGGCTTTCCGGGTCACCCAGGAGCGCCATCAGCCGTTGCACTTCCCACAGCGCGTCTTTCGCTTCCATCTTGACTTCGCGCGTCTCGCCAGGCTGGATCGGCGTCTCGTTGTCGAACGACAGACCGGTGGCCACCAGTTCCTTCGGATAGCCGCGGTCCAGGTGCTTCAAGCCAACCTTGTTGATGAAGCGCACGCCCGCAGTGGTGAATTCCCCGATGCGGTAGGGCTTGTCGCCGCTGTTGGTAACAGACATCGTTACCCGCAAGGCGCGTCCCGGCACGTCGTAGTTGGCGTGCGTGACCTTGATTGCGATCGGGTTGGGTTTCACCGGCAGCGGTTCAACCTTGGATTCGCCAGCCTGGATCGGCACCGTGTACGGGTGCTTGGTCTCGGTGTAGCGATAGCCGCCCCAGACGATGCCAAAGGTGAGTATCAGCACCACCCAGGCAACTTTCCGGTCCATGGGGTCGAGCAGGAGTTCGTCCCCGTAGGCCAGCAGCACCCGGCTTCTTGGCAGGAACATGGGCCGCGCCACATAGTAGCCGATCCAGAAAATGCCAAGGGACAGCCACAGGATGTGCCAGAAGATGCCGTTGCTGAAGTTGAAGGTCTCGGTGTCGATGGTCTCGCCCGTCAAGAGCTTCACCGGGTTGGTGAAGTCGTCCCAGCTGCCGGAGATGTTCATCCAGGCGGCAGGACCTGCAATCGGGCCTGCGTCCTTGATGTTGACCATGGCGTGCATGTGGTGGCGTCCGGGGATGCGCGCTTTCAGCCTCACTTCAAAGGCGTAGTCGCGCCCAATCTCCATCGGTCCGGAGATGTAGGTCGGCTCGCCGTTGAGCTTGGTGCTAAGACGCACGAACACGGGGCTTGGGCTGCCTACGTTGAAGAAGGCGCGTCCAGGCTTGCCCACCGCGCGCGGCCAGTCTTCGGCCAGGTGGAATTTGCCGGTCATGGTGGCTATGTCGTTGACCTTGGTGGTCTCGGGGCCCCATTTCATGTCATACCACTGGATGGTACGCATGCGCAGGAACGGTTCCTGCGAGCGTTCCCCGTGGGCCGCCGCCGGCTGGATGTCGAGCGTCAGCGCCAGTCCCAGGGCGGCAAGGCTGCATACCCCGGCTATACTCTTCTTGAACAGGTTCTTCATTTATTTGATCCCCTCGGCAAAGCCTTCTTCGCCAAATGCTGTCACGTCGTTCTTCATGCTGACACGGCCGCGTGCGCCCTTGACATAGTAGAAGGCGGTGCAGTAGACCTTGCCAAAGTACCACCAGACGGTGAACATGAGCATGGAGACGAACGCGGAGAAGAAGGAGGCGATAACGGTGGTGTGACCGCCAAAGGTGCGCAGTGACCCTTGTTCGATCAGTCGCACGTACTCAGGGGTGCCGGTACGGACATACAGAAAGCCCGTGTAGTCGGCTACCGAGAGCAGCACGCCTTCTGCCACCAGCGGCAGGTGGGTCGGCCCGAAGATGGTCCAGTTGCCAGGATAGAACAACAAACCAAAGGCGCCGCCGCCAACCAGTGCCGTGATCATCCAGTTGCGCGTCAGAAGCAGGACGGTGTCCATCACCAGCGCGCCGGGAATCATGGTGGAGGGGAATACAAAGTTCATGGGGTAGTGCGACCACCAGTAGAAACCCCAGAAACGGGTCAGCCATTCACCCACCAGCAGGCACACGATGCACAGTGTGGCTCCAAACGGCAGGCGGTAGTTCACCCACAGGTAGTACATGATCGCGGCACAGTAGGTGATCCCTACAATCGGGGTTACCACAGGCCACCATTGCCGGTCCTTCCAGTCAAGCCAGAAGTCCCAGTCACCCGCCAGCAGCATGAAGTGCATGTGGTAGGTTCCAACCAGCAGGATGCATAGAATCGGGAAGTAAATCACGTCTATCATCCTGGACATCTTTACCGCTTCGGGCGGCATCTTCGCCGCCTTCAGTATTTCATCTGTTCTGCTCATCGCACCCTCCCTCAAATGTTACGCGACTAAAACATATCAATCGTTGCCGTGCTGCTCTACTGCTTGCCATCCTCGCAGTCCCTGATGACGTTGCCGCGAATTCCCGGGAACCTCGTGATTCAACAAGGGTCTACATGACTGTATAAATCCCTTGTCGCTTCCTTGTTGCTCCCGGATCCGGCGACTCCCTTCCCCTTTTGCTCCAGGTGCCGCCGCTTCGCATTGCTTGAGTCTGCCCGGCTGTGTTACCGCTGGCCGCATCGCTCTCCTGTTCGGAGGCGATGCGGCTATTGCTGCTTATGCGTGTGTCAGCGAGTCAGTCCTTAAAACGCCTTGTCGTACGGTACGATGCGGTTGTTGAGGATGACTTTGCTCTGGCCGTTCCAGACGACGTCCGTCAGGTTGGAGTAGCGCGTGATGATCTGCGCTGCAATCCCGCCTGCAAACAGCCCCGACCAGCCCAGAATCACGAAGCCCCAGTGCAGCGGTGCGCTGAACAGTTCTTCCATGAACCAGAAGGCGTGACCCCATTCGTTCAACCCTACGTTCGGCAGAATCATGAGCGGACCTGCAATCGCCATGACCAGCGGGAACGAGGTGCCGCGCGAATACAGCGGCAGACGCGTCATCGCATACAGGTAGCTTGCTATCCCGCAGACGATGTACATCGGGAAGGAGCCGTAGAACACCACTACGTGACTTGGCGTGAAGCTCGTGTCACGGATGATGACCTGGTGCCAGGAGGCGTCCTGTTCGGTAAAGAAGCTGCCGCCCCAGTACACGCCGAACAGATATACACCCAGCCACATCATCCAGTAGAAGTAGCGCTTGACTTCAAGCTTCGGATCAAGATTGTCCAGCTGCTCTTTCGTGTCCCGCGTCTTCCAGATCCAGCCCCAGGTGATCAGCGCAAACAGCGGCATCACGATCATGTGCACTCGCCACAATCCCATCCACACTTTCTCGAACTCAGGCTCCATCGAGTCCATCCCGTGCGAGTAGGCAAACGTGCGCTGGTACCAGATCCAGAATATCGCTACCGCCAGCATCGTGATCAGGCCAAACTTGTACCACTTCGAGTCATACCACAGCGACATGTCGTAGTCCCGGCCGCTCGTCTTGGCCGGGCTCGACGTTCCCATCGTTGTTGCCATTTTGCTTCCTCCTGCTATCTTGTTAATCAAGTACTGCCTTGCTTCCGGCAGCCGCTTCCTCCCTTGTCAACTCCGGCAGAAGCGCTTGCCCTTCATGCTTCCAACTTCCAACATCCGCTTGCTGCCGCTTCTCTACTGCACAAAACCCGGCGCGCAAGAACAAATTGTCGCTTACTTCCCAATACCGGCAGCACCAAACAGCCGCACCAGAACACCCAAATCCTTCCCTGGTACCACCTTTATTGCCGCTACCAGTACTTTACATACCCATAAGCCCGTAAAGACTACTCCCCGCCATACCCCTAAGTCAAGCAGTTTGTCAGCGAGGTAGAAGTGAGCACTTACTTTGAAAGAGACTCCGGATTACTCTGGAATCGTCGGATTACCACCGTGACAATATCCCATCCAGTTGTTCCAGGGTTTCGTAATGAATCAGTATGGTTCCTTTACCCTTTTTCCCGGGGGTTATTACGACCTGCGCTCCGATTTTTGCCGAGAAATTCTCCTGTAACCGGAGTAAATCGCGGTCGCGCTGGGGATGATGTTTTACCACTGGATGTTCGATCTGATATACCAGCTTTTCTGTTTCACGTACTGAAAGTCCTTTATGCACTACAAGATTTGCCGTCTCTATCTGCTTGGCTGCAGCGAGTGACAGCAATGCGCGAGCGTGCCCCATGTCGATCTTTCCCTGCATCAGCAGTTCCTGGACAGGCGCAGCCAGATTAAGCAATCTCAGGAGATTGGAAACCGCACTGCGCGAACTTCCCAAAGCTTCGCTGGCAGCCTGGTGCGTCATGCCGAAGTCCCTGATGAGCCTCTGGATTCCCAAGGCTTCTTCCAGTGGGTTTAGATTTTCGCGTTGAATATTCTCGATCAGCGACATTGCCAGCGCAGCCTCATCCGGAACCTCGCGGATCAGAGCGGGCACCTCGCCCAATCCCGCCAGTTGCGCTGCACGCCAGCGGCGCTCGCCGGCGATGATTTCGTACTTTCCACCCCCGACTGGTCGCACGAGTACTGGCTGCATCACCCCCTGGGCTTTGATGGAGTCCGCCAGTTCTCCCAACGATTCCTTATCCATGCGCGTACGCGGCTGGTATTTTCCCGGCTGCAGCAGCGAGACCTTGATGCTCTGAAGCGTCTCCTCCGAGACAGCGTTACCGCCGCTGCCCGCCAGCAACGCATCCAGCCCTCTCCCCAATCCTCTTATTTTCATTTTCCTTTCGTCCGGCTTCATATCTTCTAGGCTTCAAGTGTCTGTTGATACTGCTGGTCCGGCATGGCGCTCTCCGGAAAGTATCGGGTCACTATTTCACGCGCCAGTGCCAGGTAAGCCTGCGTACCCTTGGATAATCTGTCATGGTACAACGCCGGAATACCAAAGCTGGGCGCCTCGGCTAATCGCACGTTACGGGGAATTACCGTACGGTAGACCCGGTCTCCGAAGTACTGTTGCAACTGATCGGAAACCTGCTGTGCGAGAATATTGCGTGGATCGAACATGGTGCGCAACAATCCCTCGATCTCAAGTTTGGAATTAAAGTGAGCACGCACTTTCTTAATGGTGTTGACCAGGTCGCTCAATCCTTCGAGAGCATAGTATTCGCACTGCATCGGGATCACCACGGCTTCGGCCGCGCACAAACCATTCAACGTGAGCAAATTAAGGGCAGGTGGACAATCGATAAGAATAAAATCATATTCCCGCTCGACTTCCCGCAAGGCTTCCCGCAGGCGTGTTTCCCGCCCCGGTAAATCAATCAACTCTATTTCTGCCCCGGCAAGCTCGCGATTGGCGGGGAGCAGATCATATTTTCCGCTGGGGGAGGAGACTCTCACGTCCACCACGCTCGCGCTTCCCAGCAGAACCTGATAAACGGTGTGCTCCAACTGGCCCTTGTCTACCCCGCTGCCCATCGTGGCGTTACCCTGCGGATCAAGGTCTATCAACAGCACGCGCCGCTTCACAGCTTCAAGGCTTGCCGCCAAATTGACGCTGGTAGTCGTTTTCCCTACCCCACCTTTTTGATTGGTTACTGCCAGAATTTTCGCCATTGCCACTCCTAGAACCGAGATACCGGAAGCCGATCAATAAGAGGTGAAAAACTTGGCGAAAAGCCAAGGAATCTTACTTTACTGTCCGGCACGCTTGAGCACAACCAGATGACGCTTCGCCCTCAGGCCGGGAATCGTTAGCGACAATATGTTGTCGACAATGAATGTCTCGGGTAACTGCGCAAGTTCTTCGTGAGGATATACGCCTTTCATTGCCACCAACCGCCCACAGTCAGTCCCTTGCTCCTCCCCCCGTGCACACAAATGTCCCGCGAGCTTGACGAAATCCGCCAGATCGGAAAAAGCGCGCGAAATAACGGTATTGAAGCCGGCGTTCGAGCGGACGCCTTCCATGCGCTCCCCGATGACTTCCACATTTTCAAGCCCCAATTCAATCCGCGCCTGCTGCAGGAACGCGGCTTTTTTATGATTGCTTTCCACTAGCACCACACGCCACTCCGGGCGGGCCAACGCCACTGGGATTCCAGGAAGACCGGCGCCGCTGCCCACATCCGCAATGCGGGAGCCGCCAATGTGCGGCAGAACAGCCAGACTGTCCAGCACATGCAATGCGAGCATCGCTTCCGGTTCGCGCACTGCCGTCAGATTGTGCACCCGGTTCCATTTCTGGATGAGCGCCAGATATTGCAGGAGGCGTGCCTGATTTGATTCGGTAATAGATAGTCCCAGTGTTGCGATTCCGTCAGCCAGTTGTGTAGCCGGATTCATGCGCTTTTCTTCGTATTCGCGCTGGAAAAACCGCGCTTGACATGGACCAGCAATAGCGAAATTGCGGCGGGCGTGATTCCGGAGATACGGGATGCCTGTCCTGCCGTTTCAGGCTTGAACTGATTAAGTTTCTGCTGAACTTCATTCGAAAGACCGCGCACGGTTTTGTAATCCAGGTCCTGCGGCAGGCGAATGTCTTCATAATAAGCATTTCGCGCCACTTCATCTTTCTGGCGCTCGATGTATCCCTGATACTTCGCCTGGATTTCGACCTGCTCCGCCGCCGCAAGATCGACAACGGGTTCGCCTGCACCGGGCAGCGTCATGAGTTCGGCGTACGACACATTGGGCCGGCGCAACAAGTCATGCAGAGAACACTCATGCTCGATGTTTTTCCCGATAACACGTAATGCATCGGTTTCGGAAAGACTCTTCGGGCTGAGCCACGTGGTCTTCAGCCGGTTTTGCTCTTGAGCGATAGCCTCTAGTTTGATATTGAACGCCACCCAGCGCGCGTCATTCACCACCCCTAGCCTGCGTCCGACTTCGGTGAGGCGGAGATCGGCGTTATCCTCCCGCAATTGCAACCGGTATTCCGCACGGCTGGTGAACATGCGATAGGGTTCAGTAACACCTCGGGTAATGAGATCGTCCACCAGGACGCCCAAATAGGCTTCATCCCGGCGCGGACACCACGGTTCCCTGTCCTGCGTTTTTAGCGCAGCGTTGATTCCCGCAAGCAACCCCTGCGCCGCGGCCTCTTCATAACCCGTGGTGCCATTGATCTGTCCCGCGAAAAACAGGCCTTCGATCATCCTGGTTTCAAGCGAGCTTTTCAGGGCACGCGGATCAAAATAATCATATTCGATCGCATAACCGGGTCGGGTGATATGGGCGTTCTCCAATCCTTTGATTGAGCGCACCAGTTTCACCTGCATATCGAAGGGGAGACTCGTGGAGATTCCGTTGGGATACACCTCGTGGGTCGTGAGACCCTCCGGTTCGAGAAAAATCTGATGCGATTCCTTGGCGGAAAAGCGCACGACCTTGTCCTCGATAGAGGGACAATAACGAGGTCCGATACCCTCGATCGCACCGGAGAATAGAGGGGAGCGATCCAGGCCGCTGCGAATAATATCGTGCGTCTGACTGTTGGTATGCGTGATCCAGCAAGACACCTGCTTCGGGTGGGAAGCAGCATTGCCCATAAAGGAAAAAACGGGCACAGGCGCGTCGCCGGGTTGAGCGGCAACAGCGGAATAATCGATGGTACGGCCATCTATCCGCGGTGGGGTTCCTGTTTTCAACCGCCCGACAGGGAGCTTCAATTCGCGCAGGCGTCCCGCAAGACTATTGGATGGAAGGTCCCCCGCCCGCCCGGCTTGAAAATTTGCCGAGCCTACGTGAGCCAGGCCTGCCAGGAAGGTTCCAGCGGTAAGAATTACAGCACGCGCGTTAAAGCGGATTCCAAGCTGTGTGACAACCCCGGCCACCCGCTCACCCTCAAGCACGAGATCGTCCACTCCTTGCTGAAACAACCAGAGATTCGGCTGACTTTCCAACCGCTGCCGGATCGCTTGGCGGTAGAGGACCCGATCAGCCTGGGCGCGTGTTGCGCGTACCGCAGGTCCTTTGCGCGAGTTGAGGATGCGAAACTGTATGCCCGCCTCATCCGCTGCCTCTGCCATCACGCCCCCAAGCGCATCGATTTCTTTGACCAGATGCCCTTTGCCGATCCCGCCTATGGAAGGGTTGCACGACATCTGCCCCAGGGTTTCGATGTTGTGTGATAGCAATAGTGTCTTTTGCCCAATGCGAGCGGCAGCGAGCGCCGCTTCGGTACCGGCGTGGCCACCACCTATAACTATTACATCGAATATTTCAGGAACAGTCATGGAAGCAATCGGGCAAAAATGAATTCGATTGAGAGTGGTGCCCATTTTACGGCAAAACGTGGAGCCATGTAAGAATCATAAAGAGGTCTTGGGTGAAGAAACGCGATCTCTTGTTTCACGTGAAACAGTTTTGTTTGTTGTTCCACGTGAAACAACCACCAGGCGTAGGACCTATTAATTTTGGAATTCACGGAAGTGAGAGGATGTGATTCACTTATGGCAGGAGGAGTTGCCATGAGTGATCTTTTCATGCTTTCAGAGAAACAATTCAACCGCATAAAGCCTTATTTTCCCTTGTCCCATGGAGTGCCGCGTGTGGACGATCTGCGGGTGATCAGGGGAACCATCCATGTCATTCGGGATGGTCTGCAATGGAAGGACGCTCCCGAAGGCTACGGCCCACACAAGACGCTCTATAATCGCTTCATGCGCTGGAGCAAGATGGGCATATTCAACCGTATTTTTGCGGAACTGGCCGGCAAAGAGGAAATGCCGGACCGGCTGATGATTGACGCCACGCATCTCAAGGCGCACCGTACGGCAGCCAGCCTTTTAAAAAAGGGGATGTTCCCCGCCGTATCGGTCGCACAAAGGGCGGCTTGAATTCAAAGCTCCATGCCGTGTGCGATGGTAGGGGCAAGCCTGTTGCCCTGCTGCTCTCCGAAGGTCAGATGAGCGATTACAAGGGTGCTGCCCTGTTGTTGCCTGCCCTGCCCAAGGCAAAAGAGTTGCGGGGGGATCGCGGCTATGATGCTGACTGGTTCAGGGCAGCCCTCAGACAAAAGGGTATTACGGCCTGCATTTCCCCAAAGAAGAACCGTAAAACCCGGCTCAAATACGACAGGGAACTCTACAAGCGACGCCACAGGTGGAAAACATCACAGGCTCAAGGATTGGCGGCGCATTGCCATGCGTTATGACCGCTGCGCCCACACCTTCTTCTCCGCCATCTGTATCGCAGCTACCGTCATCTTCTATCTCAATTAATGAGTCCTGAGCCTAACAGGAAATCCACAGGGGAAGTCGACAGGCGAGGGAATTACCCACCAATGACCAAGTACCGAAATGATTGGGGGAAGAGGCTAGAAGATCCTGCCGCTAATTGAGCATCGTCAGTCGCCGAGTGTCGGAATCGGCGTGCAGCATGATGCGCGACTGTCATCAATCCACCCGCCGCTTTAACCAGCAGCCAGGAATTGCTGAAGCCTGTCCGGCAACGCCGATCCAGGACGGCTGCAAATACAATACCAGGAGCTGATTGCCATAGAACACATATAGCGTGGATAAGAATCATGGAGAGGTCTTGTGGTGAAGAAACCGGTTTCTTTGTTTCACGTGAAACAACAGCTAATGGGAAATGCGCAGGGAGAAGTCAAAAGGCGAGGGAATTACCCCTAATAACCAAGTACCGAAACGATTGAGGAAGAGGCTAGAAGATCCTGCCGCTAATTGAGCATCGTCAGTCGCCGAGTGTCCGAATCGGCGTGCAGCATGATGCGCGACTGTCATCAATCCACCCGCCGCTTTAACCAGCAGCGTCCGATCCAGTAAGGGTGCAAATACAATACCGCCAGTTGCCCGCTCGAAACCCATACAGGGGGGGGTAGAAACGTTAATGGCCTTGGTAGATTGCCTTACCCCGCCTTAAAATTGAACATATTTCGATCTGCACTAGCCACTCAAGCTTCTTGTTCAATTGCTGTGGCCTCTCCAGCCTCTCCATTGAGATGGAATTCCAGCCTATACCCATGCCTTAACTCATCCAAAATAATCGATTACAGAGCTCCTACGCTTGCCGCTTTTTTGTGCAACTGATGAATATTTCCTTTAATCCGAGCGGATGGAGGTAATTATGGAGCACCTCGCTCTCCCGGAGAGTCAGGTTATGCTTCCGGACAGTTCGAAGCTGTACTCACCATCGCTTATCGCTATCGAAGCGATGCATTAGACGGAATCTATCGACCAAACAAATCCTGGGGCTTCCATGCATCTAATCTCTGATGCGTTGAAGGCCAGGACGAACTCGACAGAGCTTGTGAACCAAGCAGTGAAACACTCACGAGTGAGCTTCTGCATTGCCAGGATACTCATCCACGGGTGCTCCCGTTTCTCCCTGGGGGTAGCCTAACCCGCCACCTATGATCGAAATTGTTCAACAACGGGATGCGACGAATTGCACGTTCGGATCTTCACGACCTAGGTACAAGAGAGGCGGCCTCTATTTGCGCCCTATTCACATACACCCATTGCTACCCATTACTGCTCACCACGTTGCCGCCAAATCGTCGCTCCCCACCGCTTCAACGGCAGAAACTCAATTATTTCTGCGTTAACTTCTACCATCCGGGCAACCTTCCCCCGAAATTGGTCTGAAAAAACAGATTCCAGAGGTTTATGTGCCTCCCCCGGTCCCTTTCCGGTCGTCCGGAATATTCCGATCGTCGTAAGGGGGCAAGTACCAAATGGATTTGAGAGTTCGATGAGTTAACAACCGGCTTGCATGCTTACCCACACACCAACTCACCTCCAAACCCTACCATGCTGATACCCCTGGCAGTGACACCCTTCGGAGCATCTCGCAGTAAATCTGCTTCTCACGTTTACATCGCGATAATCCCTCCTCGCCTTGGAGTACCGGCAACTTGAGCGAAAATTTGCTCCTGTTGGCCTTCTCCTATTTTTTTAAGACTTGTTCCCAAGAAGGTGGAAGCCTGTACTTTTAAGAAATATGTACTACCATGAAATTAATCCACGCTACGGAGCGCTCCACTTCTGGCTTCGATAAAAAAGCCGCATATATAGGCCGTGCTTGAACTGGGGCTATCCGCTGCACAGGATGGATTGCAATCTACACAGCTAATCAAGTTCGATAACGCAGAAAATCTGATGAGAAGGAGGCGAAGATGAATCTACACTCGAGTGGCAGGGCAAACTGGTTGTTCAGCGGACTCGCGCTCGGCGCGCTCACCATGTTTCTCCTTGATCCCGCTAAAGGAAGACGGCGCCGTGCGTTGGCAAGAGACAAGATACACAGCGCTGGCATTAAAACTCGTAAGCGCATCGATGCAAAGTCACGCGACTTGGCCAACCGGGCGAAAGGACTGCGCGCCGAGGCACGCCATATGATGTCCAGCGGCAATAACCGGGATAACCGGGGCGAGAACAAGTCAAGCGAGAGCCAGCCTGAAACTTGAGCGGAAGGATCTGCCCGGAAACGAGAGGTTCTGCTACTTTCCTATGCAGAAGCGGGAAAAAATTTCGCCCAGCAGGTCGTCGGCGCTGAATTCACCGGTAATCGAAGATAAAGCCAGTTGGGCAAGGCGCAGTTCCTCAGCAAAAAGCTCGACCTGATCCAGGCTGTTTGCCAGCGCACAAGCAGCCTCAAGATGGGTTCGGGCAGCTGTCAATGCAGAAAGATGACGCTGGCGCGCCATGAAGGCTCCTTCTCCTGTTGATGGCTGCCATCCTATCATTTCCAGCAATCCTTGCTGGAGGGATCCGATGCCCGCCCCCGTTTTAGCGGAAACCCAGATATCTGCAGTAGCTGTAGCGGTGGAGACAGTGGAATTCGGGGGAGATTCGAGCAGGTCGGTTTTGTTATGGACGACAATGAGCCGCAAACCCGGGGGAAGCGACGCGAGTATGGCCTGATCTTCTGGCGTTATTCCCACTCGGCTATCCACAAGCAGCAGGACGATACTTGCTTTATCGATCGTGGAGCGTGTCCGCGCCATACCCATTTTTTCGATCGCATCTTCCGTCTCCCTCAAGCCGGCGGTATCCAGCAGATGCATGGGCACACCTTCAATCTCTATGACCTGCCGGATAACGTCCCGTGTCGTGCCCGGGACCTCCGTAACGAGAGCCACTTCTTCTCCGGCGAGTCGATTCAGGAGGCTCGATTTTCCCACATTCGGCTGTCCGACCAAAGCAATCCATATTCCTTCTCGCAGCAGGCTACCTTGCCGCGCCGCGCTGAAAACCTGTTCAAGCTGTTGCCGGATGTGCTCCAATCTGAATTCCAGTTCCCTTCCAGAAATGAACTCAATTTCTTCTTCTGAAAAATCAAGTGAAGCCTCGACAAGCATTCGCAGGTCAGTAAGTGCTTGCACTGAAGTATGAATAGCGTTGGAAAATTCGCCTTGAAGGGAACGGATGGCGCAGCGGGCGGCTTCCTCGGTACTGGCGTCAATAAGGTCTGCCACGCTTTCAGCCTGCGCCAGATCAAGCTTGTTATTCAGGAATGCACGCAAGGTAAACTCCCCGGGTTGCGCCAGTCGCGCACCAGCGGAAAGGCAACTTGCCAGCAACAGGTTCATGACTGCAGGGCCGCCGTGTCCTTGCAGTTCCAGAACCTCTTCTCCGGTATAGGACTGGGGAGCGGGAAAGTAGAGGGCTATGCCCTGATCGATAACGCGATCATTTTCGTCGCGAAATCGGGTGAGGCTGGCGCGCCGGGGTTCCGGCACGCAGCCTGCGACCTTGAGAGCAAGCGATTGCAGGTTTCTGCCGGAAACACGCACCACCCCGATACCTCCCCGACCCGGAGGCGTTGCAATCGCGGCAATCACATCAGAACGGGTCATCCTGAGTTCGAATGCCAACCTCGCTTATGAAGACGGGAAGAGAGGGGAGTCGGGTCCGGCAATTCCCCTGATCACTAATTTGCTTTCTTCTGCTTGCTCGTATTTGCGGCCGAACCTTCGATCATGCGCGTGATCTGCCACTGCTGCGCGATGGAAAGCACGTTGTTTACCAGGGAATACAGCACCAGGCCTGCGGGGAAGAAGAAAAAGAAAACGCTGAATGCCAAAGGCATGATCTGCATAACTCTCGCCTGGATGGGATCGGTCGCCGGGGGGCTGAGCCGCTGTTGCAGGAACATGGAAATACCCATGATTACCGGCAGCACATAATAGGGATCGGGTGCGGAAAGATCCTCTATCCACAACGCAAAAGACGCGTAGCGCAATTCCACGCTCGAGAGCAGTACCCAGTACAGCGAAATGAATACCGGAATCTGCACCAGGATGGGCAAACAGCCTCCCATCGGGTTGATTTTTTCCGTTTTATAAAAATCCATCATGGCCTGGTGCATGCGCTGCCGGTCATTCCCGTGTTGCTCCCGCAAACGCTGGAGCTTGGGCGTCACTAAACGCAACTTCGCCATCGAGCGGTAACCTGCCGCAGACAGGGGAAAGAATGCAAGCTTGACCGACATGGTGAGGAGGATGATTGCCACTCCCCAATTTCCAGTCCAGGAGTGAAACAACGACAACAGCCAGAACAATGGCGCGCCGATCACCGTCAACCAGCCGTAATCGACAACGAGATCGAGACCCGGCGCGATCGACGCAAGCTTGCTTTGCTCTTCCGGTCCCGCATAGAGCGGGACCGTGACAGTGGCGCTACTGCCGGGTTCTATCTGGCCTACCGGTACGATTACACCGGCGGTATATTCGTTTTCTCCAAGACGTTTCGCGTAATATTCACGCGGCAGCTTGTCCTTGGGTAGCCAGGCGGCGAGGAAGTACTGCTGCAGCATGGCAATCCAGCCGTTGTCCGCATTCTTGGGATAGCTGGCATTGCCCTTGTCCAGCGCGGAAAACTCGATCTTCCTGAATTTTTCCTCTTCAGTATAAAGCGCCGCCCCGGTATAGGTTGGGACCATGAAGAACGAACCCACGGGAGGCCGGCTGTCGCGCAGCATCTGGAAGTAGGAAAACGGCTGGATGGCGGCGTTCCGTTGATTGGCGACCTCGAAACTCACATCGATGAGATAGCTCCCCCGATGAAACGTGTATATTTTAGTCACTTGTACGCCGTCGACCTCCGGCGCGCTCAACCGTATCTGGATTTTATCCTGCCCGGCTGCCAGCTCGTATGCACCCGGCTCCGCCGTAAAACGCGTCTTGTGGGTCGGTAAACCTTCACCGATCAATCCGGATTGCGCTATGTAGACGCGTTCGGGATCGCTTTCCAGTAATGCGAAAGGCTTGTTTTTATCCTCCTTGGAAGGCTGATGCAGCAACTCGAGGCGGCGAATATCGCCCCCTGCGGTGTCGATTTCCGCCAGCACCATGTCGGTCTTGATCGTGATTTTATCCCCGGATTCCAGCTTGCCCGCCGCCCTGACAGGAGCACCGTTTTCCGCGGTCGAGCCTCTTTGCGGAACTGATGAAGCAAGCTGATCTCCTGGCACCGGAGTCTCGGCGGTACCTGCAGTACCTGTATTGGCCTGCGTTTCTGTGCCCTGCACGGCCGTTTTCGGCCCCTGGGTTGCAGGATATTGTTCTTTCTGCCACGCATCCCACAGGAATAACAGCGATGTGGCAAAAATCAGGAAGAGTACGAATCTTTGTGTATCCATCTTGCTCTGCGAGTTATTTTTTTACGACAGATAAAAACCGTCCAGAAACATTCAACGGAAGGGTTCCGCAGGAACGGGGTCATATCCTCCCCGGCTCCAGGGATTGCATCGCATTATCCTCCAGACGCTCAGAACGAGTCCTCGCGTCGCCCCATGCCGGGCAAGCGCTTCACAGGCGTAATGCGAACAAGACGGACTGAACCGGCATGAGGGTCCAAGGAAAGGACTCAGGCAGTATTGATAGAGCCTGATAAACGCAATAATCATTCGCGACATTGCTGCAATCGAATCATGAGACGCCGTGCTTCGTCCGCCAACTGCACCGGACTGCGATCGCTGGCACGGCAACGCAGACGCATCACCAGATCAAGGCCCGCCATATCCTCCTGGCGGGCACGAAACACTTCCCGCAGCACCCGTTTCACCCGGTTCCGGTTTACGGCAAGTCGTTCGATTTTACCTGCCACTATCAATCCCAACCTGGAATGTAATAAACCGTTGGGCTTAGCGAAAACCTGAAGCAATTCACCGCCTATGGAACACCTGAACCGGATGACCGAGGAAAATTCTTCTGCCTTATGCAGGCGATGAGTTTTAGGAAAACGAATAATAGGGTCCCCGGGTTGCGTACGTTACTGCACTCCGAGGCGAACTCGTCCTTTGGCGCGCCGAGCCCGGATTACCGCCGCTCCACCCGCGGTTTTCATGCGGACCCTGAAACCGTGGGTCCGCTTTCTGCGCGTCACGGATGGTTGGTAAGTGCGTTTCATTATTTCCCCTGTGCCTGATAATGATAAATAAAAACTCGACATTACAACTCTTTACGGCGACCTGTGTCAACCGATATTTTTTGCTCTCCCTGTGGATAAGCTGTGAAG